>DATCEI010000359.1:0-4561 GCA_036510185.1 Rhizomicrobium sp. | reverse complement strand
CGCCCGGCGTCGTCACGTCATATTCGCGCGTGCCGATGGACAGGACCGAGCCGCCCGACATGGGATTGAGACCGTCGAGGATGGTTTTCGCCGCATCGAACTGGGCGGGGTCGCGCACGCGCACAGACACCGTGTCGTCCTTGGCGGCCAGATCGGTGTAGCCGATATGGGCTTTGCGCAGGCCTACGCGGATGTCCGACAAAAGGGATTCAATCTGGTCCTTCTGCACCTGATCCAGTTCGACTTCGAGCAGCAGATAAGAACCGCCCTGAAGGTCGAGGCCAAGGCTCGTCGTGGCGCTGGGCAGCCATGCCGGGATTTTCGCGCGGATATTGTCCGGCAGCGCATTGGGCAACGCCACCAGAATGCCGCCGACCAGTATGGCGATGACAATCGCGCGGACCCAGGCAGAGACTTGAAGCATCAGCTATCTGCCTTGACGTCGGCCTTGGCGCGCACTTCCGATAGCGTGGCTTTCAGCACGCGCACCTGCACATTGTCGGCGATTTCGACCAGCACCTCGCCATCGTCCTTGAGCTTGACGATCTTGCCGATGAGGCCGCCGGCCGTCACCACCGTGTCGCCGCGCCGCACATTGTCCACAGCCTCGCGAAGCTGTTTCATGCGCTGCTGTTGCGGCCGGATGACGAAGAAATAGAAGATTCCGACAACGCCGATGAGCGGTACTATGGAAGTCAGAACGGATTGATCCATGAGGCGGTCCGGAAAAAGGCGCTGTGCGCAGGGCGGCGCGGACTATAGCGGCGCGCGGCCTCATTGCAACCGCGCGCGCAAGAAGGGTTAAGTCCATGACGGGACGGCAGAAATCCGATGAGGGCGAGGCGGCAGCGCGCGTTGCCGCAGCATTGGAACGGCTGGCCCCGCCTGCTCTGGCCGCCAATGTGCCCGAAGGTGCGGCCTTTGTATGGGAGCCTGCCCATGGCGGGCTGGTGGCCGTGGCCCATGTCGCCCATGTGCCGCTGCATCTGCTGAAGGGAATCGATCAGGCGCGCGACACGCTGTTCGAGAATACGCGCCGTTTCGCCGACGGCCTGCCCGCCAACAACGCGCTGCTGTGGGGTGCGCGCGGCATGGGCAAGTCTTCGGTGGTGAAAGCCGTGCATGCGAAGGTCAATGAGGGGCGCAGCGATCCGTTGGCGCTGGTCGAAATCCATCGCGAGGAAATCGCCAGCCTGCCGCAATTGTTGCGGATGCTGCGCGATGCCAAACGCCGCTTCCTGCTCTATTGCGACGATCTCTCCTTCGACAAGGACGACACAAGCTACAAATCGCTGAAAGCCGCACTGGAAGGCGGCATCGAGGGACGGCCCGCCAATGTATTGTTCTACGCCACGTCCAATCGCCGCCATCTGATGCCGCGCGACATGATGGAGAATGAACGCTCGACCGCGATCAATCCCTCCGAAGCGGTGGAAGAAAAAGTTTCGCTGTCAGACCGTTTCGGTCTGTGGCTCGGCTTCCACAATTGCGGGCAGGATGAATATCTCGCGATGATCGACGCTTACGCCGCGCATTTCGGCATCGATCTGCCGCGCGCCCAATTGCATCCGCGTGCGCTTGCCTGGGCGGCAGGACGCGGCGCGCGCTCAGGCCGCGTGGCATGGCAATTTATTCAGGACATCGCGGGCGAGTTGGGGAAGCGGCTAGACTGAATTCGCTTCAAACTCACCCACCTAAATCCGTCATCGCCCGGCTAGTCCGGGCGATCCAATTTTCCAGAAACAAAATGGGTTGCCCGGACAAGCCGGGCAATGACAAAAAAGAGAAACTCGCTGAGAGTTTTATCTTACCGCGCCGCGACCAGCATCGGCTTCGGATCGATGGGCTTGCCCGCCTGACGGATTTCAAAATGTAATTGCGGCGCATCCACATCGCCGGTCGCGCCAGCGGTGGCAATGACCTGCCCCTTTTCCACGCGCGCGCCTTTTTGCACGAGAATGTTCTCGGCATGCGCATAAGCCGTGACATAGCCATCGTCATGCTTGATGAGCACGAGATTGCCGTAACTCTTCAACTCATTGCCCGCATAGGTGACAACACCGCCCGCAGCCGCGTGAATTTTCTCGCCCTCGACGGCGGCGATATTGATGCCGTCATTGCGCTCGCCGCTGGCTGACGCACCGAACGGCGAAATGATGCGGCCCGTGACCGGCCAGACAAAGCGTGCGTTCGCCGCAAGCTGTGCGCCCTGCACGACAGCAGCCTGCGGCGCTTGCGGTGTGTCCGTTTGCGCGGCATCCGGCTGCGGCTCAACCGACGCGACTTGCGTATGCTCATCCGGGCGCGCGCGTGGAGTGGCGACCGCAACGGCAGCTGCGTCAGGCGTGCCCGACACAAGAGAATCGATGATCGAATCCGCCTGATCGAGAATGGATGGCGATTGCGGCGTATCCTGTTCGGCAACGCGCGCACGCGGCGGGGGCAATTGCGCCACGCGCACGGGCTTTGTCTTGATCGTCACCGGCTTGCCCAGCGCTTCGGCCAGAACGCGCGTGCGCACGACATGCGAGCCTGCGGGAATTTTCAGCACCTGTCCCGGCGCAGGCGCGCCATGCAGATTGTTCGCGCGCGCCACCACATCGGGGTCTGCGCCATAACGCTGCGCCACATCGGCCACGCTGTCGCCGGAACGCGCGACCACACTATAATAGGTCGCTTGCGGATAATCGGAATCGTCGGCGAGGTCGGGTTTCAGCTGTTCGTGCAGATTGGCGCAACCGCCGAGGCAAAGCAGGAGCAACACGGCAACGCGGCCGCGCAAGCGATCACCTGTTCTCCTCCGTTGTTCCATTGCGCTTTTGCGCCTCTTGCGGAACGCCCGGCAACATGGGCACGAACACCACGGGGATCAGCGTTTCGCTTTTTACCCCACCATCGAGCTTGATTATCTTCGTTAGAGTTTGAGAAAAACTTTCACCATCTTCGCCCGACCCCACCGGAACCACCAGGATTCCCCCGGTTTTTAACTGTTCGATAAGCACGTTCGGAATTTTAGTTACTGCTGCAGTAATCATGATGCGGTCGAACGGCGCCTGCTCGGGCCAGCCCTGGAACCCGTCGCCCAGCTTTGTGACGATGTTGTGCAGCTTCAATTGACGGAATTTTGCGTCCGCCGCGCGGAACAGATGGCGGTGGCGCTCGATCGTATAAAGCCTGCGGCACAGCGGCGACAGAATGGCGGACTGATAACCGGAGCCTGTGCCGATCTCCAGGACGCGCATGTTCTCGCCCACTTCGAGGGCCTGCGTCATGTAGGCAACCACATAGGGCTGGCTGATGGTTTGTCCGCAGGCGATGGGCAGCGCGCGGTTTTCATATGCGTCGGGCGCGAAGGCTTCTTCGACAAACACATCGCGCGGCGTGCGTTCGATGGCGCCAAGCACACGCTGATCGGTGATGCCCTGCCCGCGCAGCGCCATGATGAGTGCAATGGCGCGCGCGTCCGTCATGATTTTGGAGGCTTGCCGTCGATCAACGGCTTCAGCCGGTCCCTGATCTTGAATTCGGTGAGGTTGAGATGCAGCGGCGTCACCGAAATGCGACCTTCATAGATCGCGCGCAAATCCGTGCCCTCGTCGGGATTGCTGCGCACGCGGCGATAACCGATCCAGAAATAGGGTATGCCGCGCCCGTCGATGCGGCGGTCAAGAACGGTGGTGTCCTGATCGCGAATGCCTTGGGCTGTGACTTCCACGCTTTCCACCGCTTCCGGCGCGCGGTCGGGGAAGTTGATGTTGATGAGCACATCCTTCGGCCAGCCGATATCCACCAGCTTGCGGATCAGCGGCGGGGCATGAGTTTCCGCACATGACCAGTTCACTTCGCGATTGGCGGTGAAGCCGAATGCCTGGCTGAGCGCGATGGAGGGAATGCCAAGCGCGGTTCCTTCCATCGCGCCCGCGATGGTGCCGGAATAGGTCACGTCATCGGCGATGTTGGAGCCGCGATTGACGCCGGAGAGAACGAGTGCGGGTTGCGAATCCTCCATCACATGGCGCGCGGCCATCATCACGCAATCCGTCGGCGTGCCGCTGACGGCGAAACGCTTCGGCCCGATCTCGCGCAGGCGCAGCGGCAGCGAAAGCGTCAGCGAATGCGACGATCCGGATTGCTCCGTCTCGGGCGCGACCACCCAGACATCGTCGGACAGAGCGCGCGCGATTTTCTCTGCGGCGACGAGGCCGGGTGCATGAATGCCGTCATCGTTTGTGACAAGGATACGCATTATTTTGTGATCTTCTCCATCCCGCCCATATAGGGCCGCAGCGCATCGGGAATTGCGATGGAGCCGTCACCGTTCTGATAATTTTCCATGATCGCGATGAGCGTGCGCCCAACGGCCAGCCCCGAACCATTCAGCGTATGCACGGGGCCTTTGACCTTGCCATCCTTGCCGCGATAGCGCGTGTTCATGCGGCGCGCCTGGAAGTCGCCGCAATTGGAGCAGGACGAAATTTCGCGGAAACGATTCTGCCCCGGCAGCCAGACTTCGATGTCATAGGTTTTCTTCGCCGAGAACCCCATATCGCCCGCGCACAGC
>DATCEI010000358.1:0-2519 GCA_036510185.1 Rhizomicrobium sp. | reverse complement strand
TTGTCACGCGCCCCGACCATAGGTCGCGCCCATCGATGCGCTCGTCATCCGTTTCGTTGAACGAATAGCCTTGCCGCTTTGTCCATTCACCGGCAATGCGGATATCCACGCGATCATCGACGATAGGAATGTTGATCATGCCTTCAAGGCGGCGGTTCTGATAGTTGCCAATATCGGCGGACCCCATCGCCTCGAATTGATCACTTGGTTTGGCGGAAACGAGATTGACCACACCCGCCGTCGCGTTGCGGCCGTAGAGTGTTCCTTGCGGCCCACGCAGCACTTCGACTTGAGCAACGTCGTAGAATTCCTGCTCGAAGAAATGATTACGGATGAACGGCGTGTCGTTGAATGCAACCGCGACGGCCGGATCAGTTGTCACCGAGATGGCCTGTGTGCCGATGCCGCGAATCTGGATGCTGTATCCGGCGAAATTGGTCTTCGTGAACGTCATGTTCGGAACCTGTTTGATCAGATCCGGGCCGCCTGTCGTTTGCGTTGCCGTCAATTGTTCCTGCGAAAGGGCGGTAATCGAAATCGGGATGTTCTGTACGTCGCCGCCAATTTTCGAGGATGTGACGGTGACTGTTTCCAGCGAAGCGCCTCCGACAATCGGTTCGGATACAGCCGCCATATGCACGGTCGGCGCGTCGTTCAGCGAAGAGGCACCGTGTACGATCCCGATTTCGCCTTCCGCCGTGTGGTATTCGGAAAAACCCGTGCCTGCCAGAATGTGCGAGAGCGCGATATCGGCTGAAAACGCGCCTTTGACGCCCTTGCTTCGCGCACCGGCAACGCCGACGGGAGAATAAACGACGGTGACTCCCGATTGCTTCATGTAAGCATCCAGCGCCGCTTTCAGATCGCCACCTGGAACATTGAATTCCTGCGATGCGGCAAACGCCCCACCCATAACGCCGAGCCCGAAAGCCACCGCAAACATGAGAAATTTAAACTTTGACATCTGTCCCCCCTTATGCGAGCCACCGCGCGCAGCGTTGTCTGCCCGCTTTCAGATACGCCACTACCGTGAGATCACCATCGCTCCGTGTTCGGACGCCACGCGCAATCCGAAAACATGCTTCACGACTTCCGCAAATCTGTCGACACCATCGATCGGAAATTTTCCCGCTATCGGCGTCCTGCCCACCGACGAGCCGACGATAACCAACTGCACTTTGTTATATCGGTTGAATTCCGCCGCCGCGTCGCCCAGTGTCATATTATCAAAGATAAGCATGCCGCTGCGCCAGCTGAGTGTATCCGTCAATTCCTGCGGCGAGCCTTTCGTGACGGACATCGAATCCGCGGTGGCCACCGCAACATCACCCGGTGTCAACATTGCGGAATGCGGCTGCATTCCGGTATCCGCTGTATCGATGCGCGCCCTGCCCTCCACCAGCGTGACCTGAACGCGGCTACCATCGTGCCGGACGAGAAATTTCGTTCCGAGATCGGTCACCCGATGTCCTGCTGCCAACACGATAAAGGGATGAGCCTTATTGTGATGAATCTGGAAGAATGCCTCGCCCTTTTCCAGTTCCACGATTCTGCTTTTGCCGTTCCGATTGGCGCGCAAAACCGTGTCGGTATTCAGTTCGATTCGTGAACCGTCGGCGAGCGCCAGCGTGCGGGTTTCGCCGACAGACGTCGAATAGGTTTGCATGCCGGGCCGAAGAAGCTCCGTCTCACGCACGCCCAGAAGTGCGATTGCCGCAATCGCGACAGCGCCAGCGACAATCCAAATAGCCTTCGACCATTTCCTTTTGCCCGCAGCGGGCGCAACAGGCTCGCGGGCAAACTGGCGAACGGCGACCAACCTTTCCGTGCGGCTCCAAGCGGCTTCGAGCCGCCAATACGCCACCCGATGTGCAAGCGATGAATTGAGCCACACATCCAGCTCCGCCTGCTCTTCGGGCTTCCAATTCCAGAACTGTCGGCGGCCAAACCAATCCGCAGCAAGAGCCTCTATATCCCTCGCGTCCACAAAAGTGGCGTTGTCATCGTCGTGCGCGCTCACACTCGCCTCCGATGATCGGTTGGTTCGCCGTACAACATGTCGGCAAGCTGCCGCACCCCATGATTGAGGTATTTGGAAACAGCCTGTTCGGTAACGCCCATGCGCGTTGCGATTTCTCTGCCCGACAATCCGTCGAGTCGCGCAAGGATGACTGCTTCCCGGCAACGCGGCGGCAGACCGTCGAGCGCAAGCTGAAGCCTGCGAATCTCATCCCGCGCCATCACTGTGCGATCAGGGCTCAGCGGTTCCACCGCAATGCCCAGCGCATCGAGATCGGCAACGGCTTCGATCGGAACGACATGCTTCCGGCGAACTCGGTCCACCAGAAGATTGCGCGCGATCGTGAACAGCAATGGCCTCACCGGGTCGGGAACATGCTCCTGCGCCGCCTCGCAGATCTTTACATACACATCCTGGCGAATGTCGGTGATATCGCTTTCATTGCGCCAATTGCGGTGCAGGAACTGCATCAATACAGCTTCCAAGGGCAACACCTCGC
>DATCEI010000357.1:0-3046 GCA_036510185.1 Rhizomicrobium sp. | reverse complement strand
GCCGGGCGAGCGGGGCAGCCGTAAAGCGCTTGCCGTGATGGCGGACAATCCGCGTCATAATGACGACGCGCCGCCCGGGCGATCGTGACGAGAGGGAGAGAGCTGCGCCTCTGCCGCGACCGAACGTGGAGCGTCCGCTGTTCCTGCCCGCGTCGCCGAAGGACTTGCCCATATGGCCAGCCTTCTTTGCAGCCCGCATCACTTGGCCGACAAAGCTTTTCGAATGCTTGCTTCCTCTGTTGCTGTGCCGAATGCGTCCAGGCCGAACATGCAGTTCGTCGTCGCGCGTGGTCATCGTGGCGCTCTAGCTGCGCAATGACGGCGACGGCGCTGGAACCGTTGAAATTGTTGAAAAAATGTTGGAGAGCGCCAGCAGGCTCGACTCTCGGAATGTCGAAAAAATTCAAGCAGACCAACCAAAGATGCGCGACCACGGTCGGCGCTTTTATCTTGCCGTCGGTTGGTCGGTCGATCGATTTTCTTGTGCCTCATCGTCCAATGCACGCTGATCTGCGAAATTCTGCGAAGCGATGCGACAAACCTCATGGAAGCTCGCCGGATGCAATATGGCGCGCAAACAGCCCATTCGATTGCGGTGCCAACGCGTAAGTCTGCGCAATTGAACGATTGGTCGGTATGCGATTGCTATGCGCGCCGATGGTAGGTTGACTATTGGCAGCGCTGTGATCTGAAATGCTCGCTGACTGTCCGACAAACAACGATGATCGCATCCACGCCGACGGATCATTGCTTGCGAGAGCAGATGCACCAATTGGTTCGTCACCGATCAGATGCTCAAGTTTGGCGAGGTACACGCGAGTTTCATTGGGCAGCGGTCGGCCGGTCGTCAGAAAGCTTTCGTAGCGACCCGGTCCGGCGTTAAACGCAGCCAAGAAACCGGCGAAACCAAAGCGGTCGTACATCTGACGAAGATACGCCACCCCCGCCATAATGTTGTCGTGAGGATCGCAAGGATCATCGCCGAGACCATATTGAACACGCAGCATTTCCCACGTCGCGGGCATGATCTGCATCAATCCCATTGCGCCCTTTGGCGACACAGCATGCGGTTGGCCGAGACTTTCGACATGAATGACCGCTTCGATCCACGACACCGGCAATCCAAACCGCTGTGCTGACTCCGACACGAACGCCGCAATCGAATTTTGATTTGTGGGAGAATTCGACGGCGCGCATTGTGCCGGTGATTGCGCGAACGCAGCGTGGGCGGACATCAACACGCACAGGAACGAGGTCGCCAAGCGTATGTGCCATGGTGCGTGAGATCTTTTGCGGCGGCGGTGCATGGGAGTGGCAGGTTGGCAGGCCGGGACGGAAGAAGGGTTTGGATTCGAGTCGAACCGGAAAGCGGCGGGTGTGAGGAAGAGCGTTTGCACGATTATGGCTCCGTGAAAGTCCAGAACGGTTTCGCGCGGCCGATGAGCGAAGCCATCGGCAATGGTCCGAAATACCGTCCGTCGAGAGAGTCCGGGACGGAACGGTTCAGGAGAAAGATTTCGTTTGCGGAAATCGCATGACAGCCTTGCCAAATGGGCAATGGCCGACCGGCGCGATCGCGTGTCAGGGCCAATGCGATTGGGACGCCATCGATCGTGACGACCGCGCCGCAGCGACAAACGGTTTGTCCCGGCAATGCAGCGATATGCTTGAGCAGTGGCACGCCTTTTGGCAAATAGTGGCGCACGGCAAAGAAGGCAGCGAGTGCGTCGGGCGGCATGGCGACGACAAAATCGCCAACGTCGAGCGGATGGCTCGGAAGAACGGCGTAAAATCCGATTGGCGCACTGGCGCTCGCATTCCAGATCAATTTCGGGGACGGCGTAAACGCGCTGTCAAACCCGATACCCAATACGGCAGCAACTGCCAGGACGAGGATTTCTAATCGGCTCATGACGCCAGCTTCCTGCGCAAAAGCCACGCCAGATGGCGGGCGCGATTGTATGGCCGTGGTTCTTCTCGGGCGGTGAGACGGTTGTGGATATGCCGCCAATAATCGGGGGCGGCGTCGGCAGGATCGACGTCGATCGCTTCGACAGTGTCGATCAATTGCAAGACGCGCTCGACTTTGGGCCAGCCGTGGATGCGCAGAAGAATTTCGCCGCCGGGGCGGACGAACGGCACGGTTGTGTAAGGCTCGTCTTGTGCCGTGGCGCGCAGAACGTCGATGCGTGAGACGATGGTTCCGAAATCATTCGACGCCCAGCGGACGAACGCGAAGACGCTGCCGGGTGCGAAGCTAACGATCCGCCGCTGACGGTCGATGATTTGATTTTCGGTGATACGACCGAAGCGAATCCAGCGTTCGATCTTCTTTTCGATCCAAGTCAGCTCGACATGGGTGAGTCTGGTTGTCGCCTGAGCGGAAGATTGCCGTTCTGTGTCAGTCATGATGTGCCTGCGTTGGCAATTGGAAATTATTTGGCGGTGGCGTGCGCAGTCCGACGGCGGCGATCGGTCCGCACTGCAATGCTGCGAGTGGGATATTTCTTCGACGTGTCGACGCGAAGTCGACTGTCAGGCGCGGAGTGTAGGCGCTGCTTGCAGGGAAGGGCTCTTTCGCTTCCCGGCTGGTTCTAAACTTTGCGGGAGGCCGACGGGTGAAACAGGATTGGCGCGTTAGAAAGATTCCGAAGGAATCTTGGTTAGAGAAGTTACGGGCGCTGCAAGCGCCTGACGCAGAAATGCTTTCGCCCGATTTCGGTCCCTGATAGCACGAGGATCGCGTCCCCGATGGCACGAGTGCGGCGGTCCCCGATAGCACGACGGGATTCACAGCCTGTCCCCAGGCACGAGTGCACCGCGAAAGCGATGTAGCGTTTGCGCCAGGGGATTGATGGGCAGCGGCGTGAAGAGCAGACGCTCGCCTTTGTATGTGTCGTGCGTGATGCGAAGGCGATAGCCGGGCAGAGTTTGGCGGCGGACGATTTCGCGCAGATCGTAGGCAAAATGTTTGAGCGGCGAGAGGCTACCGGATTTGGCGTGCAGATGTACGAAATCGAAGCTCCAGCCGCCTTCCTGCCGTCCG
>DATCEI010000356.1:0-7664 GCA_036510185.1 Rhizomicrobium sp. | reverse complement strand
CCGCAACGCTGCTGATCGATCCGGGCAAACAAGCCGCCGAATGCGCGCAGCTTTCGTTTGTGGCCGCGATTGCGGCGGCAGATATGCTCTCAGCACTCGCGCCCCATGCGAATATCCGCGTGAAATGGCCCAATGACGTGCTGGCCGAGGGAAAGAAGATCGCGGGCATATTGCTCGAATCCGCGAGCACGGGCGCGGCTCCTCCGCAATGGCTCGCCATCGGCATCGGCATCAATCTGAAGCATTTTCCTCCAAAGACCGAATTCCCGGCGACTTCGCTGGCCGCGCTGGGCGCCGAACCGCCTACGCCCCGCGACACGCTCACCGCCCTCGCGGCCTCCTTCGCCAAATGGTATGAAACCTGGCGCGGGCGCGGCTTTGCGCCTATTCGCGAGGCGTGGCTCGCGCGCGCGGCGGGACTTGGCGCGCGCATCGTGGCGCGGCTTTCAAACGGGGAGGCGACGGGCGTGTTTGAAGGTCTGGACGAAACAGGCGCGCTGATCCTGCGCGAAGGCCACGGCCGCACGCGCACCATCGCCGCCGGCGAAATCTTTTTCGCGAGTTGATCCATGCTGCTCTGTATCGACGCCGGCAATACCAACATCGTCTTCGCGGTGCATGACGGCACGGCGATCCGCGCGGAATGGCGCGCCGTCACCGAAACCACGCGCACAGCGGATGAATATGCCGTGCTGTTGTCGCAGATGCTGTCATTGCAAAGCCTCAACTTCGCCGACATCGATGCCGCAATCATCGCAACCGTGGTGCCCGCAGCGCTGTTCGATCTGCGCCAGTTCTGCCGCAAATATCTGAATTGCGAGCCGCTGGTCGTGGGTGATCCCAATGTGGATCTCGGCATAGCGATCCACACGGACAGGCCCCAAGCCGTGGGTGCGGACCGTCTGGTCAATGCGATTGCCGCGCACGCAACCTATAAAGGCGCGCTCATCGTCGTCGATTTCGGCACGGCCACGACCTTCGACATCGTCAGCGAAAACGGCGATTATGAGGGTGGTGTCATAGCGCCGGGCGTGAATGTCTCTGCCGAGGCGCTGCATCAGGCCGCGGCCATGCTGCCGCGCGTCGCCATCGGCCGCACGCAGAACGTCATCGGCAAGGACACCGTGCCCGCGATGCAATCGGGCCTGTTCTGGGGCTATATCGGCCTGATCGAAGGCCTCGTTGCGCGCATCAAGGAAGAATACGGCAAGCCCATGAAGGTCATCGGTACGGGCGGGCTCGCCACGCCGTTTCATCGCCAGACCGAAGCCATCGATCATCTCGATCCCGATCTCACCATTCGCGGCCTCATCATGATCCACGCGCGCAACGCGGGCGCACCCAAGATCTGATGGCGGGTTTGCAATCGGAAGAACTGGTGTTTTTGCCGCTCGGCGGGTCCGGCGAGATCGGCATGAATTTCAACGCCTATGGTTTCGGCGCTCCGCACGCGCGCAAATGGATTGTGGTCGATTGCGGCGTGATGTTCGGGCGCGAGGCGAGCGTACCCGGCATCGATCTCATCATGCCGGACATTCGTTTCCTCGCAGAGCAGCGCAAGGATGTGCTGGCCATCGTGCTGACACATGCGCATGAAGATCACATCGGCGCCATCGCGCATTTGTGGCCGCAATTGCGTTGTCCATTGTACGCGACTCCATTCACCGCGCGGCTGATCGGGCACAAACTGATCGAAGCAGGGCTTGAGGATCGCGCCAAACTCAATGTCGTGCCGCTCAGCGCCAAACTGACGATTGGGCCATTCGCCATCGAATTCATTTCAATCACGCATTCGATTCCGGAGCCGAACGCACTCTCCATTCGCACGCGACTGGGCACAATCGTTCACACCGGCGACTGGAAAATCGATCCTGAACCGCTGATCGGCGAGACGACGAATGACGCCGCCTTGCGCGCGCTGGGCGACGAGGGCGTGCTGGCGCTTGTATGCGATTCCACCAATGCGCTGGTCGCGGGCCATTCCGGGTCCGAAGCGGATGTGCGCAAAAATCTCATAGAGCTTGTCAGCACGTTAAAAGGCCGCGTGGCGGTGACGGCGTTTGCCTCCAATGTCGCGCGGTTGCAAACCGTGGGCGAAGCAGCGCGCGCCACCAAACGCGCGCTGGTGCTGGTTGGCCGTTCGATGCACCGCATTGTCTCTGCCGCGCGCGAAACCGGCTATCTCAAAGATTTCCCCGCGACCATGGACGAAGCCGACGCCGCGCATCTCCCACCGCATAAGGTGCTTTATCTGTGCACTGGCAGTCAGGGCGAGCCGCGCTCAGCCCTCGCGCGCATCGCGGCGGGCGAGCATCAGAATGTCAGTCTTGGTCCCGGCGATGCGGTGATCTTTTCCTCGCGCATTATTCCGGGCAACGAACTGTCTATATTCGAAATGCAGAATAGGCTCTCCGCGCTCGGCGTGCAGATGCTGACGGAGCAGGATCATTTCGTGCACGTCTCCGGCCACCCGTGTCAGGAAGAACTCTCGCAAATGTATCGCTGGGTGCGCCCGCGCATTGCCGTGCCCGTGCATGGCGAGCGGCGGCATCAGGAGGAACACGCCCGCCTCGCGCGCTCGCTTCAAGTGCCGGAAGCCATCGTGCCCGAGAATGGCCAGATGATCCGGCTCGCGCCCGGCCGCGCGGAGATCATCGACGAAACGCCGTCCGGCCGCATGCATCTGGATGGCCGCGTTCTGGTGGCCGAGGGCGAGGGCCATGCGCGCGTCCGCCGGGCCATGGCGTTCGCGGGCCTTATCGCCGTGACGCTGGTGCTGGACCGCAAGGGCCGCGTCGCTGCCGACCCCGCGCTGCTGTTCGAGGGCGTGCCTGAGCCTGTCCATGCGCCCGTGCGCGACGCGGTGGAGGAGACTGTGCGCCGTCAGGCCAAAAAACCCGATGGGCCTGCGTTGCGCGAGAACGTGCGCCGGTCCGCCCGCCGCGCCGCCGCCGATGCCTGGGGCAAGAAGCCCCTCGTGCGGGTGGAGATTGTGGAGATATAGACGTTCGTTCTATATCGGCGGCTCACGCCATTGACGGGATTGAAGATGATCGGACGATTGAACCACGTCGCCATCGCGACCAAGGACATCAAGAAAGCCACGGCGGTTTATCGCGACACGCTGGGTGCGAAGGTTTCCGGCGAAGTACCGCAGCCCGATCACGGCGTGACGACCGTGTTCGTCGAATTGCCCAACACAAAGATCGAGCTGCTGGAACCGCTGGGCGAGAATTCGCCGATCGCGAAATTCCTCGAGAAGAATCCGTCGGGCGGCATGCACCACATCTGCTACGAAGTGGATGACATCGAGGCCGCCTGCGAACAGATGCGCGCGCAGGGCGCCACCATTACGGGCACGGGCAAGCCGCGCATCGGTGCGCATGGCAAGCCCGTCGTGTTCCTGCATCCACGCGATTTCACGGGCACGCTGATCGAACTCGAACAGGCGTGAGCCAGTCGCATTCTACCTCTCTTCCGTCATCGCCCGGCTTGTCCGGCGATCCAATTTTCTGGAAACAAAATGGATTGCCCGGATCCTTCGCAAAAAAGCTCAGGACCGGACAATGACGGTAATAGTTAAATTCGATCCGGTAGCATTCTGATGCGCCAGATCGTTCTCGTCGGCGCATTCGTCATTCTGTGGTTTCTGTCGCTGCAGATTGTGCTGCCCATTCGCTTGGGCGGGCCGGACGCAGAACTTTCGCATGGGTTGCGATTCAAATTCCTGTTGGCGACAGGCATCGGCACGGCGCTGTGGGCGATATTTTACGGGCTGGTGCTGCTCCGCGTGATCGTTCTCTAATTATTTATGCGCGGGCGCCGCATCCGCGCCGACCGGAATTGTAAAATTCTTCACGGGCAGATGCGGATGACGCTCGTGCATCATCTTCAAATCCGCGTCGTAATCGTTTTGCGCTTCCTGGGGGCTGGTGAACGGTCCGCGCAGATAAACCGTTTTGGGATCGCAGGCGTGTTTGGTCTGCTTCAGCGCGCCGCGCGAGAAAATCTTCAACGCGGCTGGCATCGCGGTCGGACCATCCAGCGAAAAAGTCGGCGTACCGATCTGCGTGACGAGGATGTTGTGACGATGCGTGTCCAGACAGCGGAAATAATAAAGCGCCCAGGTGGAATTGGCCGGAGCCGCATCTTGCGCTTGCGCCGCACCCATCAGCGCGGCCGCCATCGCTACGCCTCCAAACCAGATCGCCGCCCGCATGCTTGTCCCTCGTTCCGATGATCGCATCGAATCTATAAGTTCCGGCGCGCGGCAAAGTTCCGTGAACGTGATGGTCTAGAAAGCGAAACCCCCGACAGGGGGGCTGCCGGGGGCGTTCGGACTTGCTTACCGGAGGGCGGCAAGCAGCCTGTAATAGCAGCCACTATAGCGTGGCCCGGCTAAAGATGCGTTACAAAATTGCAAATTTTTTGAGCGATCCGCCGGATTTGCCCTTGGGCACGGGGTTCCTTAAAGAAGGTGCGTCGTCTGTTCGCGGAGCCTTTCTTTCCATGCGTCTGTCCCGATTTTTTCTCCCTTTGTTGCGCGAAACGCCATCCGAGGCGCAGATTGTTTCCCATCGCCTGATGCTGCGCGCCGGACTGGTGCGGCAGGAGGCGGCGGGCATCTATGCCTGGCTGCCGCTGGGCCATCGGGTGCTGCGCAAAATCGAGCAGATCGTTCGGGAGGAAATGAACCGCGCGGGCGCCATCGAAATCCTCATGCCCACGCTGCAGCCGGCCGATCTGTGGCGCGAGACAGGGCGTTACGATGCCTATGGGCCGGAGATGCTGCGTATCAAGGATCGCCACGAGCGCGAGTTGATTTACGGCCCCACGAACGAAGACATGGTGACGGAGATTTTCCGCTCATATGTACGTTCCTATAAAAGCCTGCCGCTGAACCTCTATCACATCCAGTGGAAATTCCGCGACGAGATCAGGCCGCGCTTCGGTGTGATGCGCGGGCGCGAATTTCTGATGAAGGATGCGTATTCCTTCGATCTCGACATCGAAGGCGCGCGGCGCTCTTACAACAGAATGTATGTCGCTTACTTACGCACCTTCTCCCGCATGGGTTTGAAGACGATTCCGATGCGCGCGGAAACGGGTCCCATCGGCGGCGATCTTTCTCACGAATTCATCGTGCTGGCGGACACGGGCGAAAGTGGGGTGTTCTGCCACAGCGATCTGCTGGACATGCCGATCCCCGGTGCGGATGTGGATTTCGATTCCGATCTCGAACCCATCGTGCGCCAGCGCACCTCTTTATATGCGGCGACCGAAGACGTTCACGATCAGGCGCGTTTCGAACGCGAGGTGCCGGAGGACAAGCGCCTTGCCGCGCGCGGCATCGAGGTCGGGCAGATTTTCTATTTCGGCACGAAATATTCAGCACCCATGAAGGCCGTGGTCGCGGGGCCGGACGGCAAGGAAGTGCCCGTCGAAGGCGGCTCCTACGGCATCGGCGTGTCGCGGCTGGTGGGCGCGATCATCGAAGCCAGCCACGACGACGCTGGCATCATCTGGCCGGAGGCGGTCGCGCCGTTCGATCTGGCGTTGCTCAATCTCAAAGCGGGCGACGCGAAAACCGATGCGGCCTGCGGGGACATTTACGCGAAGCTGACCAAAGCGGGCCGCGATGTTCTCTACGACGACACCAACGAACGGCCCGGCGCGAAGTTTGCCAGCATGGATCTGATTGGCATTCCCTATCAGATCGTGGTCGGCCCGCGCGGGTTGGAGAACGGCACGGTCGAGGTGAAAACGCGCGCCACGGGCACGAAGGAAGAACTCACGCTTGAAGCCGCCATCATCCGCTTCACCGCGCGCTGACATGGCCACTCCGACCCGCGCCTTTGCCGCATTCGAATGGATGATTGCGCTGCGCTATCTGCGCGCCAAGCGGAAGGAGAGTTTTGTCTCCGTCATCTCCGGCTTCTCGCTCATCGGCATCGCACTGGGCGTGGCGACGCTCATCATCGTGATGTCGGTGATGAATGGTTTTCGGCACGAATTGCTGTCGCGCATCCTCGGCCTCAACGGCCATGTCATCGTGCAGTGGCTTGGCGGAAATCTGGACAATTTCGACCAGACCGCCGCGCGGGTGCGCGCCGTGCCGGGTGTGGTGCGTGTCGCGCCCATCGTGGACGGGCAGGTGATGGCGACGTCGGGCGGTATTTCTTCTGGCGCGCTGGTGCGGGGCATGCGCCGCAGCGATCTGGAAACGCTGACCACCGTGTCGAACAATCTTTCGCCCGGCGCGTTGGCGCGGTTTGAAGGCGGCGACAGCGTCATTATCGGTTCGCGGCTGGCGAGCAAGCTGGGCCTCGCCCCCGGCATGGACATCACGCTGATCGCGCCGCGCGGAAACGTGACGCCCTTCGGCACCACGCCGCGCGTGAAGACCTACAGCATCGCGGGCACATTCAACATCGGCATGAGCGAATATGATGAAACCTTCATCTTCATGCCGCTGGCCGAAGCCCAGTTGTATTTCAACACGGGCGCAGGCGTGAGCGGGCTGGAAGTGATGGCCTCCGATCCCGACCATATGGGCGATCTGCCGGGCCGCATCGCGCAGATCGCGGGCATGGGCACGCGCATCGTGACGTGGCAGGACATGAACTCCAGCCTGTTCGGCGCGCTGCAGGTGGAACGCAATGTGATGTTTCTCATCCTCACGCTCATCATTCTGGTGGCGGCGCTGAACATCGTCTCCGGCCTCATCATGCTGGTGAAGGACAAAGGGCCGGATATCGCGATCCTGCGCACGATGGGCGCCACGCGCGGTGCTGTGATGCGCGTGTTTCTCATTGCGGGCGCCAGCATCGGCGTCACCGGCACAGTGCTGGGTTTTCTGGTCGGCGTTCTGTTCTGCGCCAACATCGAAGAAATCCGCCAGTTTCTTTCGCGTCTCACGGGCACCACGCTGTTCAATCCGGAAATTTATTTCCTCAGCCGCATGCCCGCCGAAATGAATCCGCGCGAGGTGATTGCCGTCGTGCTGATGTCGCTGGCGTTATCGTTGCTCGCCACACTTTATCCGTCATGGCGCGCCGCCCGCCTCGATCCCGTTGAGGCGTTGCGTTATGAATGAGGCGCTCAGGCTCGATGGCGTCGCGCGCCTTTACAAGGAAGGCGAGGGCACGCTGGAAGTGTTCCGCGATGTGAGTTTCACATTACGTCAGGGCGAGATCGTGGCGCTGGTCGGGCCGTCCGGCGCGGGCAAGTCGTCGTTGCTGCATATGGCCGGCCTGCTGGAAGCGCCGTCAAAAGGCGAGGTGTATATCGCGGGCCGCGCGGCTTCCGCCTTGCCGGATAGCGAACGCACGCGCATTCGCCGCGACACGATTGGCTTCGTCTATCAGGCCCATCATCTGTTGCCGGAATTCGATGCGCTTGAGAATGTTATCATGCCGCAACGCATCGCTGGCCACGCGTACAAAGCCGCGGAAACGGAAGCCAAGCGGTTGCTGACATTGCTCGGCCTCGGCGCGCGCATGGATCATCGCCCGACGCAATTGTCCGGCGGCGAGCAACAGCGCGTGGCGATTGCACGCGCGCTCGCCAACCGGCCGAAAATCCTGCTCGCCGATGAGCCCACAGGCAATCTCGATTCCCGCACGGCTGGCGGCGTGTTCGAGGCGCTGCTGAAACTCGTACGG
>DATCEI010000355.1:0-16785 GCA_036510185.1 Rhizomicrobium sp. | reverse complement strand
GAAGCCTTGATCGTGTCGATGTCCACGGGCAACAGCGTTCGCAAGTCCACAATTTCGGCGTCGATATTTGCTTCTTCACATGCAGCCAGCGCCACATGCACCATCGTGCCGTAAGCCAGCACCGTCAGATCGCTGCCCTCGCGCAATATATGCGCTTTGCCGAGCGGCACGGTGTAATAACCATCCGGCGTTTCGCTGGCGGGATGTTTCGACCATGGCAGAACGGGCCGGTCGTGATGGCCGTCGAACGGACCATTATAAATGCGTTTGGGTTCGAGGAAGATCACGGGATCATTGTCTTCAATCGCGCTGATGAGCAGCCCCTTGGCATCATAGGGCGTGGAGGGAATCACGGTTTTCAATCCCGCTACATGCGTGAACAACGCCTCCGGGCTTTGGCTGTGCGTTTGGCCACCAAAAATGCCGCCGCCATAGGGTGTGCGGATCGTCATGGGCGCATGGAAATCGCCTGCCGAGCGATAGCGCAAACGCGCCGCTTCCGAAACGAGTTGGTCGAACGCCGGATAAATGTAATCGGCGAATTGAATTTCCACGACAGGCCGCAAACCATAAGCGCCCATGCCGACCGCCACCGCAACGATGCCGCCCTCGCCGATGGGCGTGTCGAAACAGCGTTGCAGTCCATGCTTTTTCTGCAAACCTTCCGTCGCACGGAATACGCCACCGAAATAACCGACGTCTTCGCCGAAAATAAGTACGTCGGGATCGCGCCCCAGCATCACATCCATCGCGGAGTTGATCGCCTGAATCATGTTCATCGCGGTCATGGTCAGACGCCCATCTGCTGGCGCTGGCGGCGCAGATGCCACGGCATTTCTTCGTACACATCTTCGAACATGGTTTTCAGGCTGGGCTTCTGGTCGCCGCCCAGCGTGCCGAAGCTTTCCGCTTCCTTGTTGGCGGCGCGAACTTGTTCTTCGGCGTCCTTGCGCGCGGCTTCGTGCTGTTCCTCGTTCCATTCGCCGATGATTATGAGATGTTTCTTAAGCCGTTCCACGGGATCGCCCAGCGGCCACGCTTTCCATTCGTCGGAGGGGCGATAGCGATTGGGATCGTCGCTCGTGGAATGGCCCTCGGCGCGATAGGTGTAATGCTCGATCAGCGTGGGGCCGAAATTGCCACGGGCGCGCGCGGCCGCCCATTGTGTCACGGCATAGACGGCCAGGAAATCATTGCCATCCACGCGCAAGCCCGGCAGGCCGTAGCCAATGGCGCGCGAGGCAAACGTCGTTTCGTCGCCGCCAGCGATGCCCTGAAAACTCGAAATCGCCCATTGATTGTTGACGACATTCAAAATCACTGGCGCGCGATAGACCGATGCGAAATTCAGCGCATGATGAAAATCGCCTTCTGCCGTCGTGCCCTCGCCCACCCAGCTGGCCGCGATGCGGTCATCGCCCTTGTAAGCCGACGCCATCGCCCAGCCCACGGCCTGCGGGAATTGCGTGCCGAGATTGCCCGAAACAGAAAAGAATCCATATTCGCGGCTGGAATACATGATGGGCAATTGGCGGCCCTTCAGCGGATCGCGCTCATTCGAATAGACCTGACACATCATGTCGAACAGCGGATAGCCGCGTGAGATGAGGAGACCCTGCTGGCGATATGATGGGAAGCACATGTCCTCGCGTTCCAGTGCCGCCGCCGCCGCGATGGACACGGCCTCTTCGCCGGTGGATTTCATGTAGAACGAGGTCTTGCCCTGACGTTGCGCGCGATACATGCGGTCGTCATAGGCGCGCGTGAGCAGCATCGCCTTCAAACCACGCCGCAACGTCTCCGCATCGAGATGCGGATTCCATGGGCCGACCGCGCGGCTGTCTTCGTCGAACACGCGGATCATCGTGTAGGCGAGGGCGGAAATATCGTGCGGGCGCACATCGATTTCCGGGCGCGGCACGGAACCAGCAGCGGGCAATTTCACGCCGCTGAAATCGGCATCGTCGCCGGGGCGCAATTCGGGAGCCGGAATGTGGAGGCTGAGCGGTTTTCGGTTTTTCATATGAGGCGCTGGAAAAGATCGCCCTTAAATCTACTCGCCTGCCCTGCGACAACTCAAGCTGTTTGAAATATTGTTTCGCTATTATGCAAGAAAGCGTTAGTTAAAGCACAATCTGCGACATGATCTGTCGCACCCATTCAATTGCTGCTTATCGAGTTGCGCGCATTTAGGAGGCCGAAGTCGCACGAACCTTCTGTCCGGCCTCAAGCCGCTCCGCGCCGCGCACGATCACACGTTCGCCGGGCGCGAGCGCACCATGCACTTCGACAAGTGCGCCGTCTTCGCTGCCGGTTTCCACGGCCACACGCACGGCCACGTTCTTCTGCGTGACCTTGAACACATAGGTGTTGTCTTCGCGCAGCACGAGCGCATCGCGCGGCACGGCCAGCACATCGCGCGGGATCGCCGACGGCACGAACACTTTCGCCGCGTCGCCGACAACGCCATCGCCCGCGTTCAGCGCCACGCGCAATTCAACGGTGCGGCTCAGTTGATCGCCAATCGGCACGATGGCGCGCAAATTGGCGATGGTTGAGCGGCCTTCGATCTCCACTGTGACCGGCGCGCCCTCGCGCAGGAATCGCGTGGAATCGATGGGCGCCTGCGCGGTAATTTCGATGTCATCGATATCCACAAGCCGCACGATGTCTTTGCCCACCGCCGCATATTCGCCGGGCTGGATCAGACGTTGCGCCACGCGGCCGGGAAAGGGCGAGCGAATCTGGCTGTGGTCGAGTTGATATTTGGTGCGGCTCAAATCCGCGCGCGCCTGCGCCAGTTGCGCATTGTCGACATCGCGCTGCGACACGGCCTGATCGCGCGTGCTGGTGGCAATGGCGCTGGCGCTCATCAGCCGCTGCATGCGGTCGGCCTGTGACTGATCGTAACGCAGGCTCGCTTCCAGCCGCGCGACATTGGCGCTGTCGGAAGCATATTGGAGTTTCAACATGGAATCATCGAGGCGCGCGACAACGCCGCCTTTCTTCACCACATCGCCCGCTTCGGCCACCCAGGCGACGCGGCCTTCGACTTCGGAGGCCAGATGCGAATCGTTGCGCGCCACCACCGTGCCGGGCAGCGCGAGCTTGGGCGCCATGCGCACGATCTTGGCCGTCACCACGCCCACTTGCGCAGGGTCCGTGGATTGCGCGAGCGCGGGCTGCGCGGCCAACAATGCCGCCAGACAAACGCCTTTGATCCAATTGTTCATCACGCCGCTTCTCTCGTCGGTTGCGCGGGCGTGATCGGCGCCCGCCGCGCCGCCGCCGGTTTCTCGCCCAGCCGCAGCATCGCAGGCATCAATATCAGTGTGAAGACATGGCTGACCAGAATGCCGCCGACAATGACCGCACCAAGACCGCGATAAATCTCTGCACCCGCGCCCGGCACGATAACGAGCGGCAGCATGCCGAAAATCGCCGTCAGCGTGCTGGAGAAGATCGGCCGCAGCCGCGTTTCGAGGCTGGAGCGCACGGCTTCCACGCGCGTCATGCCCTCGGCCTCCGCCTGCCGCGTACGCGCGACCAGCAGGATCGTGTTGTTGACGACGAGGCCGAGCACGATGATGAAACCGATCATCGTGAGCAGATCGAGCGGCTGGAACACAAACAGCCCCAGAATACGCAACGCCAGCACGCCGCCGACTGTGCCTAGCGGTAGCGCAATCGTTGCAATCGCTGCATCCCAAGCGGAGCGGAACAACGCCGCCATGATGAGGAACAGGATCAGCACGGCGAGCGCGAAATTCTTGCCCATCGTCCATAGTGCGTTGTCCAAATGGTTCGCCGCCGCGCCATATGTGATTGTCCCATCAGAAGGCAGCAGCTTGCGCACTTGCGGTTCGATGTCGTTGCGAATGGTGCGCATGGCGTCTTCCAGCGCCACGCCTTCGGGCGGCTGGAAATTGATTGCGAACGTGCGCCGGCGGTCGAGGCGGTAGATGCCGCTGGGCGCCAGCGTCGATTGCACCGATACCAATTGCCCGAACGGCACGAAGCCGCCCGCGGGCGTGGCCACCGGCACATCTTTCAATGCCTGCGGCGAGGTCAGCGTTTGCGATTTCAGGATGATGAAAAGCTGTTGCTCGCCGTCATAACGCTGGCCGACATAAAGCCCTTCGCCGAAGGCCTGCACGAGATTGGCGATGTCGGGGCGCGTCCATCCCGCTTCGGTGATGGCGCGGTCATCGGGGATGAGCTTCAACTCCGGCTGGTCGAAATCCAGCGACGGCTGCGGGTTCACAACCGCGTCGGGAAATTTCTTCGTGAGCAATGTGAAGGCTTTGCGCGCCGCTTCGCGCATGGCATCGGGATCATTGGACTGAATGTTGACGGAAATGCCGCCGCCTTCGTCGAAGCCGCCGAACAGGCTGCCGATGGCGGCAAAGACATTGGCGTCGGGAATATCACGGATGATCTCCGTGCGCACGATATGTTCGAGCGTTTTGAGATCTTTATCATTGGGTACACGCACGGCCATATCCATATTTCCGGGGCCGTTCATCTTGACGTAGTAATTCATCAGCTTGGGCTGTTTCTTGCCTTCCATATAGGGCGTCAGCCGCGCGATCATGGGTTGCGCGATTTGTTGATCGACAAAGTCCACCGTTGCGCCTGCGGGGAATTGCACGAAGCCGTCCACGGCGGCGCGCTTCACTTGCGGCAGGTAATGTACGCTGGGAAGAAAGAGCCATGTGCCGAGCAGCGAGGTCACGATCAGGCCGCCGATCCACAGCCGGCGTTGGCGCGGCGTATCGGTCATCGCCATGATGCGGTCGGTGATGCCACGCCAGATATGGGTGAGTTCGCCGGTTTTCGGCCGCGTCTTGAGGAACAGCACCGAGGCCACCGGCACAACGGTGATCGCAACGACAAGCGACACAAGCACCGATGCCGCAATCACCAGCGAAAGGTCCGCGAACAGCTGGCCTTCCACATCTTTCAGGAAAATCACGGGCAGGAAGATCGCGACATTGGTAGCGGTGGAGGCGAGCAACGCGCCCCAAACCTGATCGGTGCCTTTTTGCGCGGCTTCGGCGGCCGGCATACCGCGTTCGCGCAATCGCAATATGTTTTCAAACGCAACAATGGCTGCGTCCAGCACCATGCCTGTCGCGAACGCCAACCCCGCCAGTGACACCACATTCAGCGTGCGCCCGAAAATTTGCAGCAGCACCACAACCGCACACAGGCAAATGGGAATGGCCGATGAAATAATGATCGTCGCGCGCCATTCGCGCATGAAGAACCACAGCACGCCGACGGCAAGCAAAATGCCCACGATCAGATCGGTCGTCACCATCCCCATCGCCTGATCGATGAAATGCGACGGATCGAAGGAATATTGCAGCGTGACGCCCTGCTCTTTGGCGGGACCGTCATTGATCTTGCGCAGTTCCGCCTTCACCGCATTGACGGTGGCGAGCACATTGGCGCCGCTGGCGCGGAAGACATCGATGCCCAGCGCCGGATTGCCGTTCTGATAGGCAAATCCCTGCCGCTTGCCGCGCCCGATTTTCACCGTCGCGATGTCGCCCAGATGCACGGGCTTGCCGTCGCGCCATTCGAGGATGAGATTTTTCAAATCCTCGACCGAATAACGCCCGCGGAACGACAGGCCATATTGCCGCCGCCCGACATCAATGGTGCCGCCCGCCACATCGTCGGAACCGCTGATCTGGCTTGCCACTTTGGGGATCTGAATGCCCAATTGCGCCGCGCGCATGGGATCGAACACGATGTCGAGTTCTTCCGGCCCGTTATTGCTGATCAACTGCGCGCTGCCGACGCCCGGAATGGCTTCCAGCCGCGGCACCACCACGTCGTTGATGAAGCGCTCGTAATCGGTGATGGCGTGTTTGTTCTGCGGCAGCTTCTGCATGAAGATGAACAGCAGCGTCGCGTTGGCGTCCTGCGTGTTGGCCAGTTGCACGAACGGCTTCTGCGCGTCGGCGGGAAGCGGCGGCAAACGATTCAGCCGGCCGATCACATCGACCAGCGTGCTTTTCATATCCGTGCCGAGCGCGAAGGTCAGGTTGATATAACCTGATCCCGGATTGGCATAGCCGTCCATTTCCTGAAGGCCGGGAATGCCCTGCAGCACTTCTTCTTCCGGCTCGACGAGTTGCGCCTCCACCTCGCGCGGGGTTTCGGCGCGCCAGTCGGTTTCGATGCCCACTTGCGGCCGGTCGATATCGGGGAACAGCTGGATCGGCAGCGCATACAGTGCGAACAGGCCGAACAGAATCGTCACCGCCACGCCAACGGCGACGGCGGCCGGTGTACTGATACTGGCTCTGGTCAGAGAGCGCATGGCCCCTCCCGGTCAAGCCGCATTGAAATCAGTTCGGGGAGTATATGGTGTCACATCGCCGTGAGGCGAACGCACATTCGCGACATCAGGATTGCGGTGGGGGAAAGGGTTAAAACTAGTGGGAGCGGCAGCGTTAGACTCTATCCGTCATGGCCGGGCTTGACCCGGCCACCCATCGCGCTCGCGTCTGCGAGCGCAGATAACTCTTTTCGGCGCATGGACATGCGCCGGATGGATGGCCGGATTAAATCCGGCCATGACGGACGGAGGCTTCAACCCATCGCGAAGAATTGCGGCAGGAGATACGCCGCCAGGTCGCGCGTACAGGCAGGCGCGCGGCCCAGCATGTCTTTCAGCCTGTCGCCCACCACCGCATCGCCGAAGGCCAGAAGCGCGATGAACAGCACGGCGGACGACACGCCCAATTCCGCCGTGTCCTCCTTGCCGAATTTCTCGCGGATCGCCTTCACCAGACCGTCAATCGATTGCTGGATGCTTTCCAGATGCCGCATGTTGCCGGAGAGCGCGATCCATGCCGCCAGCCGCCCCGCGCCGCCTTTGTCGAAAGCATCGAACACGATGTCGATCAGCACACGCGGCGAACCATCGGCCTGCAGATGCGCCACCGCTTCCTCCAGCGCCAGCGTCAGGTCGCGCACCATCATCACCATCAGCGCCAGCTGCAATTCGCCCGCGCTGCCGAAATGGTGAAGCAGATTGCTGTGAACCATGCCGATATCGGCGGCGACGTTCTGCAACGTCACCGCGTTCGGGCCATCCTCCAGCAGAATGCGCCGCGCGGACGCCAGCGCCTCTGCGCGCGCTTCTTCGGCCGAGCGTCTGCGCCGGACAAAGTGGCGCACATGACGCTTCGCTGCCTTGGCTCTGCGCCTGACACGAAACTTTAATCCGGACTTAACCGTTTTTGTTAATGACATCTTTGTCAGTGTGGCGTAGAAGCCCTGCGTGGAGAATCTTCATCAGGATCGTGTGTTGAGCGAGAAAATGCAAACCCCGTCAGACCTTACCATTCGCCCGCGCGACATCGCTTTCGGGCGCAACCGCACCAATCCACGGTGGTGGCTGAACGGCGACCCGGTTGCGACGGCGTTTTACAACACGCTGTCGGCGGCGTTCCCGCAGGGCGAGCGCTTCTTCATCGAATCCGTGCGCAATTACAAGCACATGGCCTCGCCGGAGCTGCAAAAACAGATCGCGGCTTTCTCGGCGCAGGAGTTCATCCATACCCGCGAACATGTCGTGTTCAACCGGCAGGCGACCGATGCGGGCTATGACATCTCCCCTATCGAAAAATTCGTGAAGGGCGAGCTGGATTTCGCCAAAACGCGCGGAACCATGCAGCAATTGGCCATCACCATCGCGCTGGAGCATTTCACCGCCATCATGGCGCATGCGATTCTGTCCGATCCGCGCCAGCTTGAGGGCGCCTCGGAAGAGAACCAGCGCATGTGGCGCTGGCACGCAATGGAAGAGATCGAGCACAAGGGCGTGGCGTTCGACACCTATCTCGCCGCCACGAAGAAATGGCCGCCGCTTCGCCGCTGGCTGATGCGTTCCATCGTGATGGCGATTTCCACCGTGCTGTTCATGGCCGAGATCATCATCGGCTGCCGCGCCTTCTTCCGGCAGGATGGAATCAACACGCCGCGCACATGGCTGCGCCTGTTCCACTATGCCTTCGTGAAACCGGGCCTGATGCGCCATGTGCTGCGGGATTATTTCTCGTTCTACCGCCCCGGTTTCCATCCATGGCAGCGCGACGACCGCGCGCTGATCGCGGACATGGACAAGGCGCTGACGGAACAATACGCGGCGGCGTGAAGCCTTACCTCGGTGTCATGGCCCGCCGGAGTGCGGGCCACCCAGGTGACATGGGCTCCGTGACGAAGGAATTTCTCCGCTTAATTCTTGAAGAGAAACCCAGGCTTCAACTGGGTGGCCCGCACTCCGGCGGGCCATGACAGATGAGGGTGGGATTTCCCCCTCTATAAAAATGTAACCAACCCTTTATTGACAATTTTGTCAGTCTTGTCTATATTCTTGGGTGAAACCTGAAGCAGGTTCACGCCATGAGCGGACAAACGCAAAACCCCGCCGATCACACCATCAATCCTCGCGATATCGCCTTCGGAAGAAACCAGACGCGTCCGCGCTGGTGGCTTGGCGGCGATCCGGTCGCGACCGCTTTCTACAACACGATGTCGGTGACGTTTCCGCCGGGCGAACGCTTCTTTATCGAGGCCGTGCGCCATTACAAAGATGCAGCCTCGCCGGAATTGCAAAAGCAGATCGCGGCGTTCACCTCGCAGGAATTCATTCACGCGCGCGAACACATCGTCTTCAACCGTCAGGCCGTGGATGCGGGTTACGATCAGACGAAGATCGAGGCCTTCGCGCTGCGCAGGCTTGCGGTCGTTAAAACTTTCGCGCCGATCGCGCAGCTTGCCGCCACGATTGCGCTGGAACATTTCACGGCGATCCTCGCCCATCAGGGGATTGCCGATCCGCGCCATATGGCGGGCGCGCCGGAAGAGAATGCGTTGCTATGGCGCTGGCATGCGATGGAAGAGATCGAGCACAAGGCCGTCGCGTTCGACACGTTTCTGGCGGCGACGAAAAACTGGAATCCGCTGCGGCGCTATGCGCTGCGCTGCGGGATCATGTTCATGTCCACCATTATGTTCTTCACGACGATCTTCGTCGGTTGCGCGTATTCCTTCCAGCAGGACGGCATCAATCGCCCGCGCACATGGTTCAAATTGCTCGGCTATCTGTTCGGAAAGAACGGCATCATGCGGCAGGCGATGGGAGCCTATTTCTCCTACTACCGTCCGGGCTTCCATCCGTGGAACCATGACGACCGCTATCTCCTCGCGGACGTGCAGAAAGAGATCGCAGCCCAATACGCGGCGGCGGCATAGGACTTTCCATCTCCCCTTTCGTCATTGCCCGGCTCGTCCGGGCAACTCGTTTTCGTTTTTCCCAAAAACAACAAATTGGGTCGCCCGAATAAATCGGGCGATGACAGAATAGGGAGTAGGCTTTCTTTCGGCTTCCCCACCGTAACGCTGGGTCCAGAAATCATAATTGAAACAACCCCTTAAGATTCCCGCTTGACTCTCGATCCCGTTTGGAACAAACAGGGAATGTGAGAACGTATAAAGAACAAATACACTCACTGCAAGAGCTTCTGCGCACGGACGGCCAACCGCATCCGCGCGTGGCGCTGGGCCATGCGGAGGCCGACGCCCGGCTCAGCGGCGGGCTGGCCTGCGGCACGCTGCATGAGGTTTTCGCTGGTGATGCGGCGGCGGCCACGGGGTTCACCACCGCGCTTGCCCTGCGCGCGAGCGGCCAAAAACAATTGCTCTGGATCCGTCAGGATTTTTCCGCCCTCGAACAGGGCGAACTTTCCGCCACCGGCTTTCTCGATCTAGGCCTCGATCCCTCGCGCGTGATTCTGCTGCGCGCGGCCAACGCCTCCGACGCCTTGCGCGCGGGCGCGGACGGATTGTCCTGCTCCGGCCTCGGCGCGGTGGTGATGGAGATTCCGGGCAATCCGAAAATCCTCGACCTCACCGCGAGCAGGCGTCTGGTGCTGGCCGCCGAGCGCAAAGGCGTCACGGCCTTTCTGCTGCGCCCCGATGCGCGCGCCGAAGCCAGTGCCGCGGAAACGCGCTGGATCATCCGCGCCGCACCGTCGCCTGAAAACGAGGACGACGATTGGGGTTCACCGATTTTCGACGCGCAGCTCGCGCGCAACCGGCATGGGGGAACCGGACACTGGATTATGGAATGGAGTTGTGACGATGGATATTTCCGACAGACGAATTCTGGCGCTGTGGTTTCCGCGCCTGCCGACCGACCGGCTGCAACGCCGCTGCGCCGCGCCGGATGAAATCCCGCTCATCATCGCGCGCAAAGAGGATAATGCGTTGCGCCTTTACGCGGTGGACGCAAAAGCCGCAAAGCTGAAGCTCGCGCCCGGAATGCCGCTGGCCGATGCGCGCGCGCGAATTCCCGCGCTCAACGTCGTCGAAGCCGACGAACCAGCCGACGCGAAACTTTTGAACGCCATCGCCGATTGGTGCGAACGCTTCACGCCGCTGGTGGCGCTCGACGCACCGCACGGACTTTTGCTCGATGTGACCGGTGCCACACATCTCTTCGACGGCGAAAAAGCGTTGCTCGATCGAATCCGCAAAGCACTCGCAAAGCTTGGTTTTGCTGTGCGCGGCGCCATCGCCGGAAGTGCGGCCGCAGCGCGTGCTCTCGCGCATTACGCAGACGGCACAATCGCGCCGCCGCAGCGCGAAGCCGAAACCATCGCGCCTCTGCCCATCGCAGCCCTCAATCTCGATTACGCGATCACGCATGGACTTCGCCGCGCCGGCCTCAAAACCATCGGTCAGGTCGCAAGCCGCACGCGCCCCGAACTGACCAGCCGTTTCGGAAAACAGATGGTTTTCCTGCTCGATCACGCGCTGGGCAAAATCGAAAAACCGATTTCGCCGCGCCGAGCCATTCCCGATTTCCTGGCCGAGCATCGTTTCGCCGAACCTGTCGCGACGCAGGATGTCATCGAAGCCTCAATCTCGTCGCTCGCGCAAAACATTGCCGCGATGCTGGAAAAACACGGACAAGGCGCGCGCCGCATGGAAGCCGCGTTCTTCCGTGCCGACGGCGCGGTGCATCGCATCGCCATCGAAACCGGCGCGCCGGTTCGCGAACCCAAAATCGTCGAACGCCTGTTCCGTGAGCGGCTGGATTCGCTGCACGACCCGCTCGACCCCGGTTTCGGCTTCGATGTCATCAGGCTTTGCGCCGACAAAGCGGAACGCATGAAGCCCGAAACCATCGGCTTCGACGCCAACGATAATATAGATAAAGAGATCGCGTTTCTGACAGATCGTTTGTCCGCGCGTTTCGGTTCGCATCGCGTATTGCGTTTCCAATCGCAGGACACGCACATCCCCGAAGCCGAAGCTGTCACCGTGCCCGCGCAACAGGCGCGCTCTCATTCATGGAAGCGTGGCGAAACACAGCGCCGTCCGTTGCGTCTCTTCGCCAAACCCGAACCCATCGAAGCGATGGCTGAAGTGCCGGACGGCCCGCCTCTGCGATTCCGCTGGCGGCGCGCGTTGCATTCCGTCGCGCGCGCGGAAGGCCCCGAACGCATCGCGATGGAATGGTGGCGGCATCAGGAAAGCATGCCGACGCGCGATTATTTCCGCGTCGAAGACAGAGAAGGCCGCCGCTTCTGGCTTTATCGCGACGGTCTTTACGGTCGCGAACACCCACGCTGGTTCGTGCACGGGGTGTTCGCATGAACTATGCCGAGATCGCGGTGACAACGAATTTCTCATTTCTGCGCGGTGCTTCGCACCCGCAAGAATTCATTGAGGCCGCCGCGCTGCAAGGCCACTACGCCATCGGCATCGCCGACCGCAACACGTTGGCCGGAGTCGTGCGCGCTTACGATACGCATGGCGATTTGCCGGAACCAAAACCGAAATTGCTGATTGGCTGCCGCCTCGTCTTCACCGACAGCACGCCGGATATTCTCGCCTATCCGCAAGACCTCAAAGCCTATGGCCGCCTCTGCCGCCTGCTCACTGTGGGCAAACTGCGCGCAAAAAAAGGCGAATGCATTCTGCATTTCGGCGATCTTGTCGAATGGCAAGAGGGATTGTTGTTTGCCGTCGTGCCGTCCGCGCGGATTGAGGTGGAAACACAAAACACGCTCGCGCATCTGACGCAAATCGCGCCCGACCGCGTCTGGCTCGCGACTTCGATCCTACATCATGGCGACGACAAACGCCGCCTCAGAAAATTGCACCGCATCGCGCAAGCCACGCGCGTGCCGTTGCTTGCGATCAATGACGTGCTTTACCACGACTCCGCGCGCCGCGAATTGCAGGATGTCATCACCTGCATCCGCGAGCATGTAACGCTCGACACGGCGGGGAAATTGCTGGAAGCCAATGCCGAACGGCATCTGAAATCGCCCGAAGAAATGGCGCGGCTGTTCCGCGATGCGCCAGATGCCATCGCCGAAACAATCCGTTTTGCCGACCGCATCGAATTCTCGCTCGATCAGCTGAAATACAATTATCCCGACGAGCCGATCCCAAAAGGCAAAACCGCGCAACAGCATCTGGAAGACCTCACTTGGGCAGGTGCAGCGCGGCGTTATCCGCAAGGCGTCTGCGAAAAAATGCATGCGACCCTGATCAAAGAACTCGCGCTTATCGAGAAGCTCGATTACGCACCCTATTTTCTCACCGTGCATGACATTGTCGGTTTCGCGAATGCGCGCAAAATTCTTTGTCAGGGGCGCGGTTCGGCCGCAAATTCCGCCGTCTGTTATGCGCTGGGCATCACCGCCGTCGATCCCACCGAAATCGATCTCCTGTTCGAACGGTTCATCTCTCAGGAACGCCGCGAACCGCCCGATATCGATGTCGATTTCGAACATGAATTGCGCGAGGACGTCATTCAGGACGTTTACAAACGCTACGGCCATCATCGCGCCGCGCTCACCGCCACCGTCATCTGCTATCGCCCGCGCAGCGCCATTCGCGAGGTTGGCAAAGCGTTCGACCTCACCGAAGACATCACCACCGCAATGGCAAGCGGCGTGTGGGGCAGTTACGGCAGCGCCTTGCGCGAAAAAGAAGTGCGGCAGGGCGCGCTCGATCCCGGCAACGCGCTCATTGAGCGCGCTGTTGCGATGGCCAACGAATTGATCGGTTTTCCCCGCCATCTTTCCCAGCATGTCGGCGGCTTTGTGCTGACGCGCGACCGGCTCGACGAAATCGTGCCCATCGGCCCCGCCGCGATGGACGATCGCTATTTCATCGAATGGGACAAGGACGATATCGACCGCCTGCGCATTATGAAGGTGGATGTGCTGGCGCTGGGAATGCTCACCTGCATTCGCAAAGCGTTCGATCTTATCCGCGAACACAACGGCCTTTCATACGACCTCGCGAATGTACCGCGCGAAGACGCCGCTGTTTACGAAATGCTGTGTCGCGCTGACGCCATCGGTGTGTTTCAGGTCGAAAGCCGCGCGCAGATGAACATGCTGCCGCGCCTTCGCCCGGAAAAATTCTACGACCTTGTCATCGAAGTGGCGATTGTGCGTCCCGGCCCCATTCAAGGCGATATGGTGCATCCCTATCTGCGCCGCCGTTCGGGAATTGAGAAAGTCGATTATCCCGCACCTTCGCCCGAACACGGGCCCGCCGACGAACTCGTCCAGGTGCTCGGCAAAACCAACGGCGTGCCGCTGTTTCAGGAACAGGCGATGAAGCTTGCCATTGTGGCCGCAAAATTCACGCCCGAAGAAGCCAATGGTTTGCGCCGCGCCATGGCGACGTTCCGCAATGTCGGCACGATCCACAAATTCCGTGAGAAAATGGTCGGCAACATGATCGCGCGCGGCTACAAACCCGATTTCGCCGAGCGTTGCTTCAAACAGATTGAAGGTTTTGGAACCTACGGTTTTCCCGAAAGTCATGCCGCAAGTTTTGCGCAACTGGCTTATGTGTCCGCGTGGATCAAGCATTATCATCCCGCGGCTTTCGCCTGCGCGCTGCTCAATTCGCAGCCGATGGGATTTTACGCGCCCGCCGAAATCGTGCGCGATGCACGCGAACACAATGTGGAGGTGCGCGCGCCCGATGTGAATTTCAGTTATTGGGACAATATGCTGGAGCGCGATGCGCGCGGCGCGCTTGCACTGCGGCTGGGCTTTCGCCAGATCGATGGCTTCAAGGAAGATTTCGCAAAACAGCTCATCGCAGCACGCGGCTTGGGATTCGCAGCCATCCCCGCGCTCGTGCAGGCGACAGAATTGCCAAAACGCGCACTGATGATTCTGGCCGAAGCCGATGCATTTCGTTCGTTGGGCCTCGACCGCCGCGAAGCGTTGTGGAGTATCAGGCGTCTGAGCGACGCATCGCCTATGCCGTTATTTGCGCGCCGTTCCGATGAAAACGCCGCCGAAACGATTGCGCCTTTACCGATCATGCCGCTGGGTGAGCATGTGCTGGCCGATTACCAGACGTTGCGTCTTTCGCTGAAAGCCTATCCGACGGAATTTTTGCGCAGCATGTTCGATGCCGAACGTATTATGAGTTGCGCCAATGTTACGACCTCGCGCGATGGCGCGCGTGCGCGTTGCGCCGGTATCGTTCTCGTGCGGCAGATGCCGGGTGCGAAAGGCGTTGTCTTCGTCACGCTCAGCGACGAAACGGGCATCGCCAATGTCGTGATCTGGCCGTCCGTTTTCGAGGAATACCGCAAAGAGGTGATGGGTTCGCGGTTGTTGCTGGTCGAAGGCCGCATTCAACGCGGCCCCGAAGGCGTGATTCATCTCGTTGCTGAACGCATGATGGACCGCACGCATGATCTGGCGCGGCTTTCCGAAGATGTGACGCCGCCCGAAACCGCCAATCATCTGCATCGCCATCCGCGCAATGTGCGCGTGCTGCCGAAATCGCGCGATTTTCATTGAGGCGCCGATGCAGCTTCCTCTCGATCTCGGCCAGACAACGACCATCGAATCCGTGCGCAACCGGCTTCGCCGCCATTTCGGAATTTTAAGTTACCGGCGGCGCGATCCCATCGGCCAATTGATCAAATCCATGATCAGCGGCCGCACCAGGGATGAAATCTCGCGGCAGGCTTACAACAAACTCGTGGAACACTATCCGGATTACAGCAGGCTCGCCGATGCCGAACCGAAAGACATTCAGCGCATCATCGCGCGCGTGACATTTTCGGATGCGAAAGCGACTTGGGTTTCGCAAGCGTTACGTATGATCCGCGCGCGCGTGAGCACGCTCGATCTGGAATTCCTGCGCGACTGGCCTGTCGAGCTTGCGCTGGCGTGGCTGGAAAATCTGCCGGGCGTCGGCCGCAAGGTTTCGGCCTCCACACTGAACTTCAGCACTTTGCGAAGGCCTGCATTGATTCTGGATTCGCATGCGTTGCGCGTTTTGCGGCGACTGAATTTTGTGCCGCCGAATGCCGACACCGAAACCGCGTTCGAGATTATGATGCCGGCGCTTACCCATTGGAGCGCGGACGATCTGTCCGAACTTCATTGCCTGCTCAAAACGCTGGGCCAAATCCATTGCACGCATTACCGCGCCCATTGCGCTTCATGCCCGCTTCAATCGCTGTGTCCCTATGCTTGAACTACGCCGCCAGATCTTCGCGCGTACAGCCATCGAAGCCGAGAATGAAATCGGGGCCGAAAACGCGCGACGGCGTTTGAAAACCGGATTTAAATTCGCCCGCCTGAACGCGGCGAACGATCTCCAGCGAGGTCATCGCGGTCAGCGTGTAACCTTCCGGCGTGCGCAATTTGGAAACCACCTTCTCGCCCGCCGCGTTCACCGCCTCGCCGAGCAGAATGCCAAAACCCGCCGCGCGTTCGGCATCGGTGGGGCCTTCGGGTTGCATATTGGCCCATTGCTTGAGCAGGAATTGCATAGGCGCAGTGCTCAGAAGCCAGCGTCCGAAATCGCCCAACCCCGCCATCTGCTCCATTTGCGGAATGGCTTCAAAATAAACCTCGATCTTGGGAACGCCCGTCGAGTGATAGGCGGTCGCGACATCGCCCCAACCCACCGCAATCGATGGCCGCACGCCTTTGCCGTAATCGAACTGACGGCGCATCGGCGGCCATTTGCTGATGATGCGCCCATCTTCGCGTACGCGCACGGGATTGCCCACACTTTCGATGCTCGATTTCGCCGTGCCACGAGACATTTTCTCAAGGCCCCCGATGGCGAGCGTCAAGGCCGTCGCGTCCGGCATGCGTTTTTTCATATGGGCCGCGAGGCAATCGCTGGGCACAACATCGAAGCCCACGCCCGGCATGATCATGATGCCGGCACCGCCCGCCTCATTGTCGCGCGCGGCAAGCGCCTCCAGCACCGCAATCTCGCCCGTGATATCGAGATAATGGCAACGATTGCGCAGGCACGCTTCCACCATCGGGCGCGAGGTTTGCGAAAACGGGCCGGCGATGTGCAGCACCACATCGATGTCCTTGAGCGCGGCATCCAGCCCAGCCGCATCGGCGAGATCGATGGCGCGATAATCGAAACCCAGCGGCTCGGCCAATTCCTTCAGCTTCGCAGCGTTGCGCCCCGCCAGCAGCGGGTTCATACCACGCTTCTTCGCGGCCTTCGCCACCAGTCTGCCCGTATAGCCGGTCGCGCCGTAGATCATGAATCGCTTGCTCATTCGCCCCATCCTCCCATTTTGGCCGATACTAGCTTGGCGGCGCGCCTTTCGGGAACATTTTGGCTTTTTGCGGCTGCGACGGTAGAGTTTGCCGCAGTGGCAACGCCCCGAGGGAACCCCATGTATGAAGCTATGACACGCAAACCCTTTGGCTGGCGCGCCGT
>DATCEI010000354.1:0-4162 GCA_036510185.1 Rhizomicrobium sp. | reverse complement strand
ACAGACCAGGACTCGGCGGCCCACAGCATCCCGGCGACGGCCAACGCGAAAAAAATCAGCGGCAACAGGCTTTCGGGTCGCTTCAGGGACGCCACAAACGCGCGCGGACGGATCGTCGGGAGAAGCGCACCGAGCCAGAGCACGATCATCACCGATACCGCCGAGGTCGACCAGGGCAGTACGAACGTGACCATCGCCGGATAGAGGTCGAGCGTCAGAAGCCACAGCCAGCCGCGCGGGTCCGTATAGGTCCGGATACCCTGAATCCAGGGTGCACTCTGTACGGTACTCGACATAGCCCCAAAAGCCCCGGGATGGCGTCAAACCAGTCGCGTCAGAATTGTTTTGCCTGAGTGAATCGCCGCTTGCAACCCGCGCGCGCGCGTCGCCTATATTTTGGACGGCTGCGCAGTTCGCAACGGGCCAACAGATACGGAATTCCCGCCTGCTTCGGCCTTTGCCTCGGTTTTTTCCCCGGCTTTTTCCCTGGCTTTCGCCGCTATCGCACCGGCGACGCCAACCCCGATCACATAAATCCATCCCTCGTCGAAATCGAACAAATGAGAATTCACCAGCGAGCTGACAAAATTCTGCACGACCACGACAAGGCCGACCCACGCCGCCAAATTGCGTTGGAGGAACAGCACGAGATGAAAGTACCACATCGCGTAGAGCGCGATGCATCCGAGCATGCCCCATTGGATCGCGACATATAGCGTCTGGTTATGCGGATTGCGGATCGCGTTGGCCCATTCGCCAGTCTTGCCCGCGGCTTCCCGGTCGAATACCTGCTTGGTTGATCCGGTGCCATGGCCGAATACCGGCGCGGCGACGATCGACCTGACCGAGGCGCGCCAATAGACCAGCCTCTGACCGTCAGAAGTCGCAAGACCACTCATTCGGCTCAATCTGTAATCCTGGACCGAATGATCGACGCGATTACGCAAATTAGGCGATGCGTACCAGACCAATCCCTGAATCACCGCTGTAGCGACCAAAAATTGCGCCGCTCTCGGCCGGCAATATCTGACGGCAAAGAGCACCAGCAGGACCGGAAAATAAAGGAACGCGGTGCGCGCGATCACCACGAACATCATGTTGCAATAGAAGCCCAACAACAGCGCGCCAAAGCACCATGCCGGAATCCGCCTGTTCTCGGTGATCAGCGACAACAAGAGCGGCGCTGCCGCGAACAGGCACAGCGAGAATTCCTGACTTTGGTCGATATAGTTCCTGGCGGGAATCCCGATCGTTTCGGCCGTGCCGGAACTCAGGCCCGGATCGAAATAGACGATCCAGGAACACGCCATCACCAGCGCGCAGGAGGCGAAGAACGCGATAAAGACCCAGGGCGATCGCTGCGAACGCTCAAAATGGTAGAGCAAAAGCGGTATCGCCAATAGCTTGAAGACAGGGTGCAATCCCTGGAGTCGGACAGCCCACATGTCATCGGTCCACAGCGTTCCCAAAACTGCCAGCGCGAAAAATGCGATCGGCAGAAAACTCTCGGGTCGCTTCAGGGATATCAGGAACGCGCGAAGACTAATGGTTGGCAGCAGAACGATCAGCCAGATGACGAGCAGGACCGACACTGCCGTCGTCGACCACGGCAAAGCGAACGCAGCGAGCGCGGGATACAGATCTGCGCACAGCAGCCAGAACCAGCTCTTCGGAACGGATGCCAGACGCCGCAACAAATTGGATAATCGCGGGGCGCTCTGCACGGTGCTGGACAAGCCTAGAGCCTCGGCATTGATTTGCATCTGTGTAATGCCTCGAGGCGGTCGCCTTCAATCCACCGAAAAGCCAATCCCGGCAGCGACATATTACGTTGCGTTAATGTCTGAACTCCGGATACTCCTCGACATGACTCCGAATCCTGCCCGGCTGTCCAGCCAAAAACTGTATCCAACTGTGTCACCTGATGTCGCACCGCCAGGCCCAAGCCGGCCTGTGCGAGGCACAATCGGCGGCGACTCGGCCGCAGCAGCCGCTTTGGACCTACCATCGAACGGCCGGGGCGGATCATTGATTTACGCGCCGACCACAGCCATCTCGGACGAGCACGATATGGATTGATTCCAAAATGGCGAAGTACGTCGCATTGTTGCGCGCGGTGAATGTCGGCGGCACCGGCAAGCTGCCGATGGCGAAGCTTCAGGCCATGTGCATCGACGCCGGTTTCACCGGGGTCAAAACCTACATCGCCAGCGGCAACGTGGTTTTCGCGAGTCCGGCAAAACCAGCCAGGGTGAAAGCCGAGCTGGAGGCGCGCCTTCTCGCCTATGCCAAAAAACCTGTCGGCGTCATCGTGCGTACCGCAGCCGAAATGCGGCAGGCGCTGGAAGCCAATCCGTTCCCTAGCGCGGCCCCCAATCGCACCATTGCGATTTTCCTTGACGAGCCGCCGCCGTCTGATGCTCTCGCCCATGCGTCTGGCCTCAAGGATGAGGAAATGCGATTGGGCGAACGCGTAATCTATGTCCACTACGGCGAGGGAATGGCCAATTCCAAATTGCGAATTCCCGCCGCCAGATCCGGCACTATGCGGAACATGAATACCATCGCGAAGCTCGCCGACATGGCTGCAAATCTGTGACGACCGGAGGCTCGATCGCGTTCCTGCCGCTCGATCCACGGGTCAAGGCGCAATCAGCCTGACCCTGCCGCTGTCCCGGGAACCGCCGGCCAGACCGTCGCGCGCCATCAGCTCGATCGTTGCCCAGTTCTGGCGAAAGAACATGGTCGCATCCTGGATATTCGGTGCCTGTACCTTGACGCTGCAGGCCTGTCGTCCGCCCCGGTTCGAAATCTGGAAATGAAATGTGTAACCCGTTGTATCCGAGCAGTTTTCGATCGGCTGATGATCGCGGCGCATCCAGTGTCCCCCCTGTCTTGCGTCGAAGCGGGACACTTTAGGTTTGCAAATTGGATTTTCGTACGGCGCGATTGTGGCGCGGAAAAATTTGCGCGCAGGTCGCAAGATTTTTTCCGATGACGTGCGCACGTTGACGATTCTCCAATCAGGCGAGATTGCGATATCGCTTTCGCGTTGAATGACGGTCACACGCGTCATCGCCAGCCGCCGACCGTTCAAGAAATCGGAACGGGCTGCCGGATATCGCGGTTCCCCGCGCGTTTTTCGCGCCTGTGAAAGGCGCGTCGTACGGAAATCCGGACCGGTCCGCGATCAGCGACGCCCCCAGGAGACCGCCGCCCAGATTCGCTCATGCAGGTAATACCAGGCGATCTTGGTGACGATCTCCATGCCGGCGATGGATCCGGCGATTTCGACCCGTCCAGTCATGAACCAGCTGATCCCAAATGTGTCCAGCGTTCCCAAGGTCCGCCAGCTGATCGCCTTGAGGACCGATCGTGCGTGGGTCTCTGCTCCGCGGAATAAAACCACCCGGTAGGCCTCCCCTTGGATCATCGACGCCAAAGCCTACCACGGCGGCATCCCGCAAATGCGTCATGCGCGGAATGCTAAAATCGCTCGGCCGCCGATGGACAGGTTGCGCGATTACGTGCATTTTGCTCAAAGAAACCAGACAAACTCTTTGATCGAATTGAATAATAGCGACCGGTCCGGCAACACCATCACTCCCCGTCGGGTTCCATCGCGAATAAGGATTGAAATGAAGCTCTTCTCTATACTGGTCGTGACTTGCGCGCTTTGCCAGACGGCCATTGCCCAAACCCCGAACTGCAAAGCGGTCACTGATCCCGCCGCGAGGCTCGCCTGCTACGACAAGGGCACGCCACCCGCAGCAGCGCCGCCGGCCGCGAGGGCGGCCGTGCGCACGTCTCCAGCTCCAAGGGCAGACAGCTCAAAATACATCGATACCATCAGCGCGGAGGACGCCATTATGAACGAGCGGATCAAAGGCATCTGTCGCGGTTGCTGAGCCGGCAATCCCGCGCCAGAAAAGCGTGAGACAAGCCAGTGCCAGACTGCCTGCATTCCTGAACTAAGTTTCGCGCGCACCCAGGTTTCGAACCGTAGATAACGCAGAAAAATGGCCTATCTGCCATACCGATGAACCTCCTTGCCTCCCTTCCCACCGTCATCGGCACCGCGGCGATTGCGCCCGCGCTGCTGATCCTGTGGCTGGTCATTGCCGCCGACGAACGGCCCGGGCCAGCGCCCCAAATCTGGACC
>DATCEI010000353.1:0-4243 GCA_036510185.1 Rhizomicrobium sp. | reverse complement strand
CGTCCAGCAGCGCCACGGACGTATGCCCGAGGCCGGCAGGGTTCAGGATCACGCCGGCGGCCTTGGTGCGGGCCTCCTGCAGCCAGTCGATCAGCTCGCCCTCATGGTTGGTCTGCCGGAATTCGATAGCCAGCCCATGCGTCTTGGCCCGCGCTTTAGCCAGCTTTTCGATCTCGCCCAGCGTCGCGGTGCCATAAACCTCCGGCTCGCGCCGCCCAAGCAGGTTGAGATTGGGGCCGTTGAGGACATATATCGGCAGGGCCTTGGTCTTGGCCACGGGAACTCCGGCGAAAGATTCTTAGCCGGGTTATACTGGCCCCAAGCCCCGAAAGGAAACCATGCCCCTGAGTGTGACCATCAATGGTGAGGACCGGCGCATCGAGACGCCGGTGTCCGTGCGTGAGCTGCTGGCGGGGCTAGGGCTGGACCCGGCCAAAATCGCCGTGGAGCGCAATCTGGAGATCGTGCCGCGCTCACAATACAGCGCGGTGATGGTGGGCGAGGGCGACCGCTTCGAGATCGTGCATTTCATTGGCGGCGGCAACGCGCCGTTGGACATGCCGCCAGTGGACAAGCCGCTGGTGATTGCCGGGCGCACTTACAAGTCGCGGCTCATCATCGGCACGGGGAAATACAAAACCTATGCGGAGAATGCGGCGGCGCTGGAGGCGAGTGGTGCGGAAATGGTGACGGTGGCCGTGCGCCGCGTGAATCTCACCGATCCTTCGCAGCCGAAGCTCATCGATTTCATCGATCCGAAGAAATTCACATATCTGCCGAACACGGCGGGATGTTTCACGGGCGAGGACGCCGTGCGCACATTGCGGCTGGCGCGTGAAGCAGGTGGCTGGACGCTGGTGAAGTTGGAAGTGCTGGGCGACAAGAAGACGCTTTATCCCGACATGATCGAAACGCTGCGCGCGACCGAATTGCTCATCAAGGAAGGCTTTCAGGTGATGGTCTATTGCAGCGACGATCCGCTGATGGCCAAGCGGCTGGAGGAATTGGGCGCGGCGGCGATCATGCCATTGGCAGCGCCGATAGGGTCCGGGCTTGGCGTGCAGAATCCTGTGAACATTCGCATGATCGTGGAAGAAGCCAAGGTGCCAGTGATCGTGGATGCGGGCGTCGGCACGGCATCCGATGCTGCCGTTGCGATGGAATTGGGTTGCGACGCGGTGTTGATGAACACGGCCATCGCGGAAGCGAAAAATCCCGTGATGATGGCGCGCGCCATGCGCCATGCGGTGGAAGCAGGCAGGCTCGCCTATCTCGCGGGCCGGATGCCGAAGAAGCGCTATGCCGATCCGTCAAGCCCGCTGGCGGGGTTGATCTAACTCTTCGCCATTTGCGCCAGCGTTTTGTTGTCGATTGCGCCGGCGAGCACTTTGCCGTTGATGATGAAGGTCGGCGTGGCGTCGATGCCGAGCTTGTCGGCGAGAGTATGCGCCGCATTGATGGATTGCGTGACGGATGTGTCTTTCATGTCGGCCTTGAGCTTGTCCACGTCCAGACCCGCTTTCTTCGCATCGGCGTAAATCAAATCTTCGCCGATCAATTCCTTCTCGCTCATCATCAGGAAATGGAAGGCGAGATATTTGTCCTGCTGGTTTCGCGCCGCGATGGCCGCGCGCGCGGCAACGGTCGAGTTCGGCCCCTTGATGGGAAATTCCACAAGCGCGAAACGCGCTGTGTCTTTGTGCGTTTCAAAAAATTGCCGCACGGCAGGGGTGGATGCCCGGCAATAGGGGCAATTGTAATCGAAGAATTCCACAATCGTCGTCTTGGCGTTCGCCGGACCGCTGACGAACGCGATTTTCGGATTGAAGAACGCCGCTGCGCCCGCCTTGGTGATGGCGGTCTGTTGCTGGGTATCTTCCTGTTGCTGCAACGCATTGCTCATCGCCACGATTTCTTCGGGATGCGCGGTCAGATAGCGGTGGAATGCGGCGTCGGGCATGATTTCGTTGGGATTGGGCGGCATGTAGCCGAAGCGCGTCATCGCCGCGATCATCACAATGGCAAGCAACGCGCCGCCCAGCACGCCTATGCCCGCAAATTTCCAACCAGCATTCATCGTTATCGTTTTCCGGAAGAATCCCCGCGCGACTATGCGCTATTCCTCGTCTTCTTTCTGCTTTTTCGCGGCAGGCCCTGCCGCCGACATGATATCCACGGCCCGCTGCCAGTCGGGCGAGCCTTCGGGCAAAACGCGCTGGGCAAGCGCCGCGAAACGGCCCGCTTCCTGATAGCCGCCCACTGAATAAAAGCGCTCCGCCGTCGCCAGATTCGCCATCGGTTCGTTGTTCAGATCGCTATAGGCCTGCGCCATCTGATACCAGCCGAAGGCGTTGTCGTCCTCCTGCTGCATGGCGATCTTCAAATTGTCGAGAGCGGGCTGCGCCAGCCTTTTGTCCTCGGTCGCCAGTTGCGCCGCGGCAAGATCGATACGCAACAACGGCGCATCGGGCATCAGATCGACGGATTTCTGATAGGGCGCGATGCCCTGCGCGGGCCTGCTCATCTCCACATAAATCTGCCCCAGCACTTCGTAGAAATAGGGATTGTTCGGCTCGTCCTTGATGAGACTGTTGATCTCGGCCAGCGCCTTTTTCATGTCGGGCTGCCGGAAATAGGCCATCGCGCGCGCGTAACGCGCCACATCGCTTGTGTCGCTGGGCGGATAACGGTTCAGCACTGTCGGCACATCTTCGAGATAGCCGGACAGTTTCGCCTTGATCATCTTGTATTCGTGCAGATCTTCCGGGCTGTCCTTCACGTCCTTGTAGGGCGAGGCATCCACAAGCGATTGCAGCGCCAGAACGCGGTCGCGCGAGGCCGGATGGTCACGCGCATATGTATCGATCTGCGTGTTCGACATCGCTTCTTCATCGGCGAAACGCTCGAACACATGCAGCATGCCGCGCCCGGATTGATGCGTGGCGGTGAGATATTTCATGCCGCGCTGATCTGCGGTTGCTTCCTGAACGCGGCTGAAGGCCATGAACTGGCCTTCGGCGATCTGCTGGCCCGCCATCATAATGCCCATGCCCGCTTCGCCCGCGCCGGCAACCATCGCGATCAAACCGGCCGCCATGGAAATCAGCATCGGCACGCTGGCTTTGGCGATAGCGCTGGTATCGCGCGTGAGATCGCCGCCCGCGACATGGCCGGTTTCATGGGCCATCACGCCCTTCAACTCATTGGGCGTATCGACATACATGATCATGCCGGTCTGGATGAAAATGTTCTGCCCGCCGGCCGCAAACGAGTTCACGGTGGGATCGTTGAGCAGATAGACCTTGAATGCCGCGGGATCGAGGCCCGCCGCGTGGAGGAACGGATCCTCATAGGATTTGAGGACGCGCTCGATCTCCGTATCGCGCAGCAAATCCAGCGCCTGCGCCGCCGCGGACTGGACGGTGAGGCAGAAAGCAGCCGCAAAAGAGACCAGAATAACGGAAGCGCGGCGCGCCAAAGGCCGGATTTCGCGTGAGCGAAAACGCCGCGTAGGGTTGCAAAACGCCAAAGCTTGGACTCTCCTTCCACCCCGCGTCTTTGCCCCGGCGCGAAACTAGGGGGGCCACAACCGCCCGTCAACGTCATGCCGCGGGCCCACCATAGGACACGGCGTATCCATGCTTCGCTCGCGCATTCTGGCCTCAGCGGCCAGCCTCATTATCCTTACAGGCTGTTCATGGAATCCGCTGGAGGACGTGGGCATCACCACGCCCGCCGCTTCCGTGCCGCCGCCCAGCGGGCTGGTGGTGGGTGATGAACCTTTTGCGGTGAAAGCGGGCGCATCGGTGCTGTCGCAAGGCGGCAGTGCGGCGGATGCTGCGACCGCGATCTACTTCGCGCTCGCGGTGACCTATCCGGTCGCGGCGGGACTCGGCGGCGGCGGATTGTGCATCGTTCACGATCCGGCGAAGAGCGCGAACGAAGCGTTCGTATTCCTCGCGCGCGATTCATCCGGCGGCGGTCCGTTCGCGGTGCCGGGCAATGTGCGCGGCTTCGCAGCGTTGCAGACCGCTTACGGCAAATTGCCTTGGCAGCGCGATGTGGCGCCGGGCGAAGGATTTGCCGCGACCGGCTTTCCGATTTCCAACGCGCTGGCGATGCGCATTTCATCCTCCGCCGATATCGTGCGGCTGGACGCAAATCTCGCCGCTGAATTTCTCGATGAAAACGGACAGGTAAAAAAAGCGGGCACGATCGTTTCCAATCCCGCGCTTGCCGACAC
>DATCEI010000352.1:0-3075 GCA_036510185.1 Rhizomicrobium sp. | reverse complement strand
CTCGAAGCCGTTGTCGGCAAGATGGGCGAAGTGCAGGAGCACGGCGAATCCAACGCGAGCTATCTGAGCCAGCGCATCGGCCTCATCGACGAGCGCGTGAAGGCCATCGAGACGACGGCCCATGTCCGCGCCGAAGCGCTGGAGCGCGTGGTGCACCGGCTGGAGGCGCATCAGGCCTCCAACAATGATTCCATCGAGCAGGCCATCGCCGATATCGAGGAACGCCACGCCGCCATCCGCGAGGACGTCAACAAAACCCTTCAGGGCGCCGAGCATCACCATTCGGCCATTCGCGAAGAACTCAAGCAGACCATCCAGAACATTGACCAGCGTTACGGCGCGCGGCGGCAGGAGCTTGAGGAAGCGATCAATTCCGTTGACGGCAAGCATTCCGCGCGCACCGACGAATTGCTGCGCGCGCTCGCCACCATCGAATCCCGCCACGCCGGCAATGGCGCGCGGCTCGATGAAATGCACAACACCATCGCCGAATTCGAAACGCGGTTTGGTGTCAGTCAGGATATCGAGGACATCCGCAAGACGGTCGCCGAACTGGAAGCGCGCTCCGCGGCCAGCAATCCCAGGATCGACCAGATCCAGCAGGCGATTTCCGATCTCGAAGGCCGCTTCAACGCAGGCATGGCCGACACTGCCATTGCGGACCAGCAGGACGAAGCCATCGCCAAAATCGGCGAGACGGTGGACCGCCTTACCGCCCGCAATGCTTCAAACGAAGTGCAGATCGCGGGCACGCTGGCGCGCCTCGACGGCACCGTCGCCAAGCTCGAAACCAGCATCGCCGAAAGCGGCATGGACCGCCGCGTCTATGGCATTGAACGCGCGCTGGCCGACATTGTTGGCCGTCTCGAAAGCGTGGAGCGCAGCAGCGCCACCACATCGGGCACGGCGGAAGAGAATTTCAAGGCGCTGGGCGTAAAGCTCGACACGGCGGACAAGCGCAATCGCGACGCCATCGCCGAATTGCGCATGGCCCTGCAAAGCACCTCGTCGCGGCTTGAGGTCATCGAAGGCGTGCCGCATTCGGCAGCACCCGCGCCGATGCCCGCGCCTGCCCCGATTGCAGCGCCCACGCCGCCGCCCGCGACACAGGCAGCCACTGCGCCAGCACCCGTTTCCGAACCCGCCGGATTCGATCCGCCGCCTTTCCCGGATATCGACGCGCCGGAGCCCGCCCCCGAAGCCGAGCAGAAACTGCACGATGCGTTCGGCGCGCCGCCGCCCTACGAAACCGACTCGCCTTTCGGCGAGGACATGCATCCGTCCGATCTGCCGCTGGCCGCGGAATCGATGGGCGATATTCCGCCTCATGCCGAAGGCGAGCATGGCGAATCCTATCTCGCCGCCGCGCGCCGTTCCGCCCGCGCTGCCGCCGCATTGGCCACGACCGCCGATGACGATGCGGGATCGATGCGCCAGTCGATGGGCGGCTTCACCTGGGGTGCCGCGCGCACCGAGGTGGAGGAAGAAGAAACACCGGACCGTTCGCGCATCATGCTGATCGGCGGCATCGCGCTGATCGCCATTCTCGCCATCGGCGCGGGCGTGGCGCTGAGTTCGCGCATGAGCCACACTGCGGCCGTTGCGCCTACGACGCAATCGATGAATACGGAGCCGAAGCCCAATGCGATGGTTCTGCCGCCGCCGATGCCGAAAATCGTGCCCCCAACGCAGACCGCATCGGTTGCGCCTGTCGATCAGCTGACCGCGCTCGCCAACAAGGGCGACGCCAAGGCCGAGCTTCTCGTCGGCCTTAAATATCTGCAAGGCGAAGGCGTGGCCGTGAACGAAGCCGAAGCCGCCAAATGGTTGGAGCGCGCCGCCAACAAGGGCCAGCCGCTGGCCGAATATCGCCTCGGCACGCTGTATGAGCGCGGCCATGGCGTGGCGACGGATGCCGCCAAAGCCGCGCACTGGTACACGGCCGCAGCCCAGAAGGGCAATCGCAAGGCGATGCACAATCTGGCCGTCGCTTACGCCGAAGGCGCGGGCGTGACGAAGAATTATACCGAAGCCGCGCGCTGGTTCTCCAAGGCGGCGACGCTGGGCCTCGCCGATTCGCAGTTCAATCTGGCGGTGCTGTATGAGCGCGGGCTGGGCGTGCCGCAAAGTCTGATCGATGCCTACAAATGGTATTCGATTGCGGCTTCGCAGGGCGATGCGGAATCGCGCTCGCGGGTGACGGCGCTCTCCACGCAATTGTCGGGCGATGACCGCGCCGCCGCACAAAAGGCCGCCGACACGTTCAAGCCGGAAGACCTCAACCACGACGCCAACACGCCGCCCGCGCCTCCCGCTGCGGCTTCGCACGGTTAACTCACCTGTCATCCCCGGCGAGTGCGCGCGTTTCACGCGCGTGCGAGGTTAAGGGGACCCAGGTGGTCAAGCCGGACGGTCTCGGCAATTATTCTTCAAAATCTGCTGTCACAGAGTGAGCTGCAACACCTGGGTTCCCTTCCCTCGCGCGTTGCCGCGCTCGCCGGGGATGACAATAAGGGTGTGATTCAGTTCTTTCCTGAACGACACTAGTATCCGACTCTGCAATTCCCGAGTTCCGGATGGAAATCTATCTTCCCATCGCCGAGATGTCGGTTCACTGGCTGATCATTCTCGGCATGGGCTTCGGCGTGGGTTTTCTGTCGGGCCTGTTCGGCGTGGGCGGCGGGTTCCTGCTGACGCCGCTTCTGATCTTCTCCGGCATTCCGCCCGGCGTGGCCGTGGCCACGACATCGAGCCATGTGACGGCCTCCTCGATGTCGGGCGCCATCGCGCAATGGCGGCAGCAGGGCGTCGATTTCAAAATGGGCGCGGTGATGATCGCGGGCGGCATCGTGGGCACCTCCATCGGCGTGGTGCTGCTCGGCCTGCTGCGCCACACCGGACAAACCGAACTGGTGGTTTCGGTTGCCTATGTCGTGTTGCTGGGCACAGTGGGCGGGCTGATGCTCAACGAAAGCGTGCGCACGCTGCTGGCCCAGCGCAGCGGAAAGACGATCGCGTCGGCGCGCGCGCGGCACCACACCTGGGTGCAGGGCCTGCCGTTCAAGATGCGCTTTC
>DATCEI010000351.1:0-7179 GCA_036510185.1 Rhizomicrobium sp. | reverse complement strand
CCGCAAACCCGTTTCATATGACAGGCCGCCGCGCGTGGAGGGCCGCTTCGAATATTATCGGTCGGTATTGTAGAAGGCACTTATATTGAGCGTGAGCAAAGAGCGGTCAGAACCCCACCGCTCTTTGCTCATCCATTCATTACGGCGTTTGCGCCGTCTTCAAATTGAACACCACCGACGCTTCAACAGCGGACGCGACAGGCTTGCCGTTGTCCGTCGCGGGCCGATAGCGCCAGTAACGCATCACCCATTCCCGCGCCGCCTCATCCAGCCGCGCATAACCGCTGGAATGGAGGATGTTCACATTGTCTATGCGGCCATCATCCGCAAGTGCGATATGCAACAGCACACTCCCCTGCTCTCCCAACCGCCGCGACAACACAGGATATTCTGGAATCGTATGCGTTTCGGCGATGCCGCTTGCAGACTCTGATGGCGCAGCGGTCTCGGTCGGATTGCTGGGCGGTTCCGGCATCTTTATGACGGTTATCGTTTTCGGATCCGTCTGCTCAATATTGATGGGCGGCGGCAGCGGGACAGTATCGACGATCTCTTTCATCGTCGGCGTCGGTGCGGGTAAGGATGGTTTCGCGGGCGGTTCCGGCAAAACCCGCGTGACAACGATTTTTGGTTCAGACGTCTTGAAGATGCGGATTGTGAGTCCGGTGATCAGCGCATAGAGAAACAGAATGTGTATCGCCGCAACAAAAGCGGCAGCGCCGGTCCATGGCCGGCCCGGACGAGTACGCGCGAGTGCATGAGTGGACGGATGTTGCATTGTCTCCTCCCTTTCGGCCGCGCACGCGGCCATTCCCGGGCGGAGACGAACAACCAAGCTCACTCCGAGCCGGATTGGTTTTTCATATAAAGATGGAAAGCGGCACTTTTTAGAAACGATTGCGTCCGTTTGAAGGCTTTACGCAAAACAAATGGGCGGCGGAAAAGCTCCGCCGCCCAAGGTGTGGGGGAATGATTTCTCTAATGTCGCGCAGCCTGACGCGAACCGCGTTCATACGCTGTCGCTATGAACCACGTTCACGGGGCTGCGCTCCGGACACTACCAGTTCTTCGTGAGCCTTATGCCGAACAGCCGCGGATCGGTGACGAACACGTTCGTCGTCAACGCCGTATCGTCGGAGTTGAGGAACGCACCGGTAATCGCCGTCGTGTTGAAGACGTTCTTCATATAGGCCATCGCCTGCCAGCCATCCTGATTGGTGAAGATCAGTGTCAGATTAAGATTGGTATAGCCGTGTAGCTGATCGTAAGGCTTGTCGTTAAACACACGCGCAAACGAATTACCCTGCCAGTATCCGTCCACGCGCCCCGTCGCGGCCCATTCGCTGCTCAGCGGCATGGAATATTGCCCGCCGATGGAGAGCGTGAACGGCGGCGCGTTGGGAAGATAATTGCCGCTCAGATTCTTGGCGAACCCCTGTCCGTCATTGGGGGCAGTGGTCGGGTCGAACCCTTTATAACCGGGCAGCGGAAAGCCGTTAATATCCGTCGAAGGATAGGGCGTGTAGGTCTCGAACGTGACGGGATCGAGCTGGCCGAGCCCAAAAATATTACCGTAAGCGGCGATACAAGCGAAAGTCAGGTTGGCGCCATAACCTTCCAGCAATTCATTGACGACATAGGTGGGAAGAACGCAATTCGATGTCTGCGTGACGAACGGTTTGACGATCAGCCAGTCCTTGTTTCCCGCCGTACGATCCATCAGGTCGATGGCCTGCGAACCGCCGGCAAGCCGCGCATCTTCGTAGCCACCTGAGAAATTGAAGCGCAGACCGGGAATCGGTTCCCATGTGGATTCGATTTCCGCGCCTTTGACGTTGGCATTGAAATTCAGATTGACCGATGTGCGATCGACGATCTGTGAAATCTGATAGTTCTGATATTTGTAATAAAAGATATCGCCGTTGAGCGTCATCGCGCCGTCAAGCAACGTGTTCTTCGTGCCAAGCTCGAACGCATCCACGAACTCTGGCTTGAACGTAAGCGGATGCGTTGCGTTGCTGGGCGAGTCAACATTGCCGGTGGCAAACACCACGGGGATCGGCCCCGGCGGGTTTGCGCCGCCGCCCTTATAACCGCGCGAATAGGAGCCATAGAACAGCGATTGATCGGTGAAGTCGAGCTTGGGCGTCCAGTTTGCAACGAGCCGCCCGGTCCATTCCTTCCATTGCTGATCGACAATGCCGGTGACGGGATAGCCTTTGCCGACAACGGCGACCCAACTGGGAATTTCGACGAAGTGCTTTTCGTCATCCGTCCAGCGCAGGCCGCCGGTGAGCTTCACGTCCGGCGTCACCTGATAATAGACCTCGCCGAAGCCCGCGTATGAGTTCAGCCGGTAGGGATTCTGGCTGCGGAAATAATTGTGGCCCTGACCGTCGATCTGGTTGAGCGGGTTGGGATCGACCCATGCGCAGCCAAGCCCGAAATAGCCGCTATTGTTGTTAGGGTCGGCCGGTTGCGGATCGCATACGTTTGCCGCCGTGGGATCGAACGGATTATGCGCCGCATAGGGGCTGTGATAGCCGCTGAAATATTCGGTGAGAATAGAGATGACGTTGAAGAAGACGTAGTAATCTTCGACCGTCTGATAATGCAGGAAATTGCCGCCGACGCTGAAATTGAGCGGCCCATCGAAATTCGATGCAAGCCGCATTTCCTGAGAGAATTGATAGGCATGTTCCTGGGACACGTCCTCGCCGACCAACCTGCTCGAACAACCCAATTGTGGATCGCAAAATTCGCCATCCTGTCCGATAATGCCGGAACTATAATAGTTGGACGGCGTGAACAGTCCGGGTGCGGTGTTGAAACGGTTGAAATCCTCCGTCGAATACAGGGAATCCTTGTTGTATCCGGTCTGGGACGTGAAGGTCAGCGCGCTGGTGACGTTGTAATCGGCGTTGATTTCGAACGTGTCGTTTTTTGCCCGGTAAGTTGGATTCAACAGCGAGTCGATCACGCGCAAACTGGTCGATTGCACCACGCCCGCATAAGGGTCAGCGAGATGGGGAATAAACTGATCGCCGATGATGTCCTCTTCCACGGCCACAGCAGGAAATGCGCTGGCATTGGGCGTTTCAAACGCCGAAGGCCCATAGAGCGAACCCGGCAAACAACCTTGCGTAAGCCAAGCGCCATAGCCGCCGGAATCGTCAGCGGGACTTAGCGGCCCGTTGGGGCCATCGACTGTTGTGGGGCCGTTGTCTCTGGTGCAAAGCTGCTTGCCGGACCTCAGCCGATCATCGTCTTCGCTGAAATGCTCCCAGATCAAATTGGCGGACAGTTTTTCAAACGGATGAACAAGAAGCGATGCGCGGCCTGACCAGAGATCGCGGCCATCGACGCTCTGATCGGTTTCAGCGTTGAAGGAATAACCTTTGCGCTTGGTCCATTCGCCCGCCACGCGCAGATCGAGCTTGTCGCCGATGATCGGAAAATTGAGCATGCCTTCCAGACGGCGGTTCTGGTAATTGCCGAAATCGGCGGATGCCATCGCTTCGAATTGATCCGTGGGTTTGGCGGAAACGAGATTCACCACGCCGGCAGTGGCATTGCGGCCATAAACGGTACCTTGCGGGCCGCGCAAAACCTCAACCTGTGAAACGTCGTAGAATTCCTGCTCAAAGAAGTGATTGCGGATGAACGGCGTGTCGTTGAACGCAACGGCAACGGCGGGGTCGGTCGTGACGGAAATCGCTTGCGTTCCGATGCCGCGAATCTGGATGTTGTAACTGCTGAAATTCGTTTTCGAGAACGTCAGATTCGGCACCTGCTTCACCAGATCGGGGCCGCCCGCCGTTTGCGTGGCTGTCAATTGCTCCTGGCTCATCGCCGTGATGGAGATTGGAATGTTCTGTACGTCGCCACCGATTTTCGAGGACGTGACGGTCACAGTTTCGAGTGAGGCTCCCGATGCGGTCGCGACCGGCGTGGCAGCCACATGCATGTAAGGCTGATCGTCGGCACGGGAATCGTCATGTGCAATGCCTATCGCGCCGGAGGCGTGGCGATGGATTACAAAGCCGGTGCCCTCCAGAATGTGAGAAAGCGCATCGTCCGCGGAATAATTTCCCTTTACTCCCTGCGTACGAACACCGCGAACCGCATCGCCGGAGATAATCAGCTGAACCCCGGACTGGCGTGTGTAGCTATCCAATGCCTGTGCTAGATCGCCGCCCGGCACGTTGAATACTTCCGCCGAAGCGGTGGCAGCCCAAAGCGCACCCAGCGCGGCGCTCGTGAGCATTACACTGCGCAATGAAACCCTGAACATATTTCCCCCTCAGATGCGCTAGCGCGCGATGACGATTTCGTCCGCCAGATGCGTGACTTTCAGATGCAGGACGTCTTCGGCGATATCTGCGAATGCGGCGACATTGTTCGTGGCGAAGGTGCCGACGATTTTCATGCGCCCGACGCCTGCATCTGCGATAACGAGTTTGTTGCTGTTGTAGCGATTGAACTCCGCCGCAGCGTCCGCAAGCGTGGTGTAACGGAAGATCAGCAGCCCGTGCCGCCAGCCCAATCCCGCCGTCAGGCCCGTTGCGTCTTCCTTCGAAATCGACATCGCATTCGCCGACGCCGTAACCACATCGCCGGGTTTGAGCATGACGGGTCTGTCCGCGCGCTGCGCGTTTTCGAATTGCGCGCGGCCTTCGACCAGGGTCACCTTCACGCGATCATTGTCGCGGCGCACCAGAAACGCAGTGCCCACATCGGTGATGCGCCGGTTGCCGGCAAACACCACGAACGGATGCGCGGCATCGTGCCGGATGCGGAAATAGGCCTCGCCCTTGTCCAGCCAGACTTCACGTTGCGCGGTGTTCGTGCTGACGCGCACAGCGGTGTCGGTGTTCAACTCGATCTGCGAGCCGTCTCTGAGCGGCAAGATTTCATGCCCGCCGACGCCGGTGGCATAGCTGCTCTCGCGCGGCATCCATGTGTAAAGCGCGCCGCCACCACCCAGCAGCGCAATTACACCCGCGAACACGGACGCGAATTTCAGAAATCGCGATGCGCGGCGCGCAGGCGCAGGTTCGACATGCGCGGGTTGGCGTAACACGCCCAAACGGTGCGCGCGATTCCACGCCGCTTCCACGCGCAAATAGGAAATCATGCGAGACGGCGACGCGGCCAGCCACGCATCCAGCGCTGCCTGATCTTCGTCACTCCAATCCGCACGCTGGCGACGCTCCAGCCACGCCGCCGCCTGCATGCGCACATCGCTTGCGCCTTCACCGCTCATGCGCCACTCCCCGGTGTGGGCGGCGCACGAAAAAGCAGATCGGCCAGCGCATACATGCCGTCGGTCAGGTGCGCGGACACGGTGGATTCGGTGATGCCCATGCGCTGTGCGATTTCACTGCGTGTGAGGCCTTCGATGCGGCTCAGCTTCACCACTTCGCGGCAACGCGGCGGCAATTGCTCCAGCGCGATTTCCAGAAGATGCAATTCCTGCCGCGCCATCACGCTGCGATCGGGCTCCGGCTCGTCCAGCGCGATACCCAGCGCATCAAGATCGGCCACCGCCTCGATGGAAACCACCTGCTCGCGCTTGGCGCGATTGATCAACAGATTGCGCGCCACCGTGAACACAAACGGCTTCACGGGATGCGGAATTTCCTTCTGCGCCGCCTCGTAGACGCGGATGTAGACATCCTGACAGAGGTCTTCCACATCGCCTTTGTTGCGGCGCGACAGGCGCAGAAAATGCATCAACGCGGCCTCCAGCGGCAGCACCTCACGGACAAACCAGGCGTTGACGTCCGATGCGTTCACGGCCATGCCGCGCTCGCGCAATTCGACGTCCTCACGACCGATATCCGTTATCTCACCCTCCCCGCTTTCGAGGATTGGAGTGTGTCCCTGCTAGGTAGAACAAGCGAGGGCGGTGGGATTGGGAATAGTGGGCGCGGAAATTTTATAAGAGGCGGCAACAATCTTGCAGCCGCAGGCCTCGATTTAAAGAAAAAGGGCAGCGGGACCACCGCTGCCCTCGGAAGCGCAACCTTTGCTACCCGCCCAGCCCCACACTGACGCTGGCGAAGGGGCCGTAGAAGCCAACATTTTCTTTCTTGGCCGCGTCGATACCGCCGTCCATCGCGCCGAAGAACATGTCTGCGCGATAGCCAAGACTGACTTTGGCGTTCGCGTAGCGGAACGACACGCCAGCCGTCGCACCTAGATTCGGAACGGCGACCATACGCGAGCGGTTGCGGGGGCCACCATGCGTGTAATGAGTCGTGTGATAGAAAATTCCGAGAAACGCAATGTTGACTCCGGTGCTAAGCGTGCCCTTCGTCTGATGGGAACCCACCGATTTTTGTCGCCCAAAAAGGACCGCACCGTTCAAACCCCAATCGAATGAAATTTGGCCGTTCTGCGCTCTGCCGCTGAGCGGCATCGACGCATCCCAGGAAAGTGTGGGGCCAACACCGGTAAAGCTGATCCTATCCTGCGCGCGGGCGCTGTAATTGTGGAAATATTTATGCGGAAGGCCCGTTCCTTGTGTGCGCGCATAGTCCGGGTCCGCATAGATAGCCAAACCGGATTTCGATTGAAATTGGGCAAAGCGAAGACCGCCGCCGAGTACCGAAGTGCCGCCCATTCCAAGACCGACGTCCTTGCCGGCCATGAAGTCCAGAATAGCGTGGGTTTCAGCATTGCTGGTTGTGGTCTCCGCATATCTGAACCGCGCGCCGGACGGGTCGATCGTGCGAAGCCCTGGAAAGATCTCGTCGGTCTGTTGATGGTGATAACTTTTGCCGCCGCTGCGTCCGTAACGGACAGAAGCCGAAAGAACCCAATCCGAACCGTTCGGCTGGAAGCTGATCTTCCCGTCTTCGTCGATGCTGTAACTCGGCTGCTTCTCGAACATTAGCGGAGAAGCGAAGCCTGCTTTGGAGATAGATGTGAAAAACGATGGCGCAATCTTCTCCTGCCCGTCATCCAGACGGTTCAACTGGCCACCCAGTTCGATCCATATGACAGGTTGATCGGTGTCCTCGGAAGCTGCCGCGACACCGAACGCGCATCCCAGCAGCGCAAATGCCGATACCGTGGCCAGGAGACGCCAACGCAACACGCGATTATTTTGTTGTCTGTTCAATTCGCTCATGACTGCCCCCTACCAATTCTTCGTGACACGGATGCCGATCA
>DATCEI010000350.1:0-3002 GCA_036510185.1 Rhizomicrobium sp. | reverse complement strand
GGCGGATGTTGGGGCATTTGCGCACTTCTTCGGTGGCCGCAATGGAGTCGGTGATGACCATGCTCTTCAGTTTCGAAGACTGGATGCGCGCCACCGCGCCGCCGGACAGCACGCCGTGAGTCGCATACGCACACACATCCTTCGCGCCATTCGCAAGCAGCGCTTCGGCGGCGTTGCAGATCGTGCCGCCGGAATCGACAATGTCGTCGATCAGAATGCACGAGCGCCCCTGCACATCGCCGATGATATTCATCACTTCGGATTCGCCCGCGCGCTCGCGGCGCTTGTCCACGATGGCGAGGTCCGCGCCCAGCCGTTTCGCCAACGCGCGCGCGCGCACCACGCCGCCGACGTCCGGCGAAATCACCATCAGATTTTCCGCGCCCAGATAATCCTGAATGTCCTTCACAATCACCGGCGCCGCATAAAGATTGTCGGTGGGAATATCGAAGAAGCCCTGTATCTGGCCGGCGTGAAGATCCACTGTCAGCACGCGGTCCGCGCCCGCTTCCGTAATCAGGTTCGCAACCAGCTTCGCCGAAATCGGCGTGCGCGGCCCCACTTTGCGGTCCTGCCGCGCATAGCCGAAATAGGGAATCACGGCGGTGATGCGCCGCGCGCTCGCCCGTTTCAGCGCGTCGATCACGATGAGCAATTCCATCAGATGATCATTGGCGGGATAGCTGGTCGATTGAATGACGAAAATGTCCTCGCCGCGGACATTCTCCTGAATCTCGACGAACACTTCCATGTCGGCGAAGCGGCGCACCACCGCCTTGGTCAGCGGCAATTTCAGATGCTGGCCGATGGCCTCCGCCAGCAGGCGATTGGAATTGCCCGCCAGCAGCTTCATGCCCCGGACTCCGCTCGATTCGGCCATGCCGTCTCCGATGAAGGTTTGGTGACGGGGTTCTAGCAAGGCGGGGAGGTGGCTACAACATGATTGCGGAAAGCTGCCGCCCATAGTCCTTTTCGCCGCGATGGGTGGCGCGGCGGAAGCTGTAGAATTCGGCCTCTAGCGCATAGGTACAGGCAGACAGCCGCGCGACATTTTCGACGCCGGCAAGCGTGAGTCTGTGGGTAACAAAGCCTTCGAGATCGAAATGCCAGTGACCGGCTTTGGGCGAAGGCACGAAAAAGCGCGCATGAGTCGAATCGGCGGCGAGGAAAGCCTCGCGAAATTCGGGGCCGATTTCGTAATTGGCTTGGCTGATGCACGGCCCGATGGCGGCGGCGATTCGGTTGCGTTGCGCGCCGAGCGATTCCATCGCGGTGAGCGTGCTTTCGATGATGCCACCACGCGCACCTTTCCATCCGGCATGCGCCGCGCCGATCACATGCGCGTCTTTGTCCGCAAACAGAACCGGCGCGCAATCGGCGGTAAGAATGCCGAGCGCGATGTCGGGCACATTCGTCACCGTCGCATCGGCTTGTGGAGCTTCGCCAATCTCCCATGGTGTCGTGACGATCACGGCTTTGGCGCTATGGATTTGATGAACCGTGACAAGCTTCGCGTCGGGTGAAAGTTGCGCCACCACGCGCCTGCGATTTTCGATCACCGCATCGCGCGCATCGCCGGACCCCGCGCCGCAATTCAGCGATGCGAACACGCCTTGCGAAACACCGCCCTCACGTCCGAAGAAACCGTGCGTGATGGTGGAGAGATTGTCAGCACGGAGCAGCATGGGACTATTTGGTTCCATCTAACTTACATCCGTCATCGCCCGGCTTGTCCGGGCGATCCAATTTGTTCTTTGGAAAAAGGAAAATGGATTGCCCGGATCCTTCGCAAAGAAGCTCAGGACCGGGCAATGACGGTTGAGGGCACTCATCTCAAAATCCCGGTGGCTTGGGGGCGTGTTGCGGCGTGATCGCCAGTGCCTTGAACAGCGTGCCCATCGTCTCGCAAAGCCGAGTGACTCCACTTGCAATCGAATCTGCATCGTTCGGGTTTGTGCGTTGCAGGCTTTGTGCGCGTGCTTCGATGCCCAGCGCCTTGAGCAATGCGCATTGATCGACGGGACCGTGCGCCACCGCACCAGCACTCGCCGCCACTTCGGCTAGCGCTGCGAAATCGACATGGGCAGATAAATCCGCTTCGCCGGGCTTATCCAGAACACCCGCCGTGCGATGCGCCGCGATAGCCTGCAATGTCTCGCCGAAGCCTGCACCCGCATATCCGTAATCGACAATCAGAGCCGCTCCGCCGTGTCGCGCGATGACATGCGCGATCTCTTCGGCAAGTGCTGTCGATGCTGGGGAGGTTTCAAACATCGCGCCATCTTCCGGTTCGCCGCGTCCATGGGGGATCGAAAGACCCGCTTGCGGAAACGGCGCCAGTGCGAAACCGAGTTTGCCGTCGGAATCCACCGTCACCATGCGCTCGCACCAGCCTTTCGCGGTGTGAACATATTGGCGCACGGGCAGGGCATCGAAGAATTCATTGGCGATGAGGAAGATGGGCCTGTCATTCAAGGATTCATGGAAGCGATCAAGCCATCGAACATTCGTCGAAAGTTTCTCCTGTTGCACTTTGCGAAGCACCGGACTCGACTCAATCAGCACCACTTCAATCGCATCGAGAAATTCCGGCACAATCTTCGCCGCGCGCAACGCATCGGCCATTAGCGTGCCGCGGCCCGGGCCAAGTTCCACCAGATGCGCGCGCGTGGGCCGGCCCTGATCGAGCCAGCATTGCGCCGCCCACAATCCCAGCAGCTCGCCGAAAATCTGGCTCACTTCCGGCGCGGTGATGAAATCGCCGGCAGCACCAATCGCCTCGCGCGAGGCATACACGCCGCTTTCTGGATCGTGCAGCGCCATGGTCATGAATTGCGCCACGGAAATCGGACCTTGCGCCGCGATCAGCCGCGCGATCCGTTCGCGCAACTTCACGCGCGTTTGCCCTTGAACGCATGCCAATAGAAATAGCCCGCGATAAGAAACATCGGAATCGAAAGCGACATGCCCACACTAAAGAAGCCGAAATAAACCGTGTCGGA
>DATCEI010000349.1:0-5885 GCA_036510185.1 Rhizomicrobium sp. | reverse complement strand
CCACAAGCCGCACCAGACCCAATTGTTCGGCCGCCGGAATGAACTGGCCCGCCGTGGCAATCGTGCCGTCCGGCTTTTCCATGCGCAGCAGGCACTCGTAATGCACGGGTTCGCGCGTCACCGCATCGATGATGGGCTGATAGGCGAACACAAGGCGGCGATCATGCAGCGCCGCCACAACTTCGTCGGCAATCGCCATCAGGCGAAGCCGCGCGGTTTCGCGCTGCGGCGATTTCACATAGACGGCAAATCCGTCACGGCCCACGCTGCGGCCGCGTTCCAGTGCTTCTTCGGCGCGCAGCATGGCTTCCTGGCTTGTGGCGGCAGCCGTCGGCAGCCACACCGCACCAACCGAAATCGTGGCGGACACCATGCCGGAGCGTGTTTCGATGACTTCCTGACGCACCGCCGCGCGCAAACGATCCGCAACCAGCGTCATTTCACGTTCGCTGCAATTGCCGAGGATGACGCCAAGCTTGTTGCCAGCCGTGCGGCCGATGACATCGCTGCCGCGCAGGGAACACGCAAGCCGCTCGCCCACCGCGACAATCACTTCGTCGGCGGCGTCGAAACCATAGGCGTCGTTGATCATCGCAAGGCGGTCGATGGAGGCGACTAGAAACGCGCAATGGCGGTTCTCGGCCTGCGCGGCCTCGATGGCGCGCGCCATTTCCGCGCGCAACGCATTGCGGTTCAGATGACCGGTCAATTCATCGCGCGTGGCGAGATAGGTGAGCCGCTGCATTTCGCGGCGGCGTTCGGTGATTTCGCGCAGCGTGCCCGCGAGGCGTTCCGGCTTGCCGTCATCGCCCATCAGGCGCGTGCCGCGCAGCACAAACCACAACGTGCCCAAAGCGGATGCGGCTTCAAATTCAATGTCGAAACTGAAATCGCCCTGCACGCTGCTGTTCAGCATCGCGTCCAGACGATTGCGCCCATCGGGGCTCATCCAGCCGCGCAAGGCCGTGCCCGTCTCAAGGCGCGAAGGATTGATGTGTTCGGACAAAAGCTCGCGCGCCGCATCCCAAATGATGACATCGGAACCGATGGCCCAGTCGAAAGCGGCAGAACGCGCCGCCGCCAGCGCCAGCCGCAACCGTTCGGCATCCTGCCGTTGAGACAGCGCGCCGATGGAATCGGCGGGCTTTAATGCGCGCGTTTTAGTTTGCACGTGTCCACCATTTCCCTTGGCCGGTTTGCCCGGCCTTTGTCTGGATAATGGCGGCTTGCGCTTAAAAATCTCGTAACTGTTGAAGCAATGGCGATGTATTGCGTCCGCGGCGCGCGCTTTGCGTTAAGAAACGGTTATGAACGCAAGCGGTCCATCGGGCGTCGGCGCAGCGGATGCGGTGTTCCGCGTCCGGAAAATCAGCGATACCAGACAGTTGCATGGTGAACGCGATCCTAATGCAAACGCGCGCGCGAAGGCAGAACCGCAGGCGACGGTAAAAGTTCCGTCCCGTTCCGAAACAGTGCAGACCTCTTCCATTCGCTATGGTCTGTGGCGGCACGCACCTTTTGTTGCGCAAATCATTGGCCAGATATTGCCGCAGGGAAACGATCGTGAGCGGCTGGCGTGTGTCACTTATGGCGACAAACGCGCCATTACTTCGACAATCGATACGCAGGTTTGAACGATTATTTCCGATCCCGCAATTGCGCATGAATTTCTTCAAGCGCGCGTTCGATGCGGTCAAGCCGTTCGGAAATGGCATCAGGCGCGCCTGGCACCGGCGTCGAAACGCCGGCGCGGCGCGCGATTTCTTCAGGACCGACGGCAAGCAATGCAGACAGAATTCGCACGTCATTAGCGGAAAGCTCGCGTTGATCTTTCCACATCTCCGCCAATTGTTCCTGCGTGATGCCGAGCGCGCCCGCGATATCGGCGCGCGAAAGACCGAGCGCGTCCAATCGCGCATCGAACCATTTCGAATCGAAGAACAGGGCCATGGCGCGAGAATATAGCGCCTAGCGTTCGGCGTAATAGTCCGGCTTGGTGATGAAGGCAGCGCCAATCACGCGGCCATAGCCCGCCTGCTGCACGATGATCGCCAGTCCGTCATGCGGCGGATCGGATGGATCGTGCCGCGGCAGATCGAGCGCCACCGTGTCGCCCTTCCACATGCCTACTGCTTTCAGATCGCGCACGACATTGTGGTAGGTGATTTTCCTGCCATCATTCTCGCCATCGCCGATATTCACGGTCGCCTGCGAAAGAATGTGAAAGGCCCAGATCGTGGCGTCCGCGCCCGGTTTGGCGCCCGCGCCGATCACGACATGCACCTGCCCCGGCACGGCATTGAGCGAAACGGGGATTGCGCGCATGTCGGCAAGCCGCGCCACGATATCGTCCTTCACCGTGGTTTCGCGGATGCCCACAACATCGGTGACACCATCCACGATCATCTGCGGCGTATAGACCGCGCCTTTGCCTAACGCTGCGGCATAGGCCTTCTGGCGGCGGGTATTGGCTTCGCTGGCCAGCGTGTCCTTCCAGCCCAGCATGTCCCAATAGGTGATGGGCAGGCTCATCGCGAGGATGTCGGGCCGCGCGGCGAGTTGCCCCAGCAGCGCATCGGCGGGCGGGCAGGAGGAACAACCCTGGCTCGTATAAAGCTCCACCACGACGGGGCGTTTAGGTGCTGCATCGCCCGCAAAAGCCGCGTTCACGCAGACAAAAGCGGCAAGCGCCGGGACAATCGTTAACAGCCTCATGCGGGCAGGATAGCCCCCGGGGCGCACAGGCTCCAGTCACTTCACCTTGAGTTTCACGAACGGAAAAATTGCTTGTCGCTTTTGTATATTATGGTAATATACAAAAATGTTCGACGCGGGGCGGATCGAAGGGTTTGAATGGGATGACGGCAATGCGCGTAAAGGCGCAGACAAACATGGGGTGAGTCAAACCGAAGCCGAACAAGTATTTTTGAATGCGCCGCTTCTTGTTGGTAGCGACGTCAAACACAGCGAGGCGGAACCCCGGTTTCACGCATTGGGAAAAACCGATACCGGACGCCTGCTGCATTTGACGTTCACGTTGCGAGGCGGCGGCAAACACATTCGCGTTATTTCGGCGCGCGACATGGCGCGCAAGGAGCGGAGCAGATATGGCCAGGAAACTTAAATCCGTTCCCCGCTTCTCCAATGAAGCCGAAGAACGCAAATTCTGGGAAAATCACGACAGCGGCGATTATGTCGACTGGAGCAAGGCGGAACGCGCGCGGTTTCCCAATCTGAAACCCACCACGACGGCAATTTCCCTGCGGGTGCCGGTGAGCTTGCTGGACCGTATCAAGATCGCCGCCAACAAGCGCGACATGCCCTATCAATCGCTGATCAAGGCATGGCTGGCGGAGAAGGTGGAGAAAGTCTAAAGCGCAATCCGGCGAAGTGGAAACCGGTTCGCCGCCAGATTGCGCGACAATCAATAAAACGGGCCCCACGCGCGGATCATATGCGCGTGAGGCCACGCACCCGCATCAGCGCTCACTGATCTGGTGATTGACGGTATTTTCTTCGTGATTCAGGCGTTGATCTTCGCCGCGCGTGATATGGCCGCGGTCGAAGCGCGCATCGCGGCTTTCCTGGCGCGCGATGCGGCGATCCTCGGCATGCTCGAAACGCGCCTGCCGGAAGCTGATTTTGCCTTCGTGATATTCGCGGTCGATGCGGGCGTCCTGCCGTTCAAGGCGGTGGTTGACCTCGACGCGGCGCGGATGGTGGTCCTGCCAGTTTGTTTCGGCAGAGGCGCTTGCCGCACTGCCCAGCGCCATCGTCATTGCGGCAGCGGCGAGCAACATGGTTTTCTTCAAATTCATCGGAAACTCCCGTTCGTTTGTCCGCCACAATGGCGGCGTCACGATCAGGAGAATGCGCCCCCGGTTCTGAACCGAAACCGAGGACAACATTCATTTTCAATTCATGCAGCCGACAGGTGCCTGAGTACATAAGGCAGAATTCCGCCGTTTTCGAAATAACCCACTTCATCGGCGGTGAGGATCATCAGCCAGAGCGGCAATTCCGCGTCCGGCTTGTCGGGATAGTGAATCGTGGCCGTGATTTTCATGCGCGGCTTCAGCTTTCCCGACAGGTCCGGAATGTCGATGGCTTCGCGGCCCGTGAGCGCGTAATCGCGGCGCGTTTTGCCCGCTTCGAACACAAAAGGCGCAATGCCCATGCCGATGAGATTGGAGCGGTGAATGCGCTCGAAGCTTTCGGTGATGACCGCGCGGACGCCGAGCAGCTTCGGCCCCTTCGCGGCCCAGTCGCGCGACGAACCCGTGCCATATTCCTTGCCGCCGATCACGACCGCGGGCACGCCATCTTTCTGATAGGCCATCGCGGCGTCGAAGATCGACATTTCCTCGCCGGACGGTTTGTCGGCGGAATAATAGACCGTGTTGCCGCCTTCTTTTCCGCCCATCATCTCATTGCGTATGCGGATATTCGCAAACGTGCCGCGCACCATCACTTCGTCATTGCCGCGCCGCGCGCCATAGGAATTGAAATCGGCGTATTCGACACCGCGCTCGATGAGATATTTCCCGGCAGGTCCATCCTTCTTGATCGAGCCTGCCGGCGAAATGTGATCGGTCGTGATGGAATCGCCGAACAGGCCCAGAATGCGTGCGCCCTTGATATCGGCAACGCCCGACGGCTCGGCCTTCATGCCGTCGAAATAGGGCGGGTTTTTCACATAAGTAGATTTCTTGTCCCACGCATAGGTTTTGCCGGGCCGAACCTTGATCTTTTTCCAGTTGGGTCCGCCCTCGAACACATTGCCGTATCGCGCCTTGAAACTCGACGCTTTCACGGCGTTGCGGATCGTCGCGGAGATTTCCTGCGGCGACGGCCAGATTTCTTTTAAGTAAACCGGCTCGTTTTCGGGGTCGTAACCGACCGGCTCTTTCGTCAGATCGAGATTGATGGAGCCTGCCAGCGCATACGCCACCACCAGCATCGGCGAGGCGAGATAATTTGCGCGCACCAGCGGATGCACGCGGCCTTCGAAATTGCGATTGCCCGAAAGCACGGCGGCGGCAACGAGATCGGCACTCGTGATCGCGTTGGAAATCGCATCGGGCAGCGGCCCGGAATTGCCGATGCAGGTCGTGCAGCCGTAACCCACAAGCTGGAAGCCCAACTTGTCGAGATATTTGTTGAGGCCCGCTTTCTCCAGATAATCGGTGACGACCTGGCTTCCCGGCGCCAGCGATGTCTTCACCCAGGGCCGCACCTTCAGCCCACGCTGGATGGCTTTCTGCGCCATCAGGCCCGCACCGATCATCACGCTGGGATTGGATGTGTTGGTGCAGGACGTGATCGCCGCGATCACGACATCGCCATGACCGATGGAATGTTCTGTGCCTTCGATGCGCGCGCGTTTGTTGGCGTCATCTTCCTTGCCGAACACATCCATCAGCGCGGTTGCAAATTCCGTGCTGGCATTGGCGAGCGACACGCGATCCTGCGGACGGCGCGGGCCTGCCAAACTTGGCTCAACGCTGTCGAGATCAAGTTCGAGGGTATCCGTGAAGACAGGGTCTTCGCTTTTGGCGCTGCGGAACATGCCTTGCGCTTTGGCATATTTCTCGACGAGCGCAACACGCGCGGGCTTACGCGCTGTGTCTTTCAGATAGCGCAGCGTCTCCACATCGATAGGGAAGAAGCCGCAGGTCGCGCCATATTCCGGCGCCATGTTGGCGATCGTCGCGCGATCCTCCAGCGTCATGCCGTCAAGGCCGGGGCCGAAGAATTCCACAAACTTCCCAACCACGCCTTTCTTGCGCAGCATCTGCGTGACGGTGAGCACGAGGTCTGTCGCGGTGACGCCTTCGCGCAATTTGCCCGACACGCGGAAGCCGATGACTTCCGGAATCAGCATC
>DATCEI010000348.1:0-4307 GCA_036510185.1 Rhizomicrobium sp. | reverse complement strand
GGCGGATTCTGGAGAGCGATCCGAAGGCCCAATTGGTGGATGTGCGCACGGTTCCGGAATGGAATTTCGTGGGCGTGCCCGATCTGGGCGCGCTCGGCCGCCGCGCGCATTGCGTGGAGTGGCAAAGCTTCCCGGCGATGGCGCAGAACCCGCAATTCGTGGCGGAGGCGAAAGAGGCGCTGACCGTCGCGGGCGCGGATGCCGCCTCCCCAGTCCTGTTTCTCTGCCGCTCCGGCGCGCGCTCGCGTGCGGCGGCCATTGCGATGACGGGCGCGGGCTTTTCGCACGCCTACAACATCGCAGGCGGCTTCGAAGGCGATCTCGATGAGGACCGCCATCGCGGACACAACAATGGCTGGAAGGCGTCGGGCCTTCCGTGGCGGCAAACATGATGCGGGGGACGAGATGAGATCACGACTTCGACGACCACCCGTCTAGCCTGCCAAGCAGCGGACTGGGGAACAACGACCGGTAAAAGCCGGCAAAGGGTAATGGTAATGGGACAGATGATAAGCAAGCCGTCGCGGCCTGATTGGGCCGCGGCCTGGTCGAGTGTTCGCGAACGCCTGCGCCGCGAACTTGGTGAACCTGTGTTCGAGGCATGGATCGGCCCTCTGACGCTGATGTCGTCGGAGAAGGATGAATTGTCGCTCGGCGCGGCGAAACCTTTCGTGCGCAATTGGGTGGCGAACCATTACGTCGCGCGCATCGAGCGTGCGTTCCGCAGCGAAGGCGCGGAACCGCAATCCATTTCCATTGTGCTGAGCGCGCCCAAGCCCGTCATCGGCGGCGCGGTGTTGCGCCAGCCCATGCCCATGCCCTCTTCCGCGCCCTTCCCGCGCGAGATGGAAGAAGCCGAGGTCGAACCGACGCGCGGGCTGTGGAACCGGATGCTGCATCCGGCGCAGACGTTTGAAACATTTGTGGCCGGTCCCGCCAATGAATTCACCCATCGCGCCGCGCGCGCGTTTGCGGAGGGCAGCGAAGACATTCCGCTGTTGTTCATCCACGGCGGTTTCGGTTTCGGCAAAACGCATTTGCTGAATGCGACAGCGCTGGAGTTCCGCAAGCGCGGCAAGCGCACGCTGTTCCTGCGCGCGGAAGATTTCATGCGTCATTTCCTGGGCGCGATCTATCGCAAGGACACGCTGACGTTCAAAGAGGAACTGCGCACGGCCGAAGTGCTGATCCTGGACGATCTGCAACACATTTGCCGTTCATCGGCGACGGGGGCGGAGTTCCTTTACACGGTGAATGCGCTGGCCGATCTGCACCGGCGCATCGTCATCGCGGCGGATCGTCCGCCGATGGCGCTGGAAGGCCTCGGCGCGGATGTGCGCTCGCGGCTTGCGGGCGGTCTCGTTGTCGGCATCGACAAGCCGGAACGCGAAACGCGCCTTGCCATCCTGCAATCGCGCGCCGCCGAATTCGCGCGCCATCGCCCCGAAGTGGTGTTGCCGCCTGACGTGCTGGAACGCATCGCCGACCTCGACGACGCAAGCCCTCGCGAATTGCTGGGCGTGCTGACGAAACTCGCCACCTATTGCGACCTGACCAAGAAGCCCGTGACGCTGGACATGGCTGAGGAGGCCATCGGTTCGCGCGCCGCACCCGGCGCCAAAACCTCCATCGAGGATATCCAGCGCAAGACCGCGGAATTCTACAAGCTGGAAGTTCGCGACTTCCACGCCCAGAGCCGCGCGCGGCGCGTGGCGCGGCCGCGTCAGGTGGCGATGTATCTCGCCCGCCAATTGACGACACGCTCCTTGCCGGAAATCGGGCGGCGCTTCGGCGGACGCGACCACACCACCGTGCTCCATGCCTGCCGCCGGATCGAGGCGTTATGCGCCGAAGACCCGATGTTCAAGCAGGAGGTCGATTTCCTGAAACAGGTGCTGTCCCGGCGGCTGGAAAATTAACGCAAGGCCGGGAAATCGGTGCGTTGCGGCGAGGTTTCACTGGCGCGGCAGACGCTTGCCTTGCATTATCGGGCGGCCCGAAGCGGTGGATGAATCGATTTGACAGACCAGCGCGCCGCCCGCGTTCCGCAATTCTTCCTGACGCCGGGAGGGCCGTGCCCATACCTGCCCGGCCAGACGGAACGCAAGGTGTTTGCGCGGTTGAGCGGGAGCCTTGCCCAGCCGCTGAATGAGGCGCTGACGCATTCCGGTTTCCGCCGCAGCCAGATGATTGCGTACCGGCCCGCATGCGAGACGTGTTCGTCGTGTGTGTCCGTGCGCATCGTGGTGGACGAATTCGATCTGTCGCGCACCCAGCGCCGCATCATCCGCCGCAATACCGATCTCATCCGCAGCGATGTTCCGGCGGAAGCCACGCGCGAACAGTTCGCGCTGCTGCGCACCTATCTGGACTCGCGGCATTCGGGCGGCGGCATGTCGGATATGGGATTGTTCGACTATGTGGCGATGGTGGAAGAAACGCCGGTGGAAACCCACCTCGCCGAATTCCGCGCGCCGACAGTGGATGGCAGCCGCGGCGCGCTCGTGGCGTGCGCGCTGACGGATGTGCTGCGCGACGGATTGTCGATGGTCTATAGTTTCTATCATCCGGGCGAAATCGCGCGCAGCCTCGGCACGCATATGATTTTGGATCATGTGCGCGCGGCGAAGGCGCGGAACCTGCCTTACGTCTATCTCGGCTATTGGGTGCGCGGCAGCGACAAGATGGATTACAAGGCGCGGTTTCAGCCGCTTGAAGCGCTGGGCCATGATGGCTGGCAGAGGATGTAGCCTCACCGCATCATTATGAGTGATACATCCAAACCGCGCGACGTCGATGCGATGCTCGCGCAGGCCAGGCATTTGCTCTCGCAAGGCCGCAACGCCGAAGCCTATGCGGCCTATGTCGCCATCCTGAACGTCGCGCCGCTAAATCGCACCGTGCTACACGAATTGGGCACGCTTGCTTACGCAGATGGCTATCGATCCGCTGCGCGCACCGTTTATACGCAGATCGTGCAGAATTGGCCGGACGATCTTGCCGGACGCGTCAATCTTGGCCTCATTCTTTCTGAGGACGGCGATCCTGCCGCCGCCCAGCCGCATTTCGAGGCCGCGCTGAAGATCGATCCCGCATCGGCCGACGCGCATCGTGGTTTGGGACGAATACTCTGCGACGCGGGCGATACCGAAAACGCCGATTGGCACTGGCGCAAAAGTTTTACCAGGCAAGCGATTGTGCCCCAGCGTTATCGCGGCAAGGAGCCTGCGATTCCCATTCTTCTGCTCGTGTCGGCCAGAGGCGGAAACATTCCGACGCATAACATTCTCGATGACCGCGTTTTTGCGGTGACGGCGCTTTATGCGGAATATTACAGGCCGGAATTTCCCCTTCCGCCGCACGCGATCATCTTCAACGCCATCGGCGACGCCGATTTCTGTCCCGACGTGCTCGAAATAGCGGAGAAAATCGTCGAACGAGCCGGAACGAAAACCATCAATGCGCCTGTTTTCGTGCGCCGGACTGGCCGCGCTGAGAACGCAACGCGGCTTGCAGACATTTCCGGCGTCCGCGCACCGAAGATGCAGGAATTGCGGCGAACGAAGATCGGCGGCGCAAAAGACATGACATTCCCCCTATTGCTACGATCCAAAGGTTTTCACACTGGACAGCATTTCGTGCGTGTCGAAAACGAGAAGGAATTGCGCACCGCCGCCGCTGAGCTACCGGGCGATATATTGCTCGCGATTGAATATCTCGATGCGCGCGGGATCGATGGAATGGCGCGGAAATATCGCGTCATGCTTATCGGCGGCAAGCTCTATCCGATTCATCTCGCGATTTCCGCCGACTGGAAAGTTCATTATTTCACGGCGGACATGGCCGCCAACGCCGCCTATCGCGAAGAAGAAATGAAATTCCTTGAAGATATGACGGAGGCGCTTGGCGCGCCTGTTATCGCGGCGTTGACGCGCATCGGCAAAACATTAGGCCTCGATTATTGCGGCATCGATTTCGCGATTGCTCGCGACGGGCGCGTTATCGTGTTCGAGGCCAACGCAACGATGGTGATAATTCCGCCGCCGCCGGAACCGATATGGGATTATCGCCGCGCACCTGCCGCGCTTGCGCTGAATGCCGCAAAAGAATTGCTGCGGTGACTATTCCGCTCCACCAAACCGCTGCTTCCACGCTTCCAGTTGCTCGTCCGTGATTTTCGCGAACAACATATCCGGCGCGTGGATTGGCTGGCCTGCATCCACTTCGTCAAGTTCCTCGGCCATGCTTTTTTCCGGCCATGGCAGGGTTTCCGGCGCGGGCTGAATCGCTTTGTGAATCGTGATCGC
>DATCEI010000347.1:0-3385 GCA_036510185.1 Rhizomicrobium sp. | reverse complement strand
GTAATCGCTGGTGACGACGAAACCCTTGCGCCGCTCCACATGCGTGCGGATGCGCGAACCCAGCAGCGAAATCGAAAACGGCCGCAGCAATAAATCATCCGCGCCGGAATTCACCACGCGGCCGACCAGAGAATTGGAATTGTCCCATGCCGTCACGATGATGACGACGAACGGATTCTCGCCCGTCTCGCCTTGGCGCAGCCGCTGGATCAGCGCGCACAACTCGGTGTCCACGCCATGCGCTTCGCAGATGGCGAGGTCCGGCGTTTCGTAGATGATGCCTTCGGCGAATGCGTCCAGCGTGGCCGCCACCTCGATATGGCGAAAGCCGAGCGAGTACAGCGCCGTGCGGGTGGCATTGCGGTTGGCCGAGATCGGGTCATAGACCAGCGTCTTGGCATGTTCGTAGGTAAGCCGTGCCATTCGCGCCTGTGGCCCGCTCTTGATAAGGCGCTATTGATGCATGGCGCTGGTTAAAGAACGGTGGTCTGCAACCGGTCAGGGCGCGGCGGCGATAATCTTAAGAAAGTCAGCGGCTTGCAGGCTGGCGCCGCCCACCAGCGCGCCGCCCACTTCGGCGGTGGCCAGAATTTCGCGGGCGTTGTCCGGTTTGACCGAGCCGCCATAGAGAATGCGGATACGCTCGCCCTCCCCGCCCAGTTCCTCGGTCAGGCCCGCGCGGATAAAGGCGTGCATGGCGGCGATGTCCTGTGCCGTCGCCGTCTTGCCCGTGCCGATGGCCCAGATGGGTTCATAGGCGATTGCCGTGTTTTCAGCGGTCGCGCCCGGCGGCACGCTGCCCTGCAATTGATCGCTGCAGACATCGAACTCGCGGCCCGCATTGCGCTCGGCTTCCTTCTCGCCGATGCAGATGATGGCCATGAGGCCCGCGCGCCACGCGGCTTCCGCCTTGGCGGAAATCTGCGCGCTTGATTCGCCGTGATATTGGCGGCGTTCGGAATGGCCGACGATCACGGCGGCAGCACCCGCATCCTTCAGCATCTCCGCGCTGATGTCGCCGGTGAACGCACCATGGGCCTGCGCCCGGCAATCCTGTCCGCCGATGGCAAACGCGCCGCCCGCCGCGCGCACGGCATCGGCAAGCAGCGTAAAAGGCGGGCAGATCAGCACTTCGCCGCGCGCAGGTGCTGCCGCCAGACCGCGCTTCAACGCCTCCAGCTCGGCCAGCGAGGACGCCAGCCCGTTCATCTTCCAGTTTCCCGCGATCAGCGGTCGCATGGCCGCATGGTCCTTGTCTTGCCGTTCACACGCCCCCTCCCTATCATCCGCGCCCCTTCCCCGTCACGTTCAGGTTTCGTCCATGCTTCAGGAAATGCGGAAATACACCAAGTCGTGGATCTCGTCCCTGTTTTTGGGGGCGCTGGCGCTGGCTTTCGTCTTTTGGGGCGTGGGGGATATTTTCCGCGCGGGCACCGATACCACGGTCGCCTCCGTCGGCGGGACCAAGATTCCGCTCGACCAATACCAGCGCGAATACAGCAACGAGTTGCGCGTGCGCGGCCAGCAGATGGGCCAGACCATCACCGCCGAAATGGCGCGCGCCATGGGCCTGGGCAAGCAGGTGATGGAAAGCATGGTGAGCCGTGCGGCCGTCGATAACATCGTGGCGAAGCTCGGCATCACGGCCAGCGACGCGGCAGTGTCCGCGCAGATCCACAACATGGATGCGTTCAAGGGGCCGCTGGGCACCTTCGATCACGAGCAATTCCTGCGCGCGATCACGCAGGGCAATTTCACCGAACAGCAATTCATCGCCGCCATCCGCGCCGATACCGCGCGCGACCAGCTGATGAAATCCGTGCAGAGCGGATTTGAAATGCCGCCCGGATATATTTCGACGCTGTTCGTTTCGCAGAACGAGGCGCGCGCCGCCGATTATATTTTCGTGCCGCCGGGTGCGGTGGGCAACGTCGCGCCGCCGACCGATGCGCAGCTTGCCGCTTACGTGAAGGCGCACGCGCCCTCGTTCAGTTCGCCGGAATATCGCGAAGTAACCTATGCGATGATCACGCCGGACGACATCGCCTCGCAGATCAAGGTCACCGACGCGCAGCTGAAACAGGAATATGAGGCGCGGCAGGCAACCTATGTTGTGCCGGAGAAACGTGACATCGAACAGATCGTATTTCCCAATCAGGCCGACGCACAGGCCGCGCGCGCGAAAATTGATTCGGGCACGAGCTTCGCCGACATCGCAACGGCGCGTGGGTTCAAGCCGGCTGAAATCAAACTCGGTTCGCTCGCCAAGGCCGATCTGCCCGACGCGCGCGGCGATGCGGCATTCGCGCTTCCCGTCAACAGCGTGAGCCAGCCTGTGAAAGGCCTGTTCGGCTGGGTGCTGCTGCATGTGACGGCGATCACGCCCGGCGTTTCCAAAAGCTTCGATCAGGCGAAAGAGGAATTGCGTCAGGGCCTGACGAAACAACTCGCCGCCGCCAAACTCATCGACGTCTCCAACGCCTATCAGGACGCGACCAGCGGCGGCGCGACGCTGGAAGAAGCCGCGAAGAAAACCGGCATGCATGCAGGCCACGTCGCCGCCGTCGATCAGAACGGCATGACACCGGCGGGCGTGAAAGCCGATCTGCCGAACAAGCCGGAATTTCTGGCGCAGATTTTCAAAGCCGATGTCGGCGAGGACAGCGATCCCGTGCAGACCGCCGATGGCAGCGTGTTCGTCGTGAAGGTCGATGGCGTGACGCCGCAGAAACTGAAACCGCTGGATGCCGTGCGCGCCGAAGCCACACAGGAATGGGAAGCGCAGGCCCGTCAGACTCAACTGGCCGCGAAAGCAAATGCGCTGGCCGCACAGGCGAACAAGGACGGCAATCTCGACGCCGTCGCCAAATCCATCGGCGCGAGCATTCAGAAAAGCCCGGCCCTGTTGCGCGAAACCAACAACGACACGTTTTCACCCGCGCTGATGCTGGCGATCTTCACCAAGCCCGCAGGCACCACCGTTGCAGCACCCGTCGGCAAAGGCGATTCTTACGTCGTGGCGCGCATCACCGGCGTGATGCACCGGCAACCGCCGATGCAGGATCCCCGTTATCAGGCAGGCGCGCGCCAGCTCAGTTCGATGGTTGCATCCGACATCGTGGATTCGCTCGCCTCATTCGCGCGGCAGAAACAGGGCGCGAAGATATACCCTGCGATGGCCGACCGCGTGACCGGCGAGGGATCGTGATCACCCCATGGCGACCTTTCCCGAATTCGCCGCCTTCGCGGAGCGTTACAATACCGGGCGGCCGGGCGTTCTTTACGCGCGCCTGATCGCCGATCTCGAAACGCCGGTTTCCGCATTTCTGAAACTGGACGAAGCGCGCGACAATTCCCTGTTGCTGGAAAGCGTGCAAGGTGGGGA
>DATCEI010000346.1:0-4253 GCA_036510185.1 Rhizomicrobium sp. | reverse complement strand
CGATCCGCATTCCCGCCTCGTGCTGCGGCCTTGTCGGATTGAAGCCGACGCGCGGACGCATCAGCGCCGGTCCCGATTTCGGCGAGTTCGTAGATGGCCTCGCGATTGACCTCGCCGTTTCACGCAGCGTGCGCGACACCGCAGCTGTGCTTGATGCGGTTGGCGGTGCGGTACAAGGCGATCCCTATTGGTCGCCGCCTGCGCCAGCTTCGTATCTCGACTCCATGTCGCGCGAACCGAAAAAACTTCGTATCGCCTACACGACGAAGAAAATGGATGGCGGCAAGCTGCATGAGGATTGCATCGCCGCCGTCAATCACGCCGTCGCGCTGTGCCGCGACCTCGGCCACATTGTTGAGGAAGCATCGCCGCCGCTCGATCAGAGCACGTTGATCCCGGCGTTTATGGCGTTGTGGTGCGGCAATCTCGCGGCGGGCATCGACATGGTTGCGATGCTGACGGGTCAGAAAGCAACGGACGATCAGTTTGAAGGTTTGACGTGGGGCCTTTACGAACAGGGCAAGCATGTTAGCGCCAGCCAATATCTTTTGGCGAAAGGCCAGATGCAGCAGGCCGCGCGCATGGGCGCAAAATTCCATGAGACGTATGACACATGGCTGACGCCGACATTGGGCCTGCCGCCCGTGAAGCTCGGCGCGTTCGACATGGAAGAGCGCGATCCCATCAAGAGCTTTGCGCCGCTGATCGATTACGTGCCTTACACCGCGATGCAGAACATCACGGGCCAACCGGCGATCAACATGCCGCTCTACTGGAACCGCGACGACCTGCCGATCGGCGTGCAATTCGTCGGGCGTTTCGGCGATGAAGAAACGCTGCTGAAGTTAGCCGCGCAACTCGAAATGGCGGCGCCGTGGCGCGAGCAGTACAAGAAAATCAAGCTTTGAAGCGCATCCACATTATCGGCGGCGGCCTTGCCGGAAGCGAGGCCGCCTGGGCCGCGGCGCGCGCCGGTTGCGATGTCGTGCTGCATGAAATGCGGCCCGTGCGCGGCACCGATGCGCATGTGACGGACGGATTGGCGGAACTGGTTTGCTCCAATTCGTTCCGTTCCGATGATTGGGAAAACAACGCGGTCGGTTTGCTGCATGAGGAAATGCGGCGCGCGGGCTCGCTTGTGATGCAAGCCGCAGCCACGCACAAATTGCCCGCGGGCGGCGCGCTTGCCGTGGACCGCGTGGGCTTTTCGCAAAGCGTGACGCGCGCGCTGGAAGAACATCCGCGCATCGAAATCCGCCGCGAGGAGATCGCGGAGTTTCCGCCGCAGGATTGGGAAAATGTGATTGTCGCGACAGGGCCGCTGACATCGCCCGCGTTTGCCGAAGCAATTCGTGCGCGCACGGGCGAAAATTCGCTGGCTTTCTTCGATGCGATTGCACCTGTCGTGCATCGCGAGTCCATCAACCTCGATGTCGCGTGGTTTCAGTCGCGTTATGACAAAGGCGAAGGCGCGGATTATCTGAATTGCCCACTCGACGAACAACAATATTATGCGTTTGTGGATGCGTTGCTCACGGGCGAGAAAACCGAATTCAAAGAATGGGAAAAATCCACGCCCTATTTCGAGGGCTGCCTGCCCATCGAGGTGATGGCGTCGCGCGGTGTGCAGACGCTATCTTTCGGCCCGATGAAGCCGGTAGGTCTGCGCGATCCGCGAAAGGAATTCCGCCCATACGCCGTCGTGCAATTGCGGCAGGACAATTCGCTGGGCACGTTATGGAACATGGTCGGCTTTCAGACCAAGCTGAAGCACGGCGAGCAGACGCGCATTTTCCGCATGATCCCTGGATTGGAGAATGCGCAGTTCGCGCGGCTGGGTGGCTTGCATCGCAACACGTTCATCAACTCGCCGCGTTTGCTCGACAAACAATTGCGTTTGAAAGCCGATCCGCGTTTGCGTTTCGCGGGCCAGATCACCGGCGTTGAAGGTTATGTGGAAAGTGCGGCCATCGGCATGCTGGCCGGTCGTTTCGCGGCAGCGGAATTGCGTGGCGAAGAAACCACTCTACCGCCGCCGACCACGGCGTTCGGCGCGTTGCTGGGTCACATCACCGGCGGCGCGGATGAAAAAACCTTCCAGCCGATGAATGTGAATTTCGGCCTGTTTCCGGAACTGAAAGCGCGCGGCAAAGATCGAAAAAAGATGATGGCGCATCGCGCGATTGCGGATTTGGAAGCATGGCTGCGCCCTCAATCGGAAGCGGCGGAGTAGTTTTCAACCATTTCACTTTCCTTCTCCGTCATCGCCCGGCTTGTCCGGGCGATCCAATTTGTTCTTTTTAAAAAGGAAAATGGGTTGCCCGGACAAGCCGGGCAATGACGGTGGAGGGAATATGTAAACTCATCAAAACTTTCTCCGCGTCGCGGCACTCAGTAGCGCCCATTGCAGGCGATGGGTTGGAACATCGGCAGGATCCCGGAACGGATCGAAGCGGGGTTTGGTCACGCGTTTCAGATAAAGCGGCACCAGCGATGCGGGCAGGAACGCTGGCAGCGCTTTGCCCGGTTTGCCGAAAGCGCGCGCGGCGTTGAGTTTTTCTTTGGCTTTCAGCGCGAGTTGATTGATGACGGCTTTGAGTTTGACACCGCCATGTCCGGCGAAGATTTCATCTGGCGTCAGATCGACCGCATTCAGCAAATCCATTGGCAGATAGAGTTTGCGCCGCGCGGCATGAAATGGAATCGCGCGCAGCAATCCCACCAGTGCATAGGCGATGCCTGCTTCACGCGCTTGCGCGTCGCGTTCATCGCCCGCACCGAGCGCGCGTGCGGCGAGTTTCATCAGTGAGCCGGATGTCGCGTCCGCATAGGTTTCGAGTGCCGCAAAATCCGCAAACACATCCGGCGAGAAATCGAAGGCGCGCGCGTCGATCATCACGTCGAACAGGTTCTGCGGCAAATCCACGGTCTTGAACAATTCGGCCAAAGCTACTGCCACATCGTGATTGCGGGGCTTGCCCTCGCGCGCGGCCTCCACTGTTTCACGCCACCATTGCAGGCGGATTTCGCCCATCATGGGTTCGCGGACGCTTTCGCCCACGCGCGCGATTTCGCTGTTGAAGGCATAAAGCGCAAACAAGTGCGCGCGTTTTTCTTTCGGCGCGAATAAAGCAGAAAAATAGCGCGGTCTGTCCACGCTTTTCACATGCGCTTCGCAAGGCTCGCTCAACGCAAAAGAGCCGCACGGTTTCCCGCGCGGCTCTTTTTTGTTTTGCGCGCAGCCTGACGCGAACCGCTGCACACTTCGCGGGGCTGCGCTCTATGCAAACAGATGCGTCGCCCCCGCCATGCAGAACAGCATCGGAATGGAGAGTAGCGTGTTGATACGGCTGAACTGGCCGGCCGTTTTCGCGGACGCGGCTTTCGCCTCTTTCGACAAATCGGGATATTTGCCGTCGATGTTCAGCGCCTTCTGCTGGTTCGGCCAGATCACAAACCAGACATTGAACCACATGATCGTGCCCATCCACATGCCGAGGCCTATGAGAATATTCTTCTCATCGGTGAAGCCTTCGATGCTATCCAGCGTATAGGCCTGCAGCAGATAGCCGTTCATCCACGCAAGCGCGATGCCGAACACGATCGTGCCCATCGCCGACCAGCGGAACCAGAACAAAGCGGCCGGCGTGATGAAGCGGCCAAGCGCGGGTTTCAGCTCGTCGGGGATTTTCGGCATGGTCGGCGTGGCGACGAAATTGAAATACCACAAGAGGCCGATCCACATCACGCCGCAGATGATGTGCAGCCAGCGCAGCACGAACGGCCAGAAGACATAGGCGTTGAAATCGGCGCCCTGCATTTTCAGGTGAAGCAGCGCGATCAGAATGGCGAGCACAAAGCCCGCGATGACCACGTTGCGAAGATTGCCCAGAAAGGCGGCCATGGCGTTTTCCCCGGTGTTGAGTCTGGCCGGAGTTTAGCGCCGCGAGGCCGTCCGGCCTAGTGCAGAGTCACGCGACGGTTTCTTCAATTGGCGCGCAGCCTGACGCGAACCGCTTCGCACTTCGCGGGGCTGACGCTTATATCGCCAACCGTTTTGGCCGCGCGATATTAAGCCAGGCGATCACAATCAGCCGCGTCACCATCACCGCCGTGAAGAAAGAGGTGATGATGCCCACGCCCAGCGTGACGGCAAAGCCGCGCACCGGCCCGGAACCCAGCTGGAACAGGATCAGGGATGCGATCAGATGGGTCATGTTCGCGTCCACGATGGTGGCCATGGCGCGGCGGAA
>DATCEI010000345.1:0-3988 GCA_036510185.1 Rhizomicrobium sp. | reverse complement strand
TCATCGCCCACGAATTCGGCGTCGGAAACGCCGCCGCTTTCCCGGCCCGGCAAATTGTCCCGCAGATCGGGTTTCTTCCGTTCGTCCGATTTCGTTCCGCTCATGATGCGTCTCCCAGATTGATGACCATCAGATAACGGCCCGACTATGCTGGGGTTCCAGAGAGAGATTTTCGCGCGACGCAGAACTCAAACGGCCATGTGCGATATTAGGATGTTCGACAAATTATCCGACGGTTTGTGCAGCCGCATATCGATGCCGCTAGCCAAGGCTTATTTTTCAGCTTTGTTCAGTTCTTCCCCGGCTTCGACGACGCCGAATTCACTGGAATGACGGCCCGCTTCAGCCGCCGCAAAACCTTCGGACGCCAGCCCGCGCTTAAGCAATTCGCGCACGGCAGAGGCGCGGCTGGGCATGCGGCGGGAAAATCGCCATGTGTCCACCGCATCAACCTCTTCCGTGGTCAACATAATTTGCAGACGTTCGCCGCGCGTCAGATCGCCCATGTCCGATTTCCCCAACAGGCTTTCTCCATCGACTGAGATTTTATAGCACTTACTCATTAGTCAAACAAGACGTTTATTGGTGCTAATACGTACACAACGCCGTTGAGTTCCAAATCGTCTTTGCGGCTTTATACCTATATAACCAATTGAAGTAATTAAGAAAAAATTGAATTTGCTAAGCTTAAGGCCTACCTTCCGAGGCTTGGAACGCGGAGAATACCCAATGACCCTCTCGATCGTGACGGCGGAATCCCATCCTCGGCTGCCAGAGGGCGAGTTGCTTCGGGAGGCCAACCACCGAATCTCCAATCATCTTTCGCTGCTGGCGAGCTTGGTACAGACCCAGGCCAATGCCGTGTCCAAGGGGCCGGAAACGCTGAACCGCGAAACCGCCAGCGCGATACTGCGGGAAACCGCCGGAAAGATTGTCAGCATCGGCCATCTGCATCGCCGTCTCGCGGAACAGCCGCACAAGGGCGACATCAATCTCTGCGACTATCTGATCGAGGCCTGCGCGACGCTGGTGTCCTCGCTTGCACTGAGCGGCCGCGCCAACCTTGTCCAGCGCCTGAGCGCAAACTGCAACGTATCGCCGGAACAGGCGCAGCAGATCGGACTGATGGTCAGTGAGATCGTGATGAATGCCATCAAGCACGCACATCCCACCGGCATTCCGGTTCAGATTTCGCTGGGATGCCGCCGCGAGGAAAACGGGCGGCTGACCATCGAAGTCAGTGACGATGGCGTCGGCCTCCCGGAAGATCAGGATCCCAGTATGAAAGGTGGCGTCGGTTTCCGGCTGATCCGTTCGCTGGCGCAATCGCTGAAAGCCGATTTGCGGATTGAATCCGATTCCCTCGGATTGACGTTTCTCATCACCTTGCCCGCCGCGGTGCAGGCCGTCGGCGTTGCCGCGAGCTGAACGCATTGGGAACTTCGCGATTCTCGTAAAACCTCGAACAAGAAACGAAATGTTTCGTTAGCGATTGGTCCAATGTTAATTGGCAATCGCCGTGACCCCGGCTCAATCTGCACAGTGAGCGGGGCGCCCGAATGTCATCGACTGGGGCACGGCAATGAGACAGATCGCAAAAGCAGCGTTTGGAGCAATCGCATTTTATCTGAGCGCGGCGGCCTCGGCATCCGCGATGGTTGGCGCAACTTCAGCACAGGCAATTGCAAATCCCAACGAAACCAGCGGACGAAATTTTCTGGATGCCGTTTCCGGCGCTTCATTCAAAACCGCAAGCGGATATGCACTTAAACTCTCCCAGTCGGAAGACGGGATGGCGCTGGCCATTGCGGGGACTGACGGCGCCGCGAAAAGAATGCTGTTTTCGTTTTATGATGATCGAACCGGCAACGTGTCTGACGAAGACGGCGATACTATGGGACGGTTCTGGATAATGCCCAGAGAGATCTACATCCGGTATCGCGATGGATGGTCCGAAGCGGTGTGGTCTTCCTCAACCGGAGATCTGCAAATGGCGCAGAAAGCGCCTGATGGCCATCTCCGCTATACGACGTGGTATTCGCGCGATCACCTGCCCTCTTCCAGCGCGCCTGCGTCTTTGCCCGCCGTCAATAAGCCAGATACGCAACTACCCGTTACACCGGCGAGGTCAACGCAATCCGTTACGCCGTTGCAGGCAATCGATGTGCGGACATCGGTGATCCATACTATCGATCAGCCTGTAGCTGAAAATCCGATTATTCTCGGCAGCGCGACGGTCGCGGCCACGCAATCTTTCTCATTGCCGCCGCAGCAATACGACGCACAGCCTTCGCAAGACGCCGATCCTTCGAAATGTCTCAGCATCGAAAGCAATGGCGCGCATTGGGGCTTTCGCAATAGCTGCGCCTTCGACATCCAGTTTGCCTATTGTGTTGCGTCCGATTCCGATCAACTCACCTCATGCAAAGATGGAGCGGTCACAGGCAGCGTGGCGCCGCATGGCTTCGGCGCGCTGACCGCCGACAGAAGTATCGGCGACAATGCCGATCACGACTTTCGCTGGATCGCCTGTGGAGGCGGCGCGGGCGAAGTCGTGCCACGCATGGAACATTCTGATCCACCCACCGGCCGGTGCTTGCGCTCCAACGCCTCGTAAAAGCCGCCGAAAAGATTGCAGAGATCGCTGAAAGGTTGTTCATTCACAGCGTCCCACGATCGAGGCGCGCGTCATGGCATATGCAAACGCAACAATCGGAACGGCACATTACGCGGTGACGATCAAGGCCAGACATTACGATCTGATCAGCGACGAACCCGTTGCCAACGGGGGCAAAGATGCGGGGCCTTCGCCCTACGAAATTCTGCTCGCCAGTCTGGCGTCCTGCACGGCCATCACACTGCGCATGTATGCGGACCGCAAACAATGGGATTTGAAAGCGGCTCACATCGATTTGCACTTCACGCGCGAACCCGATGGAGAGCGCATCGACCGCAGGATTCGTCTGGAAGGAAATCTCAGCGAGGAACAGCGCGCGCGCATTGCCGATATTGCGGAGAGGACGCCGGTTACACTCACGCTCAAGAACGGCGTTCCGATCTACACGGAGATGGATCCGCCGCTGGCAAGCGTTCAGCATAAAGCCGAAGTGGAAGAACGTCTGGATGAAGCGATCGAAGAAAGCTTTCCGGCCAGCGATCCCCCAAGTGTGGACGGGTGATCTAAAAAGCTTATCCTGACTTGAAGGAACAAGTCGCATTCACCAAGAGGAAATCGCCAATGCCCACCGAGAACATTCAGCCAGATTTCGACGTGTTCCTGCACGATGGTCAGCACACATTCGGTGCGGTGCGAGAAGTACGGGCGCATGAGATCGTGATCTATATCGAGAATGCCGGTGACTTCATCGTTCCGATGAGCGCGGTGCAGGACGTTCACGATGAGAAGGTGATCCTGAACAGCGGCAAGATCGACAAGGCGCTGAAAGCCGCCATCGCCCACGCCCATCAGGGCGAAGACCCCAGAATTTAGCGTTGTATATCTGGCGCCACGCGCCCGACAGGTGCATGATGGTTCCCGAGCGGATGGTAAAAAATCCGCCTTGGGAGGAGATTATGGCGTCTGTCCATCGTCCGGGCTGGTCGCACGATTTATCCCTTGTCGGCCTCTTTCTGGTCGTAGTCGGGATAATAGCGGCGGCGGTTCCTTGCATGAAACTTCTGGTGGATCGGCTTTTTTCGCTGATCTGGTAGGATATGCATTGCGAGCCTGACATGGGCGGCTGACGGCCCATTCGCAGCCCTCGCGAAAGATTGTTTCGCCACGACACGATTCTTGCCTTGGTGTGGCAGCCCTGCCATTCCATTCGGCGTTCGACTAACTACATTGTTGCAGATGCGAAGGGTATGGAGGCGGGACCGTTCTCGACGCAGCATCGTTATTTCGATTTGAGTGGACCCGTATGATTCCAAATGACCTGAAGTTTCTGGGCCGAGGCACGGCCCTGCTGGCGCTTCTTTTTGTGGCGGG
>DATCEI010000344.1:0-9944 GCA_036510185.1 Rhizomicrobium sp. | reverse complement strand
CGTTTCTCGCCCGGCGGCTTCGAGAAGTCGATTGTGCAGACCCTGTGTCCGACCACTCCAGTCATCGGCGCGGGATGCAGGGCAATCGCGATATGCGCCATCGGCCAAAATCGGCGCCGATTCTATGCGCGACGTGAAATTGCGGTCGGCGTAGTAGCGCAGCTTCTTGGCGCGGATTGGCGCAAGTCCCGACACAAGGACCAACTCGTCGGTTGCCGGCAATTGCATGACTTCGCCCGGAGTGAGAAGGGCGCGCGCGGTCTCCTGTTTGGAGACCATGACATGACCAAGCCAGGGTGAAAGCCGGTGGCCGGCGTAGTTGCGTTGAGCGCGCAGTTCGGTCGCTGTGCCCAACGCATCGGAAATGCGTTTGGCCGTGCGTTCGTCATTCGACGAAAACGCGATGCGGACATGGCAATTGTCGAGGATGGCATTGTTTTCGCCATACGCTTTCGAAATTTGATTCAGACTTTGGGCGATCAAATAAGCGCGAATGCCGTAACCAGCCATGAATGCAAGCGCGGTCTCAAAGAAGTCCAATCTTCCGAGCGCGGGAAATTCGTCCAGCATCATCAACAGCTGATGCTTGCGCAGCTTTGCCGGATCGCCTTCGAGTTTTTCCGTGAGGCGGCGGCCGATCTGATTGAGGACCAGGCGCACCAGCGGTTTGGTCCGCGAAATATCCGATGGCGGAATCACGAGATAGAGCGAAACCGGTCGCGTGGCATCAACGAGGTCCGCGATGCGCCAATCGCAGGCGGCCGTAGTCGTGGCGACAGTAGGATCACGGTAGAGACCAAGAAACGACATGGCGGTGGACAACACGCCAGAGCGTTCATTGTCCGATTTGTTCAGCACTTCTCGCGCGGCGGACGCAACGACGGGATGGACGACTGGGTTGTCGATGGTGCCGAGATGATTGGTCGCCATCATGGCGCGCAGCGTGTGCTCGAACGACCTTAAGGGATCGGACAGGAAGCTTGCGACGCGCGCGAGGGTCTTCTCCTTCTCGGAATAGAGAACATGCAAAATCGCGCCGACGAGAAGGGAGTGACTCGTCTTTTCCCAATGACTACGGCGTTCCAGGGCGCCTTCGGGATCGACGAGGATGTCGGCAATGTTTTGCACATCGCGGACTTCATCCGATCCTTTTCGGACTTCCAGAAGTGGATTGTAACGCGCGCTGCGCGCATCCGTCGGATTGAACAGCAGGCAATGCGAGAATCGGCTTCTCCAGCCTGCGGTCAGTTGCCAGTTTTCGCCCTTGATATCGTGAATGACGACGCTATGTGTCCAGGACAGCAAGGTTGGAACGACGAGTCCAACGCCTTTGCCGGAACGGGTCGGCGCGAAGGCCATGACGTGTTCGGGGCCGTCATGGCGGAGATAGTCACCGTCGAGGCGCCCGAGGAACACACCGGCGGGCCGGAATAAACCTGCTTTCGTGATTTCCTTCCGGTTTGCCCAACGTGATGAGCCATAGGTCGTGACGTTCTTTGCCTGGCGCGCACGCCACAATGAGCCGACAATCGCAGCCGCGCAGCCGAGAAAACCGCTTGTGGCAGCTATCGCACCGGCGGTGTTGAAAAGGTCGTGCGCGTAAGCGTCATAGGCATACCACCACTCGAACAGGCGCCACGGCAGATAGAAGGGAAACGAGAACAGCGTGAACCATGCAGCGCCCAATCGCGGTTGAAACGCGAGATGCCAGGCGAGCCATTCCGTGGCGAACCACACGCCACCGACCGCGACTGCCAGCACGATGAGGATTTGTCCGATGAGGAATTTTGTCGGTGTCACGAACGAAGCTCCTGCTGGCAACAAGGAGTCGTTCGAAAGTGAATTTTCGACAACGGCGTCAGCTTACGCTGGAGCCGCAGAACGCCGCACGGTTCCCATGCCAGGCAAGTTCACAAGCCCGACATTGGTCCGTGCCTTGCTTCCACGAAACAGGACTCTTGCAATTTGTACCGTAGGGTGGTACATATACTCATACTTGGAGCCGCCGAATGATTGTGAGCTTTCGGGACGACTGGCTGCGGGCCTTTTTCGTGGAGGATATCCATTCCCGCAAAATCCCGTCTGACCTCGAAAGCCGCCTCTTTCGCAAGCTTCAGATGATCGACGATGCGACGACCGATCAGGACTTGCGCGTGCCGCCCAGCAATCATTTCGAGAAGCTGCGCGGCAATCTCGCCGGGTTCCATTCGATCCGCGTCAACAAACAATGGCGGCTGGTGTTTCAATGGGACAGCGGCCGTGGCGAAGCTGAAGGCGTCTATCTCGACGACCACAGCTACAGGTGAAACGAGGCGAATTATGCTGACGACAAAACGTAAACCGGCGACGGTCGGCGAGATACTTATCGAAGAATTCATGCAGCCGCTGGGCCTGACCCAAGGCGCGCTGGCCGATGCGATGGGCGTACAGCGCAAGCATGTCAACGAGTTGTGTAACGACCGCCGGAACGTGACAGCGGCGACCGCCCTTATTTTGGCCCGCGTGTTCGGAAACAGCCCGGACTTCTGGTTGAACGTGCAACGGCGCAGCGATCTTTGGGCGGCAACACACAATCCCAAGGATCGGCAGCGGATCGAACGCGCCCGTCCGCTAAAGGCGGCGTAAAAGCGCGCAGTACGGCAAAGCGCAATTCTCGCACCGTCAGGCTAAGAGATTGAAGGTCCACTACGCTGTCGTCCGAGAGTCCACGAAATCGTCTCGCCACGCACGATGCCGGATACCTCCTTGCCCAAGGATTGTTCGAGTACCGGTCGCCATGGGACCAACGTGAATTCGCGTGTGTTCTCGATCATCGCGAACTGCCCGCTTGCGAGATCGATCCGGCGCCTGTAGGTGCCCAAGATGTGAGCGCCCTTTCCTGTCTCCGCATAAGGAAGCCCCGTTTCGGTTGAGAGTTGCGCTCCGACTGCTGTCAGTTCCCGTTTGCGCAATTCCGACACCATCCCTGATGAATACGCGGTGCGATCGCCCTCCTGCCGCGCCAACCCTTGTTCGATCAGCCAGAGGCGACGGCGGTCCAGCGCTTCGCGGGCCTCCTTGCCAAATCCCGCCTCGCGAAATTCGGACGGCACGCCAGCCGTCAACTCGCGATCCAGCCAAGTGGCGCCTTCCGCCGCCACCTGCCGTTCGATGGTCAGGGGCGAAAGCATTTCGATGTGGACGGGATGCGCGCGCGACCGCCTTTGCTCAAAATGTTCGACCCGTTGCAGATGGTCCGGCGACACGACCCAGCTGCCGTCGCTATCCCGCACCACCGGCAAGCCCTCACGTCGCAGGCCTTCGAGCCGCCGTATATAAGACCTCACAAATTCCGGGGATGCCGACGGATCGTGTTCGGCGTGGAGTGCGGCACTGTAGTGGCCATCATGGGCGGCCGCGATTTCGGCGACGGTCCGATCGGAGGGCCTGACCCCGGCACTCGCGGGCGCAATGGCGATGATCCCTCCGGCGGGTGGAATCTCGTGCGTTTCCACAAGGCCCACATCGACGTAGTGCGCGCGACCGTCCGTACCATCCACGATCACATAGCGTCGCTCATGCAGTTCGTCGGAAGATCCTTGCGCCACGACCCGGCCCACCAGTTTTTCGCTGTGCGCAGCCGGATCATAGATCGCATAGTCGGCGGCGGCCCGTTCTCGATTCTCAGCCGTGAGTTCGCGATGCATGGTCTTGATGATGTCGCCGCGCTCGCCCAGGTGCTGAAGCGTATCCCTCAAATCCGGTGACAACCGGAAGTGTCCGGGCACGACTTCCTCTGCGAGGCCAAGGCGCTGAAGTTTCTGCAGGCGCCCTGCCCGCAAGGTCTGGCGAAACGCATCGCGGCTCCTCGCCGCCACCAATCCGTCCGCATCGGCCTGACGCAGAAGATCGCGATCGATGCTCGTGAAGCGTTCCTGCTCCATTTCGTTGCGGAGTGCGCCCTGCACTTCGAAATCCGAGCGTGGTCCAAGATCGAGGCTGACGATCTCTGCCGCCCGTTCGCGCATGCCATGGGCGATATATTCTCGTGCGATGATGAGATCATGCCCGCGATCATCCTTCCCCCGCACGATGATATGGGTATGGGGTTGGCCGGTGTTGTAGTGATCCGCCGCGACCCAATCGAGCTTGGTCCCTAGATCGTCCTCCATGCGGTCCATGAGGCGGCGGATCACCGGCTTCAGATCTTCGTATTCCGCACCGTCTTCCGGCGAGACGATGAACCGGAACTGATGCCGGTCGCCTTCCGCGCGCGCGATGAAGGCGCGTCCGTCGGCCTTGTCATGGTCCTTGTCGTAGAGTGCGCCCGGCGCACCATCGCGCGTGACGCCATCGCGCCGAATGTAGCGCAGATGGCGTTGCGCACCCTTCAAGCCGCGACCGCCAAGTTTGACCACACGGGCCTGTACGATCACGCGCCGCGAACGGAAGGCCGCGAACTCGTCGCGCGACCGCAGCACACGGCCCACGCCGGAACCGCGCCCGATCCGATTGCCCTTGAAGCGGCTGCTGCGGACGTGACGGCCACCTTCACGCGCGAGGCCCTTGAGCACACGGTTGAGATAGCTCTGCTCGCGTGTACCGGCTTTTGTGCGGCTGCGGCCGAGTTTTGGCGCGAAGTCGTCGTCCTCTGTCATCGCAAGCCTCGGGAGCGCGAGCGCGCATTTGAAGTCCGGATACGCAAATCTCCAACTGGCGCCAACCGATTCAACAAAATCAATCGCTTGAAAATTCTTGGCGCCACGAAAAACGCGCATGGCGCCAAGTTTTTGGATGTGCAGACAAGGAGATGCGCCAAATTTGGCGCCATCCCTTCTTTATCTTGCTCTTCCAAAATCAAGGCCCCTCCGCGATTTCCATTCCAGCGATCTCCTGACAATTCCCCAAGCTGCGTTAGGGCGTGTCCTTGTGCAGCGGCACGAACAAACCGTTCGGCTGCTGCGCGGATATTGCGGGTGCGGATGACGAAATTTCGTCCTCGCCGCGCACGAAAAACAGCGGATCGCGAGCCGATTTCGGGGGCCGCGAAGCCGGTTTTTCGTGTGCCGTGAGCTCGTTTCCGGTCCCGGAAACGAGCAAATTCATATAATCCACGGTGGATTTCGGGAGCGGTTTCGCGGTCGAAAGAAACTGCTCCAGTCGCGCCGGACCCGCCTGATAGGCAGCAAACAGATTGGGATAGCCGTAACGCACAAACATCTCGTGCATGTAAGCTGTGCCCGCGAATATGTTGTCATGCGGATCGTAAGCGTCGGCTCCCAGATCGTATCGCGCGCGCATATCCGCATATGTGCCGGGCATGAGCTGCATGAGCCCCATCGCGCCTGCGGATGATGTGACTGGCACACCGTCAAGCATTGTGTGGCCGCCGCTTTCCAGTCGCATCACGCCGCGAATCCAGTCTTCGGGAATGCCAAAACGGTGCGCGGCATCGGCAATCAAGGGCTGCCATTGCGCGACGGCAGGCGAGGAAACCCGCGCGGACGCCACACAGGAATGCGGCCCCGCAACGAACAGCGCGCAAACACTGGCGGCGGTCAGTATGTCCATAACGGCACCAGACGGCCTACGATCTGGGCGGCGCGGATTGGTCCAAAATACCGCCCGTCAAAGGAATCGCGGACCTGCAGCATCAATAGAAAAACCTCGTCCCGGCCAAGCGCGCGACACCCGGACCACCCCGGCAAGACCCGGCCTTGGTGATCGGACCGCAACCGGGAGGCGACGGGTTTGCTGTTGATGAAGATCACATCGTTGCGCGCGCAAACGGTGTCTCCGGCAAGTGCGGCGATGCGTTTGACGAGGGGAATTCCCATCGGCAAATAGCCGCGTGACGCCGCAAATGCAGCCACAAAGCGGGAAGGAATGACCAGTACCAACTCCCCTCGCGCGGGATGATTTTTCGCCCGCACGCGGTAAAGGCCGAGCGGTGCGCTGGCAGTTGCGTTCCACAGCAACAGCGCGCGATCGGGCATGGAACCGCTCCATAAAAGCGCTCCTATGGAAACCGCCATGGCGCACACGATCGCTGCGGGCCGCGAGACGAAATTCCGCAAACGCCAATTACGATTGCGGCGCATCGTCGTCGGCCGTATGCGTGCTTGTGCGCTTGGTGGTGTCCGACCAGAGTTCGAGGTCTTTGATGTGATAGCGGACACAAGTGGCGTGTTTGCGATAGACCGGGCCTGCGCCGCTGATGCGCAACGCTTCCAGCTTGCGCTCGGAAATCCCGAGATAATATGCCGCCTGCGCGGTGTTGAGGTACGGACTTCCCTTGCGGGCTTCCGCCGCGCGTTTGCAGTCGTCGTCGTCTTCATCGTCCATCGCAAGTTTATGCCCGAGTTCGTGAGCGATTTCGCGGGGCGAGCGATACGAAGCGTTTCGCCCCGCGTACCGCCGCACGCTGTACGTCAGAGACGAATGCTCCCGCGCGAGACACGCGCGGGAGCATCAGTGATGGCGGCTTCAGTTCGCCGGATTCCAAATTATGGCCAGCAGGTCGTCATCGTCCTGGCCTGCGGCGCGGCCCAAATTGCAGTAGAGTTTTTTCGGGCCGAAGGACGGATCGGCAAGGCTGAGACTCACATAATCCTGTCCCGAAGATTCCGAGCGGCGAATCCATCCGGCACCGATTTCGACGCCGCCGCAGAGCACGCGATAGTTCGGCTGCTCGTCGGTTTTCTTGTCGGCGTTGGTGACGATGGAGATGTCGGCGCGGAAGGCGAGAGTCTTCAGATGGCCTTTGAAGGAGCCGTTGGCCTGACGGGTGACTTGACCGATGGATGACATGAAGGTTCTCCGTTTGATGTTCGCGAAAGACCATTCCTTCGCGATGGCGAACCGTTCATGGGGCCGCTCCGGCACCCGAACCCTTTGGGGCGAAGCGCGAGCGGAGCACCGGAGCAGCGAACAAATTTGGGCCGCGAGGAGCGCGGGCACGCGCGGGGAAATTTGTTGGCCGCGATGGTTTCGGGAAGGGCCGGACGGGCCCATAGGTTCAAGCCAATGAGCGGGGGAATGGTCTTTGAACCAGCAACGGAGATGAAAGTTCGATCATGGTCAGGCAACCGGAGCGCGCTTGCGACAAGGGCCAATCCGTGGTGAATCGTGGCTTCGTGCGAGGGATCGATGCTGGAAACGACTACAACGCTGACACTGACGAGCGAGCTTGTGCGTGCCTATGTGGCGCACAACAAGGTGCCCGCAAATGAGATCGAGCGGCTTCTCCGGGCGGTGCATCATGTGTTCAGCGCTCTTGCGGCGGGCGAACCCGAACGCAAACCTGCGGTCGCGATCAAGGCCTCGGTGACGAACGACTATCTGGTCTGCCTGGAAGACGGCAAGCGGCTCAAGATGCTCAAGCGCTATCTGCGCACGCGTCATGGCATGTCGCCGGAGGCATATCGCGCGAAGTGGAAACTGCCGTCGGATTACCCGATGACGGCGCCCGCTTACGCGGCGCGCCGGTCAACGCTGGCGAAAGAAATCGGCCTTGGACGTGACGGCGCGAAAAGAAATTCAGCAAAATCGGTAGCGGGCAAATCCCGCCCTGCCGCGCGGCGGAAATAACGGGCGGCGGTTGGTCCGCCGCCCGTAGTATTCTCAGCCAGCCGCAAGTGCTTTCGTTGCGGCCTTGGCTGCATCGGCAAGGCGCGATGCGCCTTTGCCATAGGATACGAACGGAAAACGCATCCAGCCCGGAAGCCAGTTTTCCACTTTCGCGCGACCATTTTCACCGCCAAGAAAATCGCGGAGGATGCGCTTCTGCGTCTTAAGCTTTTCGCCCGCGTTGCTTTTGGCAACGGCTTTGCCCGCGATATCGGCCCGCATCGCGTTTGCCACCGTGCGGTCGCGCAACAGATCGAAAAACGCCTCGTCCGGGTTCCAGATGCCCATCGCATCGGCTTTCAAATGCAGCCCCGCCGCTTCCACGGTGCCCTCGCCCACGCCAAGGGTCAACGCCATGGCGAACGCCGCCACGCGCATGACTTCGGCGTCGGTCATGGTGAGAAGGCGCGCGAAGATCACGACCGTATCGGCTTCCTTCGGCACGTCGAGGAGTGCGATCACGGCCTTGTATTCCGCGTCAAACTGAATGAAAGCGGCACTTTGCCGGACGCTCGCGTCGATCTCTTTCGAGCGGGCGCGCAATCCGTCCGGCAGAACATGCCAATTGCCAGTGGGTGCAATGGCGTGGGCGACCATGAGACGGAAGGCGACGGCGGGATCGCGCAACAGCGCGAGCCGCACGACGCCGTGCCGATGGAGTTCAAGATAGTTCTCCATCGCCTGTGTCATCTGTGGCTTGGCACCTGCTGATTTTGGCGCGTTGCCACCGTTGTCGTCCTGTGCCGATTTCCGAGCCGCCTTGCGGCTCAACCAGCCTTCGTGAAGGGTGACTTCGCCCCGGCGCGAGACGGCGATGTAAACTTTGCCGCCCTTCTTCTTGGGCGTCTTTTCGTGATCGTAGATCGCGAAATTCTCGCCCACTTCCAGCACGATCACGTCGCTCCAACCCGCTTGGCGATAGGCTTCTGCTTTTGCCTCGATGGCCGCGTTCTGCAATTGCCAGAACAGATCGCTATCCGTGAAATAGCTTTGCTCCTCGAACAGGTCGGTGATGGTGTGGCCGCGATAGTCCGCCAGATCGAACAACGCGACATTGGTCGCAATGGATTGTCCGCCGCAGAGCCAGTGCTTGAGATCGGAACCATAGGGCGTGTTCTCGTCGTCGCTGACGAACATTTTCCACCAATCAAGCTGCTGGCCTTTGGTCGCCAAGGTCAGATGCTGGAAGGTTTCGTCATCGATCTTGTCGGCGCGATAGGCGTCCTTGATCTTGTGCAGAAGATTGGCGAGCGCCAAACGCTGGCGGACGACCTGCGGCGTGATGGCAAAGGTTGCGGCGATGTTCTCGACGCTGCGACCTTCCTTGATGAGCCTGTTGAAGGTTTCGTATTCGGTGAGAGGGTCGGCGTTCTGGCGGGCGACGTTTTCAATGAGGGACGCTTCGACGGCGCTTGCGTCGTCGCCCTCCTCCATGATCGCGCATGGAATATCCGCAACAACGCCGCCCTCTTCCTTCACCGCCTTGGCGGAGAAATAACGACGCCTGCCCGCCACGATCTCGTAGCCGTCCGCGTTGGGACGCACGAGCAGCGGTTGCAGGATGCCGCGTGCGCGCACGCTCGGCAGAATGTCGGAAATATCGGGCGCGCGTTTGCCGTGACGCATGTTCACGGGCGAGATGTGTAACCGTTCGAGTGGAATATGGCTTAACTGCATGACACATTCTCCTTGGGAAAAGCGCGCGTAGGGCCCCGCGCGCATGGGCGCGACCGTCCGCTTTAAGCGGACGGAGGTTCGGGGTTACGAAAGGCGAGAATAAAATCGCTCGCCTTGCTCGCCTGACTTGCGGCGTGAAAAATCGCGCGGCTGTCGGATTTGAGGATTTGCAGCCAGTTTGCGATGTAATCGGTGTGGCGCACCTGCGGGGCGATGCTGAACTGCGCGCAAAGAAAGGCGCTGGTCAGTTCCGCGATCAATTCTTCGCGCGCGTAGGCTTCGGAGCCAAAGCGATGTTGCAGATCGCGCGCAAGCCGTGACGGGTGCGCGGTCCAGTGACCGAGTTCATGGAAGGCGGTGCAATAAAAATCCGCCGTCGAGACATGGGCCTCGCGCGATGGCAGGCGGATGATGTCTTCGCCACGATGATAGAAGGCTTTGCCGTTACCGGTGACGATCTTCGCGGCCGTCGCAGAAATCAACGCTTCGGCGTCAGGCGAAAGCTCGATCTCGGAAAGGATGCGGGGCGCAGGCGTGACGTGTGCGGGCAAGCCCTCGCATTGTTCGATGTTGAAAACGGTGAAGCGTTTGAGGAACGGAACGGCGGGCGGATCGTCGCCTTGCTCTTTCGCGCGCTCACGTTCCCCGCGCGGAACGAA
>DATCEI010000343.1:0-7869 GCA_036510185.1 Rhizomicrobium sp. | reverse complement strand
ACTTCAGATGCGTGACCAGTTGTGAGGCCAGCGTTGTCGGCTCTTCGCCCACAGTTTTCAGCGTCACTTCGGCGTTCTCTGGTTCTTCATACGGGCTGTCGATGCCCGTGAAGTTGCGGATTTCGCCCGCCTTGGCCTTTTCATAAAGGCCTTTCGGATCGCGCTGCATGCACACTTCGATTGGCGTATCGACGAACACTTCGATGAATTCGCCTTGCCCCATCAATTCGCGCGCCATGCGCCGCTCGGAGCGGAACGGCGAGATGAACGACACGAGCACGATAAGTCCCGCATCGACGAACAGCCGCGCGGCTTCGCCCACACGGCGGATGTTTTCCACGCGGTCGGCATCGGTGAAGCCGAGATCGCGATTGAGGCCGTGGCGCACATTATCGCCATCGAGCAGATAGGTGTGGCGGCCTTCAGCGAACAGCGCCTTCTCAACAAGATTGGCGATGGTCGATTTGCCGGAGCCTGACAGACCCGTGAACCACAGCACGGCAGGCTTCTGGCCTTTCAGCGTGGCGCGCACGGATTTGTCGACATCGAGCGCTTGCCAATGCACGTTCGTCGCGCGGCGCAGGCCGAAATCGATCATGCCTGCGGCGACGGTCGCATTGGTAAAGCGGTCGATGAGGATGAAACCGCCCGTGTCGCGATTTTCTTTATACGGATCGAACGCAATGGGTTGCGCCAGCGAAAGATTGCCATAGCCGACTTCGTTCAGCGCCAGCGTTTTCGCTGCAGAATGATCGAGCGTGTTGACGTCGATCTTGTGCTTGAGTTCGGTGACGGTGGCTGGAACGGTTTTCGCGCCGACCTTCAACAGATATTGGCGGCCCGGCAGCAATTCCTCTTCCGACATCCACAGAATGTGGGCGGCGAATTGATCGGAGACTTCGGGGCGCGCATGCGGTTCGGCAATCACATCGCCGCGCGAAATATCGACTTCATCGGCGAGCGTCAGCGTCACCGCTTCGCCAGCAATAGCTTCATCGAGATCGCCGTCCATCGTCACGACGCGCGTGACGGTGCTGGTGCGGCCTGATCCGGCCACCACGATTGCGTCGCCGGGCTTCACGCGCCCGCCAACGATCGTGCCGGAAAAGCCACGGAAATCGAGATTGGGACGGTTCACCCATTGCACGGGCATGCGCAACGGGTTGTCGGCCAGTGCCGTTTCAACGTCGATGTTTTCGAGATGGGCGAGCAGCGCAGGGCCCTCATACCATTTCATCTTTTCGCTGCGCGTCAGCACGTTCTCGCCGTAGCGCGCGGACATCGGGATCGGCAGCAATGTCTGGAAACCAAGCGGCTCGGCGAAGGCGACGAATTCGGCGACAATATTGTCGAAAATTTCCTGCGAGTAATCGACCAGATCGATTTTGTTCACCGCCAGCACGACATGGCGAATGCCCAATAGCGAGGCGATGAAGGCGTGACGGCGCGTCTGCACCAGCACGCCCTTGCGCGCGTCGATGAGGATGACGGCGAGTTCGGAGTTCGACGCGCCCGTCGCCATGTTGCGTGTGTATTGCTCATGGCCCGGCGTGTCGGCGACGATGAATTTGCGCTTGTCGGTGGCGAAGAAACGATAGGCGACATCGATGGTGATGCCCTGCTCGCGCTCGGCCTCCAACCCGTCCACCAGCAGGGCGAAATCGATGTCATCGCCGGTGGTGCCGTGCTTTTTCGAATCTTTTTTCAGCGCCGCGAGGTGATCCTCGAACAACAGTTTGGAATCGTAAAGCAGCCGCCCGATCAGCGTGGATTTGCCGTCATCGACGCTGCCGCAGGTGAGAAACCGCAGCAGCGATTTCTGCTCCTGCTCGGCAAGATAGGCTTTAAGATTGGTCGCGGGCGCGGTCATGACTAACTCACATTCCCCCTCGCCACCGCGCAGCGGGGGAGAGGGTCGGGGTGAGGGGGTGTTGAAGACGGGGTGTAAGGGTGAAAGGCCCCCTCACCCTTGCCCTCTCCCCCTACGGGGGCGAGGGAACACAGAGAGATATTCATCAGAAATATCCCTCCCTCTTTTTCTTCTCCATCGAAGCATTTTCGTCGCTATCGATAAGGCGTCCCTGCCGTTCGGATGTGCGCGCGGTGAACATCTCGGTGACGATTTCCTCAATGGTCGTGGCGGGCGATTCAATCGCGCCGGTCAGCGGGTAACAGCCGAGCGTGCGGAAACGCACGAGCTGCATTTCCACTTCCTCGCCGTCGCGCAATTTCATGCGGTCGTCATCCACCATGATCAGCGTGCCGTCGCGTTCCACGACCGGCCGCTTCGCCGCGTAATACAGCGGCACGATGGGGATATTCTCCATCATGATGTATTGCCAGATGTCGAGTTCGGTCCAGTTCGACAGCGGAAACACGCGGATGGATTCGCCGGGCTTCACGCGCGTGTTGTAAACGCGCCAGAGTTCGGGGCGCTGGTTCTTGGGATCCCAGGCATGGTTCGCATTGCGGAACGAGAACACGCGCTCCTTGGCGCGGGATTTTTCTTCGTCGCGGCGCGCGCCTCCGAAAGCCGCGTCGAAACCGTATTTGTCGAGCGCCTGCTTCAACCCTTCCGTCTTCATCACCTGCGTATGCAGCGATGAGCCGGAATCGAACGGATTGATGCCCCGCTTCACGCCATCTTCGTTGATGTGAACCAGCAGATTGAGGCCCAGCCGTTTCACCGTCTCGTCGCGGAACTGGATCATCTCGCGGAACTTCCACGTCGTATCGACATGGAGTAGCGGAAAAGGCGGTTTGGAGGGGTAAAATGCCTTCATCGCCAGATGAAGCATCACCGAAGAATCCTTGCCGATGGAATAGAGCATCACCGGGTTGCGGAACTCCGACGCCACCTCGCGGATGATGTGGATGCTCTCGGCCTCAAGATGCTTGAGGTGGCTCAGGCGACGATTTTCACTGGTCGTCGTTGCCGGCGACTGCATGCATACTATCCCTTGTGGCCGCACCCCGACCGGCCAGCGCCGAACGCGCTTTGCTCCAGGCCCGGACCCGAATGTCTCAGGGCTAAATAATGGGGTGCGCCGCAGCGCGCAAGCCGAGGGCAGGGCGGCATAGTCTCACGCCGTCTCTTTGGGCTGCGGCCGTTTTTGCCGCCGGGCGTGGATTTTCTCCTGTTTGCGCGCGGAGAGACGCTCAAGCCGCCGCCGGATGGCGGGATGGCGCCGCATAAGCACGGAGAAATCCTGCGCGGGCAGGGCAAGGAGCCGCAGCGACGAATGCGCTATGACAGAGGTGTCATGGGGCCGGGACTGGAGAAGGGCATCCTCGCCAAAGAAATTGCCGGGGCCGAGTTTGATCTTGCGTTCCACGGATTCCAGCATCGCCTGCCCCGAAACGATGAAATACATCGCTTCCGCCGGTTCGCCTGCAACCACAACGGGCGCGCCTTCATCGATCAGATAAGACCGCAGCATGGTGATGAGTTCGTTCAGCGCGGCCACTTCAAAACCCTGAAACAGCGGAATCTGCGAAATCATGTTCCAGGTGACGACAAAATCGCGGCGGCGAATTTCGCTGAGGAAACTTGCCGAGATGATGCCGACGGGCAGGGCAAACAGGCCAAGTCCGAAGATCATCGTGATGCCCGCGATGAGCCGGCCCAGTTCGGTAATGGGAACCTTGTCGCCGTAACCCACCGTCGTCAGCGTCACGATCGCCCAATACATGCAATCGGGCAGCGTGCCGAACACGGTAGGCTGCACATGGCCTTCGACCACGTACATGAACTCCGCCGACATGCACATCACGCAAAGCAGCAACAGCAGCGTACCGAACAGCGCGCGCCGCTCCTGCGACAGCACATGCACCAGCGTCGATACGGCGGGCGAATAGCGCGCCATTTTCAACAGCCGCAGAAGCCGGAACATGCGCAGGATTCTAAAATCGGCCACCGGCATGAACAGCGCGATATAGGCCGGCGCGAACGCCAGCAGGTCGATCATCATGTATGGCTGCAACGCGAAACGCAGGCGCCCGCGCACGGGATTGTCCGCAAAACGCGGGTCTTCGGGCGCCGTCCAAAGCCGCAGGGCATATTCGATGGTGAAAATCACGACCGAGAAAATTTCGAAATAGCCGAACCATTTGTGATAGGTCGCGCCGATGGGCGGGACGGTTTCCACTGTGACGGCCGCAACATTGGCGACGATAAGTAAAATCAGAAATGCTTCGAAGGCGATGCCCAGCGGACCCGAGGAGCGGCCGCTTTCCATAATCTCGTGAACGCGATAACGCGCGCCTTGCCGGCGCTGCCGCCCGCCGCCACCGCCGCCCTTGCCCTGTTCCGGCGGGGGTGGGACTTCTTCCAAATCGTCGGTCTGGGTTGTGTCCGTCAATCCATTTCGCCTTTCGGTAGTGGTACAGTTTGAAATTACGGAGAGGCATTTTCCCCAGGCAGCCTACCAATCCTTTTTGGGAACCTGTTCAAATTTATCTCGCGCCAGAATACCTATGCTTGGTAGGCTCTCATGCACATAAAAACTGTCGAACTGCCTGTTGCGCACAAAAGCATATCCGTGATGAAAGAGTAGCGCATTGAGTTCCAGAGTGGGTCGCTCGATGCACATCGCCATAAATCGGTACCGTGTGAAGGGGAAGTTTCTTAAGATGCGGGTCTCGGCCCCCTCAACATCGAAGCTGAAAAAGTCAATCACCGCAGGCGCGTTGTATTGGTCAAGAACGTGCGCGAGCGGCATAGTGGGAACTGTGAGGGTTTTTCCCGACTCGCGCCACTCCTTAATTAATGAAGGCCTAATAGCGAGCGCGTTGTCGGTGTCATCCGAAATAATCCCGCCGAGTTCTCGGTTCGGCAGGAATTCAACGGTGCCAAAATCAGCATCGATGCAACTGCTGCAGGTGTGACAAGTTCGCTTCTGTTGCAATAGCTCAAAACTTGCGGGATTCGGTTCTATCGCGAGACCGCTCCAACCAAACTCACGTTCCAGCACGAGGGTGTTGCTTAGGGTCTGTCCATCAGTTGCTGCGAGGTCGAGAAACCAGCCATTGCGCTTGCCGGGGAACACCTCCTCGACGATCCATTGATCCTGTCCCTTTTGACCGAAATACTGCCGTCCTGTCATGCGCGTTCCCGTTGCATCGGCTTGCTGACCGTTTGTATTCCCTAAAGTGCTTGGCTCAAAAAAGCCCGGTCAGATCAGCCACTTGTGCCACCTCCCATGCTTCCAAGATTGCGACCATATCAGACATTTCCCAAAGCTTCGACGTGACGCCTGCTGCCATAGCGGGCGTGACTTTCAGAGTTTGGTGAAGCCGGACGAAATTGTAGTGCATAAAATAGATCGCCATCATGTGCGCGTGGTTTTCGGCCTTTTTCGAGAAGGCATTTGTTAGGCGCGTCATGCGGCGGTTGCCCATGCGGATATTCAGGTTTCGCCGTTCCACAAACGACGTTGAAACGTGCTTGGGATCGGGGTTTCCTTCAACGCGAAACTTGCGCGCACCCGTGCAAACTGCGGGGCTATAGCGGCGCTGACCTTCAAGTGATTGGCCGTAAATCTTGACCAGCATTGCATAATCAATATCGCACCCAAACGCGCCCTCGATGGCTTCCAAATAGGGCTTGTGGCCGTCGCTGGTGAGTTGGACGCGCGAGGCGAGACGCGGGGCCAGATCGTCCATGAACATCATCGCCGCTTCGCTATCGCGACCGCCGACATACCATGAGACGACCAGCTTCGTGTCCGCATCAATCCCCACCCACGTCCAAATATCACCAGCGTCTTCGGGGGCGGCTTTCGCGGTCGCTACGTTCTTTTGCTTGGCATAGCAAAACGCCCACGCCTCATCGACCTGTACGCGCTTGCAAGTCAGGTTCACCAGCGTTTTGTCCTGATACTCGGAAAACGCCTGCCCGGCGTCCTCTAGGAGCTTAATCAGCGTGGTGCGGCTGGCGTGTCATGGCGCGAAGCGAAATGCTTTCCGCCATCATTTGGAGGGCCTGAGCGCGTTTCGCGGGGGTCAATTTGTTCATGCCCATAGTATCTGTCACTTTATGCTTAGCGTCAAGCATTTTTAGCAAGCATCCTGAAAAATATTCATGCTTGCTTATGCCGGGGTTGGGGCTTACAAGCAAGCACGGTAACTTTCAGGATGCTTGCTGATGGATGATCTTTTCAAGGCGCGGGCGAAAGGCGGCATCGCTCGCAGGGAAGCCCTTAGCGGCGATGCCCGTAAGGCAATCGCTAAGAAGGCCGCTGCGGCCCGCTGGGGCGTAAAGGCCACCCACCGAGGCAATTTCCAAGAGCAGCTTGGGATTGACGTGGAATGCTACGTGCTGGACGACGAAAAGAAGACCGCTGTTATTAGTCAGACGGGCATGGCGCGAGCACTGGGGCTGGCATCACGCGGCAGCGTTCTACCGCGCTTTCTTGCAAACAAAGTGATGTCGGATGCCGTCGGCATCGACTTTCGCAAAAAGATCGAAAATCCCATTAAGTTTCAATGGGTCAACGTCGGCATCGGCGGAGCGCCCATCGCCGTTCACGGTTTCGATTCGGCGCTGCTAATCGACCTATGCAACGTAATTATTGCATCCGAAGAAAAGCTCGGCCCCAGGTACGCGGCAGTCGCGAAGCAAGCCCATTTGATCGTCGGCGCTTCCGCAAGGCTCGGTATTCGGGATCTGGTTTACGCGTTAGCTGGATACAGCCCCAGCACCGAAGAGGTGATTGCGGCCTTTAAACTCTACGTCTTGGAGGAGGCCAAGAAGTACGAGCTGGAGTTTCCAAATGAACTCTACATGCAATGGCATAGACTCTATGACCTTGCGATCTTAGAACGCGGCAGGCCTTGGCCATTCAAATATCTCACGGTGAATCACGTTTATTATCCGCTGGCAAAGAGCAACGGAAAGCTATTGACGCTGCTTAGGGCCAACAAGTCAAAAGGCGGCGACCGCCAAAAAAAGCTGTTTCAGTTTTTGAACGATATCGGTGCGCGCGCCCTCAGGATGCAGTTGGGCCGAGTTCTGGAAATGGCGGAATCATCGCCAAACAAATACGAATATGAGAGAAAAATTGCTGAACGATTTGGAGGGCAACAGGCATTTGAATTGATAGTGCCGCCTAATTCCTCCACCGCCCTGCCGCCGCCTTCCGAGCAATCTCCGAGCGTTGTTTCTTCGTAAGCTTAGCAGCACGGGCATTGCCGCCCTTGCTGCCCATTTCAGCGGCAGCGGCGTTCTTATTATCCGGTTGCCGGTCCTCTATCTGGCCGGTCAAAATGTCCCCGATAAGCTTCCCGCGCTGGATCGGGTCGGTCGGGCGTTTGAGGCGCTTGGCTGTCATGCTCAAAGTATGACATGGGAGGCGGGACGGCTCAAAGGCGTCCTAGCTGGGCGGAATTTCAAACTGTACCACTACCCGCCTTTCAGGCGGCCTTCAAATCACATGCCCAATCGGAATAATGTGTTTCGCTTGGCAAGGCGAGGCTGGGGGTAGGCTTTGCGGTAGAGCAGCGCTTTGTGTAAAATCCGGATCTTCGGGACAGGCTGCCGTCAAGCGAGTTTGAAAGCATGGATGCGCTCAAGAATTTCTTCCAGAAACATTCGTTGCTGGGCCTGGTCATCGCGGGATCCTGCGTGGTGATCTACGTCGTCGGATTTTTCTATCAGCAATTCATCAATTCGCCCGCCGATCTGGTGGCGCTGATCTTCATCGTGGCGATCTATGTCGGCGCCGTTTACAATCAGGTCAAAGGCTTCAACAGCAAGTAATGTAATGACAGATGAGACGCGATCGCGTTCGCGTCTCCACGATATGATAATAGTATAATCAGCTTTCGACGATCCGTTGGGCCCAAAAAGAAAGCGGCCCCGACATGCGG
>DATCEI010000342.1:0-12912 GCA_036510185.1 Rhizomicrobium sp. | reverse complement strand
CCGAACCGAGCACGAATTCAACCGTCATGGTCATGGAGACGACTTCGCCGGAATCATCCACCACCGACAAATGACTTGTGCCGGGAAGTTGCGGCGTGCGCTGCGGCGCATAATCGGCGTGCTGCATGGGCGGCGTACCAGCCTGCGCTTCGCCCATGTCGTGCGCTGGATCGATCAACATGGAACGCGCGCGCAGATAATCATGATCGATAAGGCCCGCGACCGGCACGTCTATGGTTTCAGGATCGCCCAGATATTTCGCACGGTCGGCAAACGCCAGCCGGCTCGCTTCGGAAAACAGATGCACTTCGCTCAAGCTGTTCGGTTGCAGTGCGCTTTGCGGAAAGCGTTCCAGCATGCCCAGAATTTGCACCACGGCGACGCCGCCCGAACTCGGCGGTCCCATGGAGCAAAGCCTGTCGCCGTGATACGTGCCGCAAACAGCGGGCCGCTCCACTGCGTGATAAGACGCAAGATCGGCGAGGGCCATGCCGCCTTTGTTGATGGGCGCGTGTTGCACCTTATCGACAATCGCCTGCGCGATCTCGCCCGTATAAAACGCCTGCGCGCCGCCCTTGGCGATGGCGCGCAACGTGTTCGCCAATTCCGGATTTTTTAGAATGTCGCCTTGCGCCAGCGGTGTGCCGTCTGCTTTGTAGAACATGGCTTTCACATCCGGCATTTTTGCCATCTGCGGAAAAGCGCGGATTGTGGCTGCCAGTTTCGGTCCCATGGGAAAACCCTCATCTGCCAGCTTGATTGCAGGCTCGAACAATTTTGCCCAGGGCAGACGGCCATATTTCTTGTGCGCCATTTCCAGCATTGCAATCGTGCCCGGCACGCCGACGGAAAGCCCGCCCGGCACTGCATCGAAATGCGCGCGCGGCCTGCCGCTGGCATCGAGGAACATGCCGGGCGTGGCAGATGCGGGTGCTGTTTCGCGGCCGTCGAAACTCGTCACCACTTTCGTCTTCGGATCGTAGAGCAGCATGAACGCGCCGCCGCCGATGCCCGACGATTCCGGCTCGACCAGCGTCAACACCAATTGCGCGGCAATCGCCGCATCCACGGCCGATCCGCCCGCGCGCAACATTTCGAGGCCCGCTTTCGCCGCATACGGATTGGCGGCGGCGATCATGTGGTGTGTGGCAGGCGCGTCGGCGGCAAAAGAGGGCGCGGAAATCGCGAGCGCCAGTGCCGCGGCGAGTGTCTTCAATTTCATGGTTTTCTCTTGGGGGCTGCGTTAGCGTCGGGCGATGATACGCCCCGGCGCGCGAAATCTCATCACCGATGTTGCGAGCTTGCGTGTGGGCCAGGCGCATGACGCCTCCGCGCGCACGGGCGTGAGCGTGCTCGTCACGGACGAGCCAGCCGCTGCTGCCGTCGATGTGCGCGGCGGCGCGCCCGGCACGCGCGAGACCGAGGCGCTCGATCCGGTGGGGCTAGTGGGCATGGCCGATGCCATCGTGCTTTCGGGCGGCTCGGTTTATGGCCTCGATGCGGCGTCCGGCGTGACGGCTTGGCTCGCGGGACAGGGCCGCGGCTTTCGCGTTGCGCCCCATGCGCCGCCCGCGCCCATTGTGCCCTCGGCAATCCTGTTCGACCTTATCAATGGCGGCGACAAGAATTGGGGCGCCGTGCCGCCCTATCGCGCGCTTGGCATTGCGGCAGCGGAAAATGCAGGTGCAGATTTCGCGCTCGGCAATGCGGGCGCGGGCTTTGGCGCGGTCGCGGGTGCATACAAGGGCGGTATCGGCAGTGCTTCATCGGTCAGCGATGACGGTTTCACGGTCGGCGCGCTCGTCGCCGTCAATGCGGTGGGATCGCCGCTCATACCGGGCACGGATGTATTTTGGGCCTTCGCGCTGGAGCAAAACAACGAATTTGGTGGACGCAAGGCGACAACACCTTTCGCGCAACTCGATCTCGATTTGCCCGCTGACATGAAAGGCGCGCCGAAGCCGGGCGCGAATACGACAATCGCGATTGTCGCCACCGATGCGGATTTTTCGCGCCTCGAACTGAAGCGCATTGCGATCATGGCGGCGGATGGTTTTGCGCGCGCGCTTCGCCCAGTTCACACCCCATTCGATGGCGATACCGTGTTTGCGCTTGCAACCGCCAAACGCCCGATTGCGGAACCGCGCCCGCTACACGTCATGCGGATCGGACATATGGCAGCGGATTGTCTGGCGCGCGCAATTGCTCGCGGTGTCTATGAAGCGCAAACCATCGCGCAGCTGAAAGGCTACCGCGATGCGTTCCCGAAAATTTAGCGCAGGAACACTCGCACTTCGCCGGCGCTGATCGCCGGATCGGTGGACGACGAAATCGCCAGCCGCGAAGCGGGCACGCCCATATCCGTCATCGCGCGCAACACTTCCTGCGCATGGCGCTTGGCGGTGGTTTGCGCGATCTGCACGGCAGCGGCGGAGCCGCGCGTCGGCGAAACCGCCACGATCTCGAAATTCGCACCCGGCCGCGACGCCAGCGCCTGATTGAGCGAGGCATACAGCGATTGCTGATAATTCGGATTCTTGCGGTCGAAATGCACCACGGCCACAACGCCGCCCGGCCCCATCGCCATGGGTGCTGCCGCCGACATCATCGACATCGACGAAAGATCGGAGGAATAAAGCTCGCCGTTCTTGATGCCATTGGCCAGCGTCGTCAGGTTCGCGCGCTCATTGGCGACATAGGCCGTCTGGCGCTGAATATCGTCCGACACGTCTTTCAGCAGGCGATCCACCAGCACAATGGTCTGGTTGGTTTCGTCTTCCAGCACCGCAAGCTGGCGATGATCTTCGTCCACCGCGCCGGAAATATTGAACGTCGCCACGATGGAATCGAGCGCGAAATGCGCCGCCGAGGAATCGCTCGTCACGTCGGTGCCCAGCGCATTGAGCGTGTTGATGTTGCTGGACATCTGGTCGAGGGCCGCCTGTGCGCCGTTCCATTGCGAAATAAGTTCGGGGTTCCCGCGCGTGGTGCCCAATTGCAGATGCGCCATGATATGGGCTTTGTCTTCCTGGTACGCGCCCGCCGAGGAGGCATTGGCGTTGCGGATGTCGGCCAGCCGCTGGGCGTTCGCCCCCAGATGGTTCTCAAGATTTTCGATCTGGCCGCGCAATTGCTGAATGGTCTTGCTGACACCGGTGCCGGTGTCGGAACCGGGCGCGATGGCGACCGGCGTGATGACGGAGCCTCTGGCGGCCATGGGCATGGCCATTGGCGCTTGCATGGTGGCCTGCATCGCAGGCGCGCCGGGCGTGCCGCCCGCCGGCTGTTCGCTGGAGGCAGGGGTTGGGTATTTCGGTTCCTCATCGCTGGTGCCGAACAGCATGTCGTCGATGCTCTCGCACCCGGCCAGGCCCAGCGCCGCGGCCAATGCCAGCGCGCTCAGCAGCCCACGCCGCGAACCCATCTTTTCCGCCACAATCCGGTTCATTTCCGCTCTCCGTTCAGGCGGTCGCCCTGCTTTAAGTGAAATGGATCGCCCCGCCAAACCCATGCGGCCGCGCCTCGAATCTTTAAGGCGGCTCAAATCCCAGTCTTAACTAAGCCTGTTTGCCGCGACAAGGGCAGGCCATGCGGCATGTTGCAGGAAGTTGTTGGTTCTACTGGGGACTTGGCAAAATCTTTCGCCGAGTTCATGGGCGCGGGAGTGGGGGCCTCGGCTTGGCGGGGCGGAAATCCATGTGGGCATTGATGTCCCAGCGGAAAGTGGCGCGGGTCGCCGCCTCGAATGGGAAAGCCGTATTCCGACCGGCTATCCGCGCCGCGCCCCAGGACCGCCGCTCCGCGGTGCTATATATAAGTGATGGATGACGGTGCCCGGCACGCGGCTTGCCCGGCGGCGAAAAGGCCAACCCGGCGCTTGCGTTCTGAAGGTCGCCTGCATAGGTTCTGCCCCCTTCGCGACACGCGCGCCCGTAGCTCAGCTGGATAGAGCACCAGACTACGAATCTGGGGGTCAGGAGTTCGAATCTCTTCGGGCGCGCCATTTTTTCCTTGGTATTACTCGAAAAATCTTAGCCCTTCGCCGAAATCGCATCGCTGGTTTGCAGCCGGTTTGCAAAATCTGTTGCTTTCGCGTTCTCAAATTTCAGGATTGCCGCATCCGAAATCGCGCTGGTGCGGGCAAGATATTTCTCAAGAATCCGGCTTGCGGATTGCATGGTGTGTCCGGTGATCGAAACGACTTCCTGAGGCGTGCAACTCGCTTCGGAGAGCAGCGTCACGGCTGTACCGCGAAGATCGTTGAAGTGTAGGCGGATCGCTTTGTCGTCGTGATAGAGTCCGGCGGCTTTCATATGATCGCGCCACGCCTTGCTTAGCGCCTTATTGTTCTTCGCAGTATGCCACGGGCGACCGTCTTCCCGCGTCAATATGAAGGGACCGCTCTTAGGCGTCTTGTCGAGCATCGCCTTGAGCGCAGCAGTTGCCTTCACCGCAACATACGCGGAAGTTTTCGACTGCTTGATCCGGATGTGGGTGCCGTCATAGTCCGCCCACAGCATATGTATCAAATCGTCGTAGCGTTGCCCGGTGTGAATCGCGAGGATAAGCGCACGCTGCAATTCAATCGGCGCGCCCTTCATGAATTTGGCAATATCGGATTCGGTCCAGATCAATTCCGAACGGTCCCCGTCGTAGAGGCGCATGAAACCGTCAAGCGGATTGCGCGCGATGCGCCCCTTTGATTTGGTATAAGAGAACACCGCTGACAAAATCGTCAGTCGATTGTCTGCCTCGCGTGGGTGATCAAGGCCGATCTCTTCTTGATAGTCGATGAACTTCCCAATGACACGCGGCGCGGCGAGCGCGGAAATCGGCATCGTCCCGAACTTTTCTTCAACCCGCGCAAGCAACCGTTTGTATTCGCGCTGAGTGCTGATCCGTTTCTTGGCGAATCTGGGTGACTTGAGATACTCCCGAAACAAAGCCGCGACCGTACCAACGTCGCGAGGGCTGACACGATCCGCGTCCTTGTAGGCTTCAAGAAAGTCCGCCGACCCCGGTTCACCCGGCAGGCGTTTGCCGCTGGCACGATGGTAGTAGTACGTCTCGGTCTCGCCATTCGCGAGGATCTTGGAAACCTTATTGATGCCCTTGAGCTTGATAGTGGTCATGCCGATTCCCATTCCCTCAACGCGCGTTCCGCATCGTCAGCCGGGCCCGCGCGTTCCGCAATACCATCCAGTTGCAGGCAGGCCCGCTTTAACGCTTCAAGGCTAACGCGCCGCGTCGCATTCATGCGCGGAAGCAACCCCTTGCTTGCATACTTGTCATAGGTCGCAACACTCATTCCGCAACGCCGCGCCGCTTCCGTTCGATCTACCATGAAGGGTTCCGGCGAGCGCACGGTTTCCGCCAGCACGCTTAACGTGTTGTGGAGACGATCTAGAAACTCACGCGGCGTAAGCAACGCCTCGTTTTCGAAGACCAGCCAGTCAGGGTACCGTTGTGCGGCTTGGCGAGGCGTGAGCAGCGCGGGGGTGGGCGAATCCGAATCCGAAAACATCTTGATGCCTTATCCCCCGCGTGGGGAGACGAATCAACGAATCCGTGCCGCCATGATTCAATTTTATTTCTCCCATTTTTCTTGACACGTATTGGGCCGAATCCTTTAGACACGCGAAAACGCGCATCGGTACGAAACGTTTGTGATTCTTGACTCCACGTCTCGGTCGTTCAATGCTAATTTTCCGCGTTCCAACTTTACGTCTGTTCGCCGCCTCTGAACGGATTCGTTGACTTTCGATTTTTTGGGCGTACCTTCTAGAAACGATCTGATGATGTTCTCGCCGGTGGCGTAGTGAGTCAGAGCGGCCCGCATGAGGCCGGTGGCCCCAATTTACTCAACATCCTGCAAACAGGAACATCCACCAGCCGCGCACACGCGCGGCTAAACATCAATTGTACGAGGAAAACACACATGGCCCGCTCAAAAAAGGACCAATATGATAGAATCATCAAGTCAAATGCGCTCGACGACGGTCCCCGATCCGCCACCGGTTCCATCCGCCCCGAGAAGCTTTCTGCAATCATCAACCGGATGGAAGCCGATGATGTCGAAGCCAGCGAACACGCTGTGAGGAGCTGGCTCGGGCGTTTCAAACTGCGTTACGGAGAAAATTTCTATACGCGCGACGAAATCGAGCAAAATATTCAGCGTGCAAGGTCAGAGGCCAACGCACCTCGTAAACCTGCCGATGACGTGACGCGCGACACGTTGAAATCCATGTCGGCAATCGAGCGTTTGGAATTCGCGAACGCCCGCGAACCACAAAAGCCGGTCGTTTTATCCATCGATGCTGACGAAAATTTCACTGAGGGAGACGAATAACAATGTCTAAGTTTATTACATATGCCGACTTCTCACCTGACTGGCCGATTCAGCCTCCGCCATCGCGCGAGAAAATCATCTCTTGGAGTAAGCACGGGCTGTTTCCTAAATTTTTTAGACCCGCTGGAAACCGGAAAGCCGAACCGCTGTTTGAAGAGCAGGCAGTAAAAAATTGGCTGCGCGATGCTTATGCTCCGATGTTCAGAGTGCCGGACACACGCGCGAAAACGCGCAACAAATGAACGCGCCGGAAACAACATTTAGCAACGCCGAAATCGCGGCTGAGTTGCGGCGCATTGCGAGGCTCGATGCACGGTCTCTCGCCGCTCGCATCGCGCCATCGATGTTCGACGGCGTTCTTGCGGTTGTCGTTAGAAATATTGCCCCCGGATTCGATATCGAAGTGGCGGTCCTTGCTGCTTTGGGAAGGGCGCGCGATTGCCTTCCTGATGCATTCACTCGTCGAAAGCGCAGGAAGCGTCCGATGGCGAGTCCTTGGCACTTGCCCGACTAACGAAAACAAATGCGTGCGATGGGACGCGCGCCACATAACCTAAATTGGAAATCAAAATGCAAAACGACAAGTTTCTCGACGCGCGCCTTCTGACGCCGTTTGACATCAACGATGAACGCTATAAGCAGCGCGTTACGACCACGACAGCGCCCAACAAGGATTCAAAAAAGTGGCAGCGCGACGCTCAGACGCCCGATGTGGCGGCCCTCATTGAGCGACTCGCATCGCACCGCGAGGCAAAAGAGAAAGAAGGACCGGGATTCGTTCCCGGCGACATGCTGTCGGGGCAGCGCAAAGATTCCGCTATTAAAAGCCTTTGGGAGGTCGTTCTCGACTGCGATTTTGACCCCGACCTAGAGGCGGCTGCGGATGCAATGGTGCGGTCTGGTAAATGCTGCATTCTCTACACGACGTTCACTCATCTAAAAACCACGACACAAATCAAGCGTGACGACCTCACGAAGTTCGCGCCGGGGAAAGTTCACGACACCGCATTGGCGCGTCGCTATCTGACCGAAAGGAAAAATTGGCCCGCTCGGTTGACGGAAACGGTTGAGGTTGAACCGGGCCTGCAACACACGACCGAGGGAATCATGATCGTGGTCCGGCACAAGCCGATTGCGAAATGCCGGATCGTGTTTCCGCTCAAGACGCCTTTCGTGGTCGCAGATTGCCCGACGCTCAACGCAGCGAAAGACGAGTGGCGCAAGATCGTGTTCGCGACGGCGGAGTTGTTGGGCCTCGCGGGTGAAATCGACAAGAGCGGCGCGGACCTCAATCGTTTTTTCTATTTTCCACGTCATGCGGCGGGAGCAGAATACGACGCGATGCTTTGCGGTGGTGATCTTCTCGACTGGCGCGAACTCGATTTAGAAGACAAGTGGGCCGTTGAGGCGGAGAAAATCGCGGGGGGTGGCAAGGGCGGCAAATCCAAAACCGAAGCCGGGCGCAATCTCGGTAAGTGGTCGAAGATTTTCGCAACCAGATTCCAGATTGCCGAGGTACTGCGCGAGCTTTGCGACGAACGGATTCGCGGCGAGGGGAGCATTGGCGTTGAAATCGAATGTCCGAACGATCCCGCGCATTCCAACGCCGGAGATTCGGACGACCGTGCTTGTCAAGCGATCAACGCGGGCGACGGGCGCGCGCCAGTCTTTTCAATTAAGTGTCAGCACGCCAATTGCCGCGACCTAACAAATCTCGACATGCTGGGTCTGATGCTGGCGGATGAGTGGTTCCCGCGCGATGTTCTCGAAAGCGACGATTTTAACGCGCTTCCTGATTCTAATGATGGCGACACGTCAAACCCGACACTCGCACAGGAAAAGAAGACTGAACACGATTATCATTTCGAGGACAAAGACGCGCTGGTTGAGGCGATCAATGCTATCTGCCAAATCATCCCGCACGGCGATGAAATTCGTTTTGTGTTCCGCGACAAGCATGGTGTTCCTATCTTCCGCAAGCGCCAGTCCACCATGGATGCTCTTGCGCAGTTCAAGTTCTTTTGGATCGAGGGCAAAGGCGAAAAGCAAAAAGAGAAGCAGAAACCCGGTTTTAATATGTGGCTGGAGTCCCCGGATCGTAAGGAATACCGCTGCGCCGTTTTCAATCCCGACCTAAATGCAGTCGCGCCCGATGAACTAAACCTGTTCACTGGCTTCGCCTACGAACCAAAACAGGGCGATTGGTCACTCATGCGCGCGCACATTCACGACAATATCTGTCGGGGCGATGATGAACTTTTCCGCTGGGCTTTGGGCTATATCGCGCAGATGTTTCAGCGGCCTTGGGAAAAGGTCGGAGTCGCGGTCGTGCTTCGTGGCCTGAAGGGTGTGGGAAAGTCCATGGTTACGAAATGGCTGCTCAAGATCGTGGGGAAGCGGCACGGCTTCAAAGCATCGCAATCCGAGCAGTGCACTGGCAAGTTCAACGCACATCTTGGGATAAATATCCTGCTTGTTGCGTCCGAAGCGTTCTTTGCGGGCGATCCGCAGATTAAGGGGCCACTCAAAGACCTTATTTCCGAAGACACGCAGGCAATCGAAGCGAAAGGCATTGATGTTCGATTCGATATTAGCTGCTCGCACCTATGGCTTGATACGAACGAGGAATTCGCCGTGCCAGCCGAAGACGACGAACGGCGCTTCTTCGTTCTCGACGTGGGCGTCGGGCAAAAGAAGAATACCGAGTATTTCGAGGCGATCAATAAACAGATGGAAAACGGCGGAGCGGAAGCGATGCTCTATGATTTGCTCCGCTTCAAGTATTCCGATCTTGACCTTCGAAATCCTCCCGTGACGGATGGACTGAGGGACCAAATCACGACCGGCCTGAAACCCCAGCTTCAATGGCTTCGAGACTTTCTCACGGATGGGGAACTCCCGTTCGAAGACGTCGGGGGTCGAGTTGATATCACCGTTGACGATGATGGCGGCAGGATCGCCCGTGATGACGTGTACGCGAGCTATGCTGGTTATCTCAGGGCGTCTCGCGTGTATCGTGCGCCGTCTCGTGAGAGTTTGGGCATTATGCTGGCGAAGCATTTCCCCGGACTCAAAGATGACAAAGCACAGAAATACGGACGGGATGTTCGCTATTATGTTTTTCCGTCACTGGCGACTATGCGTGAGCAATTCTTGACCAAGCATCCGGGCGTGCGCGGGTTCCTTGATATTCCGCAGGCGGATGAGACTACGCAAGCGCCTGAGGCGACTATCGTCTCACCAATCGAGAAACAAGAGGCTGCTCCAGTCACGAACCTAATGCAGCATCGGGCAAAGCGTCGGGTTTCTTTCTAGCTTTGATGTCGTGGTCGGCAGGGTTGAACGGGGGAGAACCTTGCCGACAACCCTGCCGACACCAAAGACGCTGAAATTATCGTACTAAAGCAAGCTCGGCAGGGTCGGCAGGGTATTTCTTGGAAATTCCTATGGGAGAATTTCATCACGTCCCCGTTTTTGTTGCGTAAGGGGTAAATATTTTTTGTAGTAGCTATTTCCAACCCTGCCGACCCTGCCGACCTTGCCTTAGTCAATAGAAGCCAAGTTTTTTGTCGGCAGGGTTCAGGCAGGGTCGGCAAGGTCGCGCTCACACGCCCCGCTCAAGCCGCATCGGAGATGAAAAGCGCATACTTAGTTATATGAGAATTATTATAGTACTATTTCACATTCACGTACCGCTGTTTTTCTTGAGCTATGACCGAGTCGGGTGTAAAACTACTTTATCGGCGTCATGGTTTCCGCGCCGACAATCGCGAGTCTGGTTCCATACTCACTCGCACGAAAAATGGGGCGGTCGCTCTAGCGTCTTGCCGTTTTTAGACGGGACGGACGGGACGGACCCGGTTGCCGCCTTTCGGCCCAATAGCGAAAGCTATGGGGCCGTTTTCGTTTGTGGCTGTCAGGCCATCGCCCGAACCTCCACCCCGCCCCTTACCGTGCGCTGGCGTCCCGGCGCGCGCTGATAGGTGGGCACTATATCTAGTTGGTATGGTGGAAATGGCGCTGCGTGTAGTGCTTTGGCACTACATTTAGTGACACATATAACAATAGGCCCTAGTAGTTGGGCGGAGTTATCATCGATCTATATTGATCGTCCGTCCCCAAATTCTGGCATACCGCCCCTTCGCAAAATGCGCCAACACGCGATTTGACGGCTCACCCAAGGGCTTTTCTAGATGCGTCGCGCCCTTCACACGCGCCGAATTGACCGCGCCAGCGCCCGGCGCAACCGGCACGAAAAGCCAAAGTCGGCAAGCCCATGCGCGCCGCCAAATCGGTAACACCCAGTTAACCAACCGCCGAATCCATGCTGGAATTCTCATGCGGACTGTGGCACACAATCCAAGCAACGAACGTAAGTGGGATTGTGTGATACTCCAGAACGTGACAAAAATCGTCGCCTACTATCGCGTATCGACCGCAAAACAGGGCCGTTCGGGTCTTGGGCTTGAGGCGCAAAGGAAGGCCGTGGCCGACTACGCCGCGTTCCATAGTGCGAAGATCGAAGGCGAAGAATTCACTGAGATAGAGTCCGGCAAGGTCAAGGCGAACGACCGCCCGCAACTGAAAGCCGCCATCGCACTGGCGAAGGCGAAGCGCGCAACCCTTTGTGTCGCGAAGCTAGACCGGGTGGGACGCCGCGCGGCGGACGTTCTCAACCTCTTGAACGACTCTAGGGTCAAGGTCGTGTTCGCGGACTCGCCTAATGCCTCACAGCTTCAAATCGGCATTCTGGCGGTTGTGGCGGAAGAAGAAGCCCGCGCCATTTCGGTTCGCACTAAGGCCGCGCTGGCAGCGGCGAAAGCGCGTGGCACGAAACTCGGTTGCCCGAACGGAGGCGCTGCGTTGGCGCGCTATAGGGTTGAGAATGGCAACGCGCCGGGTTGCGCCGGAGCGCGTCGCAGCGCCAATGAATTTGCCAATGACACGCTCGCTTTCGTTGAGCCGCTTGTCATCAAGGGATTATCGGATTCAGGTATTGCGGCGGCATTGAACGCGGACGGAATCGAAACTCGCCGTGGCGGACGTTGGCATGAAACAAGCGTGCGTCGCCTTCGCGCGCGGTTGGCGATCTAGCGCGAGCGCAAAACGGATTTAAGATGACGGCGGAATAAACGGCGGCGTCGGGCAATGAGGTTCTGACTCTGACGGTCGGGCCTGTCAGAAATAAAATTGATGGTCGGGGGGTACCCTTTGGCCCCCGCCCCCGCGCTACGAAAAATACAACCCTTCAGCGTATGCGGAATCGATTGAAAACCCTGATTTTGCGGGCTTCGATTACTTGTCTCCCCACATCTAGCGGCTGGACTCCAAGTGCCATTCGTTCTTGTATTGTTCTATGACTAGAAACCAGTGGTCACGATATGGGCGCGGCGCATGTGAGGGCTATTCGCTCTCAATATTCGGCGGCGGTTGCACGCGATTTGAAGGCAGCGTTTCGCGCAGCGTTCCTCAACATGACGGCGGGGTTCATTGGCTTTCCAGCATCAACGGCAAATGCGAACAGACTCACGCCACACGCGAAGAAGCAATGGCGCGCGTCGAGTGGGAGCTTTCGATTGCGGGCGAGGCGTTCGTTGCCAGCTTCGCCGAATACAAAACCCACCGGCCTAAAAACAAATTCTCTCAGGCCGTGGACGCCATGCGCGCGGCGCGCCTAAACGCCAATGCTCCGGCGTAACCCTCGCGGTCCCGTTGCCACCCTCGCGGACGCCTGCGAAGCGGACTACCTTGTCACCGTGAAATGCGACCGATGCGAAACCCGGCGACAGATGCACCCCTATAATCTCATTCGCGATCATGAACGGCTGACAACTGCCCCGCTCAACGTCTCGCTTCCGGGCTTCTTCTGTAAAACGTGCCGGGCGAGCGTGAACGTCACGATTACATGCACGCATTCGCACCCCGGCGTCTTGTAATGTGCGGAAAATTTACAGCGATGGCTTCATGGCGGGAGGTCGTGGCGTTCTCGCGCCCTCTAACGGTCGCACGCGATGACGGCAACGAAGTAGTCAGCTACGGAGTGGCCCAACCGTTGCCGGTCATCGTTTGGGATAGTGAAACGAAAAAACGTCGCGTTATCCCGATGCGGTGGGGATTCCCTGCAAAAAACGACTGGCGCAGGCCGCAGCCGATTCACGCACGCAGCGAAACGATAGATTCAACCAAGGCGTTCGCGGGCGCATTCGCCGCCGGGCAGCGTGGCATCGTAATTTTTCGGACATTTAACGAAGGGGAGCAGGTGACATACGCCAACGGCAACACCAAAACCGTGCAATGGACAATTGACCCGCAAGACGGACAGCCACGCGGCTTCGCGTTCGTGTGGCGGCGATTTGAGATAGCGGAACTGCCGCACCCGGCCTTTGCTTGCGTGATGGCAACGGTCCCCGCGAACAAATTGCTTCGCGATAGCATCCTAAAGAATGACAAGGACGCACGAATGCCTGCGATCTTGGAAGACTCCGATTGGGCGACGTGGTTGGGCGAGGGGTCCACGGCGGACGAAGCGAAAGCGGTTTTGCGCACGATGGAGGGGATTCGCT
>DATCEI010000341.1:0-9457 GCA_036510185.1 Rhizomicrobium sp. | reverse complement strand
CGCAGCACAAGGATTTTGTCCAGAGTCGTCAGTGCGCTCGGCCGATGCGCCACCATCGCAACCGTCACGCGGCGGCGTTTCAATTCGATGAGCGTCGCCATCAACGCTTCCTCGCCCGCGCCGTCGAGGTTGGAATTGGGTTCGTCGAGCACGACAAGTTTCGGTTCGCCATAGAGCGCGCGCGCAAGGCCCACGCGCTGGCGCTGGCCGCCGGAAAGCTGATGCCCGCGTTCGCCGATCTCGGTGTCGTAGCCTTTGGGCAGCGACAGAATCATCTCATGCGCATTGGCAAGTTCGGCGGCTTTCACAACCGCAACGGAATCCACATCGGCCAGCCGCGCAATGTTTTCCGCAACGGTGCCGGAGAACAATTCGATGTCCTGCGGCAGATAACCGATATATTTGCCAAGCTCGTCGCGCGGCCATGCAAAAATGTTCGCGCCATCCAGCCGCACCGTGCCGCCCGTGCAGGGCCACGCGCCCACGACAAGTCGCATCAGAGTCGATTTGCCCGACGCCGAAGGCCCGATCACGCCAACAGACTCGCCAGCCTCAAGCGCGAACGTAATGTTGGAAAGAATGGGCTTGCGCGTGTTGGGTACATAGTAACTAGCCTGTTCCACGGAAAGTTTGCCGACCGGCGCGGGCAACGCCATGCCTTCGTCGCGCTTGGGCGCATTGTTCAGCAATTGCGTCAGGCGCCCGGATGCCAGCCGCACCGCGACAATGCTTTTCCATGTCGCCACACAGGCTTCGATAGGCGCCAATGCGCGTGCGCCCAAAATGGACGCCGCGATCATCACGCCGCCTGACGCCTGAAACCCGATCACAAGCAGCGCGCCGGTGCCCAGCAGCGCCACATAAATCAATTGCCGCACGGCCCGCGAAATGCCGTTGAGGAATGTGTCCTTGTCGGTGGATTGTAGCGACAGCCTCAGCGATTCCACCCAGCGCGCCCGCCACCGCGACACGAAACGCGACGACATGCCCATGCCTTCCAGCACATCGGCATTGCGCAAACCGTCTTCGGCGAACTCATGCGCGCGGATGGAAACGCCGATGGATTGGGTCAGCGTCTTGGCGGTCATGATCTGGTCGGCGAACGCCACCGCGATCAGGATGCCGCCGCCGATCAGCACGATCACGAAATAGGACCAGTGCAGCAGGAACAGCACGACAAGGAACACGAGCAGGAACGGCGCATCCATCAGCGCGGCAAAACCGGGGCTGGAAATGAAATTGCGGATCGTGTCCACATCGCGCAGGCCCTGACGCGCGGCCATGCCGCCGGTTTGCGAGGACGCCGCCACCATCGCCCGCAACACGCGCGGCGACAGCGCATCGCCGAAGCGCATCCCGATGCGTACCAAGAGACGCAGGCGCAAAGAATCGAGCGCGCTGAACACGCACACGCCGCCCGTGGCGATCAGGCTCAGCAGCAGCAGCGTGTCCAGGCTACGGCTGTTGAGCACGCGATCATACACTTCCAGCATGTAGAACGAGGTCGTCAGCGCCAGCACGCTCATGGCCGCGCTGAAGCCCAGCGCCGCCCCGAACAGCTTGCGGTTCTCGGCCAGCGCCGAACGGATGGGGTCCGCTGCTGCCCCCAATGGATTGGTCAACGCCAAGAAACTCTCCCCGATACGCGCGGGACGCTACCACGCCGGCTTTCCAACTATATCCAGACTTTTACTGCAAGTTGCTGAACGATTGTTACACGCCCGGCAGGGCAACAAACGAAATACCTAAGCAATTGTTTTGGAAAGAAAATATTTGAAGCGACCGTACCTTAATTGGGTTAGGCAAGCGCCACGGAACTTTGCTAGGCTATTCGGGCTGGGCAAGCGCGGGGGCGTTGGGGGTTATGAAAACCATATTGTTTGGGCAAAAGCAGGGCTGGATGCAGAAAATCCAGGCCGCTGCCAATCCAGCCAAATTCGGGCCGGAATTTCGCGAATTCAACGATCCGGAGGTGCAATTCCGGGACTATGATTATGTCGTTCCGGTGCAGCTCAGGGATTACGGCCCACTCTGGCGGCGGCACGCAGGCGGGCCTGTGAATTTCCTCATTCCCAATCCCGGCGTCGTGGCCATGTGCGACGACAAAATACAATGGGATGGATTCCTGCGGTTCAACGGCTTCGATGAATTCGCGCCGTGCATGTATAACGGCACGGTTTCCTATCCCTTCATCTACAAGAAACGGCAGGACGAATGGGGCGCGCATTCGCGCATCATTCATTCGCTGGAAGAGAAGGAAAAGCTCGAGACCATCATCGTGCGCGACGACTATTTCAAACAGGAATATGTGAGCGGGCGTATCGAATACGTCACGCATGTGCTGGCGGTCAAAGGCAAGCCCTATTACATGCTGACCTATGAACACGGTTTCGATACCGAATATTTCATCAAGGGCAAATGGGCGAATTTTTCCACGCATCGCGAAGTGGAAACGCCCTGCACGGATGTTCTGTGTTCGATTCTGGAAACGCTGAATTACACGGGAACGTGCTGCTTCAATTATAAATATGCGGACGGCGTACCCAAAATATTCGAAATGAATCCGCGTTACGGCGCGACGCTGACGCTGACGATCAACGATTATCTGGATGCCTATGTGAACGCGCTGGCGGCGTAATCATTTCAGAATCTTTGTGTTCGTTTCCGGCGCGGTAGCCGCCGCGATCACGTTGAAGCGGATGCGTCCGACAAGCCGTCCGTCGATGGTTTCGATATCGACGCGCCAGTCGCCCGCCTGCGGGTTTCCCTTCACCGAATAACCGCGATAGCCGCCGTCGCGCCCGCCCATGATGGGAAACGTCACAACCGATTTGGTCGCCCAGCGATGCGTCTTCGGATCGCGATATTCCCAGCGATGCGTGATGGCGGTGGAAAGCCGGATCGGCGCGAAAATCGCGCTGTACACGCTCAGCGGCTGGCCCGGCACATCGTGAATGATCGCGGGCCAGCCCAATCCCACAAGCCATGATTGCGGCTCCGCCACCGCCACATAATCCCCGCCCTGCCGTTTCACATTGTGATAGACGCCCGCGCTCGACAGAGCGAGCGGCAGCGGCGGCAATATGTTCAAGAAATAAAACGCATTCAGCGCGGCAAACACCAATCCCGCGCCCGCCACAATCGTCAGCCGCGTCTTCGCATACGAAACCGGACTCAGCGCCGCCAGCGCGCGCAGGAACAGCCAGAACAGGCCGACCACCATCGCGCCGCTGATCAGGAAAATCAGCGTACCGATGGCATGCGCATAAATCGGCACCATGAAAATCGCGTAGGAGAACATCGCGAAGAACAGAAGAATGGCGGAGAAGATCAATCGCGACAGATGCCGCCGGAACAGCTCGTTGCCGATGAGGATCGAAGCCAGCAACGCCACGAAGGGCCACGAAACCGCCAGCGTCGCGCTGCGGCCATAGAAAATCAGAAACCCGCTCCACAATCCGCCCATCGAGAATTGCGCCAGCACGGGAAAGATCACGCGCCATTTGGGCTGCCGCGCACCGGCCTCTGCGCGCGCCTCGAAACCCTGCATGAACACGATGGAAGCCGCGGCCACCAGAATGTAGCCCGTGAACAAAGCCTGCGTGGAGGGAATGTCGATGCGCTTGAAGAACACATTGTCGATGGCGAAACCGGCCAGCATCGCCAGCGCCGACAAATGGCTTTCGTAGCGGTGCAATTTCTCGCGCAAAATCTGCAATCGCGCCGGTCTGTCTGGGTTTGGGTTCAATGGCGCCTCGCGGGATGAGCCGATGGATAGCACGGCGATCACGCGCCGTGGCGCTTTGCGCTTTGCGCATAACGTGTGAGCGCGCCATATATCCCTCTAGCCAAGAGGGCCTTGGCACATAATATTTCTACTGAGCTTGAGCGCCGGAATGAACATGTCTGGAACCGTGACCGAATTGCCGCCGAAGCAGGGTCTGTACGACCCCGCCAATGAGCACGATTCCTGCGGAGTCGGCTTCGTCGCCAATATAAAGGGCCGGAAAACCCACGAAATCATCGCGCAGGGGCTTCAGATACTCATCAATCTGAACCATCGCGGTGCGGTGGGCGCGGACCCCACCATCGGCGATGGCGCGGGCTGCCTGATCCAGATTCCCGATGCGCTGCTGCGCGATTGGGCCGCGCGCACGGGCGTCACCCTGCCGGAACCCGGCAACTACGCCGTCGCCATGTGCTTTTTGCCGCAGGAGGCCAAGGCCCGCGACATCGTGGTCAAGCAGTTCGAACATTTCATCCGGGTGGAGAAGCAGGTGCTCATTGGCTGGCGCGACGTGCCGGTCGATACCAGCGGTCTGGGCAAGACCGTGCTGGAGCAGATGCCGCTGATCCGTCAGGCGATCATCGGGCGCGGACCCCGCGTGAAGGATCAGGATGCGTTCGAACGCAAAATCCTCGTCATCCGCAAGCAGACGCAGAATCCGCTGGAGGATATGGCGCGCCGCCACAAAAAGCCCAGCATCGCGGATTTCTACATGCCGTCCTTTTCGACGCGCACTGTTGTTTACAAGGGCCTGCTGCTGGCGCCCGATGTGGGCCGCTTTTACGAAGATTTGCGCAATCCGCTGACGCAATCGGCCATCGCGCTGGTGCATCAGCGTTTCTCCACCAACACGTTCCCGTCGTGGAAGCTGGCGCATCCCTATCGCTTCATCGCGCATAACGGCGAAATCAACACGGTGCGCGGCAATGTGAACTGGATGAATGCGCGCCGCCGCACGCTGGAATCCGATCTGTTGGGGCCGGACCTCGACAAGATGTGGCCGCTCATTCCGCACGGCCAGTCCGACACCGCCTGCCTCGACAATGCGCTGGAGTTGCTGATCGCGGGCGGTTATCCGCTGGCGCATGCCGTGATGATGCTGATTCCCGAAGCCTGGGCCGGCAACAGATTGATGGATGCGCGGCGCAAGGCTTTCTACGAATATCATGCCGCGCTCATCGAACCATGGGACGGCCCCGCCGCGATTGCGTTTACCGACGGCCGCCAGATCGGCGCAACGCTGGACCGCAACGGCTTGCGGCCCGCGCGCTTCATCGTCACCGACGACGATCTCGTCATCATGGCGTCGGAATCGGGCGTGCTTCCGATTCCGGAAGAGAAGATCGTTCGCAAATGGCGTTTGCAGCCGGGCAAGATGCTGCTCATCGATCTCGAAGAAGGCCGCATTGTCGAGGATGAGGAGATCAAACGCCAACTCGCCGACGCGCAGCCTTATGACGAATGGCTGAAGGAAGCGCAATTCAAGCTGGAAGAATTGCCCGAACTGTCGGACGAGCAGCCGGTCATCGCCAACGATCCGTCCACGCTGCTCGATCGCCAGCAGGCATTCGGTTACACGCAGGAAGATTTGCAGTTCTTCCTTGAACCGATGGCGTCATCCGCCGAAGACCCGATTGGTTCGATGGGCACGGACACGCCGCTGGCCGTGCTCTCCAACAAGGCGAAGCTGCTCTACAATTATTTCAAGCAGAATTTCGCGCAGGTGACGAACCCGCCCATCGATCCCATCCGCGAAGAACTTGTGATGTCGCTGGTGTCGATGATCGGGCCGCGGCCCAATCTGCTTGGCCATCAGGCTGGCGTTCACAAGCGGCTTGAGGTTGCGCAACCCGTGCTCACCAATGCGGACCTCGAAAAAATCCGCGCGATTTCGGAATTGGTAGACGGCGCGTTTCGCACCGTGACCATCGATTGCACCTGGCCCGCGAGCGAAGGCGCGGAAGGCCTGTCGAATGCGGTAACGCGCATCTGCTACAACGCGACGGACGCGGTGCTGGCCGACAACAATATTCTCATCCTGTCGGATCGCGCGGTTTCTGCTGACCGCATCGCGGTGCCCGCGGCCCTCGCGACCGCCGCCGTGCATCATCATCTGATCCGTCAGGGTCTGCGCATGCAGGCGGGCCTTGTGGTCGAAACCGGCGAAGCGCGCGAAGTGCATCATTTCTGCGTGCTCGCGGGTTACGGCGCCGAAGCGATCAATCCCTATCTCGCGTTCGAGACGTTGGAGCAAATCCGTGCGCTGCGCGGACTTTCGCTCAAGCCTTACGAAGTGCAGAAGAATTACATCAAGGCCATCGGCAAGGGCGTGTTGAAGGTGATGTCCAAAATGGGTATCTCCACATATCAATCCTATTGCGGCGCGCAGATTTTCGACGCGGTGGGTCTGTCGTCGGAATTCGTGGAGAAATATTTTACGGGCACCTCCACCACCATCGAAGGCGTGGGGATCAAGGAAATCGCCGAAGAATGCGTGCGCCGCCACCGCGACGCCTATGGCGACAATCCGATCTATCGCAACATGCTCGATGTCGGCGGCGATTATGCGTTCCGCCTGCGCGGTGAGGATCACGCCTGGACGCCGGAATCGGTGTCGAAGCTGCAACATGCCGTGCGCGGCAATCAATCGGGCGACTATCAGGCATTCGCCGCGACCATCAACGAACAGAGCGAACATCTGCTCACGCTGCGCGGGCTGATGCAGTTCAAATTCGCGGCAAAGCCGATCCCGATTGAAGACGTCGAACCGGCGAAGGAAATCGTCAAGCGGTTTGCGACCGGCGCGATGAGCTTCGGCTCCATCAGCCGCGAGGCGCATACGACGCTGGCCATCGCCATGAACCGCATCGGCGGCCGCTCCAACACGGGCGAGGGCGGCGAAGAAGCGGATCGTTTCAAGCCGCTGCCGAACGGCGATTCCATGCGCTCCGCCATCAAGCAGGTGGCCTCGGGCCGCTTCGGTGTGACGGCGGAATATCTCGTCAATGCCGACGACATCCAGATCAAGATGGCGCAAGGCGCCAAGCCCGGCGAAGGCGGACAATTGCCGGGTTATAAAGTGGACAAGAATATCGCGCGCGTGCGCCATTCCACGCCCGGCGTGGGCCTGATCTCGCCGCCGCCGCATCACGACATCTATTCCATCGAAGACCTCGCGCAACTGATCCACGATCTGAAAAGCGCCAATTCGAACGCCCGCATATCGGTGAAGCTGGTTTCCGAAGTGGGTGTGGGCACGGTGGCCGCGGGTGTCGCCAAAGCGCGCGCCGACCATGTGACGATTTCGGGTTTTGAAGGCGGCACGGGCGCGTCGCCGCTGACCTCGCTGACCCATGCGGGCAGTCCGTGGGAAATCGGGCTTTCCGAAACGCAGCAGACGCTGGTGCTGAATGGTTTGCGCGGACGCATCGCGGTGCAGGTTGATGGCGGCTTGCGCACGGGCCGCGATGTCGCCATCGGCGCGTTGCTGGGTGCGGATGAATTTGGCTTCTCCACCGCGCCGCTGATCGCCGCGGGCTGCATCATGATGCGCAAATGCCATCTGAACACATGCCCGGTCGGTGTCGCCACGCAAGACCCGGTCTTGCGCGCGCGTTTCACGGGCCAGCCCGAACACGTCATCAATTATTTCTTCTTCGTCGCGGAAGAATTGCGCGAGATCATGGCCAAGCTCGGCGTCCGCACGGTCAACGAAATGATCGGCCGCGTGGACAAGCTCGACATGCGCCGCGCGGTCGAGCACTGGAAGGCCAAGGGCGTCGATCTGTCGAAGCTGCTCTATAAAGTTACGCCGAAAACCGGCGTCGCCACGTGGAACAGCGAACGGCAGAACCACGGCCTCGAAACAGCACTTGATCACGATCTGATTGCGGCCTCCGCGCCCGCAGTCGCGACAGGCCAGCCCATTCTGCTCGAACGCAAAATCCGCAACGTGGATCGCACCACGGGCGCGATGCTCTCCGGCGAGATCGCCAAAAAATATGGTCATGCGGGTCTGTCCGAAGATACGATCACGGTGCGCTTCACCGGCACGGCGGGGCAAAGCTTCGGCGCGTTTCTCGCGCGCGGTGTTTCCTTCGAGCTGGTCGGCGACGGCAACGACTATGTCGGCAAAGGCCTTTCCGGCGGACGCATTGTCGTGCGCCAGCCGAAGCAGGCGCATCGCGATCCGACCGAAAACATCATCGTCGGCAACACCGTGCTGTATGGCGCGATTGCGGGCGAAGCGAATTTCGAAGGTGTTGCGGGCGAGCGTTTCGCCGTGCGCAATTCCGGCGCGATTGCCGTTGTCGAAGGCACGGGCGATCACGGCTGCGAATATATGACGGGCGGCATTGTCGTCGTGCTGGGCAAGACGGGCCGCAATTTCGCCGCCGGCATGTCGGGCGGCATCGCGTATGTTTATGACGCGGACGGCCAGTTCGAAACGCTGTGCAACACTTCGATGGTGAAGCTGGAGCGCATCGCGCCTGCCGCCGATGCGGAAGACGAAGACGCGCCGCGCAAGCGTTCGGCCAGCGTCGAAGACAACGGACTTGGCGACGTGCTGCGCTTCGATGCCGAGCGCCTGCGCATTCTGGTCGAGCGTCACCACACGCGCACCGGCAGCGCACGGGCGCGTGCGTTGCTCGACAATTGGAGCGACACGCTTTCCAAATTCGTGAAAGTGATGCCGGTCGATTACGCGCGCGCGCTGAACGATCTGAAAAATGAAGAGCGCAAGCTCGCTGCGGTCGCGGCGGAATAAAGGGCGGGGCGATGGGCAAGCCGACGGGATTTCTGGAAATCGAACGGCGCGAGCGCGCCTATGAGAAGCCGCAGGCACGCCTGAAGAACTGGCAGGAATTCGTGCAGCCGCTGGCGTATGACGAAGTCAGCAAACAGGCCGCGCGCTGCATGGATTGCGGGATTCCGTTCTGTCACACAGGCTGCCCCGTCAACAACATGATTCCGGACTGGAACAATCTGGTCTATCGCGATCAGTGGCGCGCGGCCCTTGAGGCATTGCATTCCACGAACAATTTTCCGGAATTCACCGGCCGCATTTGTCCAGCACCTTGCGAGGCGTCCTGTACGCTCAACATCGACGAGAATCCGGTCACGATCAAAACCATCGAATGCGAAATCGTGGATCGCGGCTGGGAAGAAGGCTGGGTTCAGCCTCTGCCGCCGGCGCAGAAAACCGGAAAGAACATCGCCGTCGTGGGTTCAGGCCCCGCGGGCCTGGCATGCGCGCAACAACTCGCACGCGCCGGTCATGGCATCACTGTGTTTGAAAAAGCGGATCGCATCGGCGGGCTGCTGCGTTACGGCATTCCCGATTTCAAAATGGAGAAACATCTCATAGACCGCCGCATGCGCCAGATGGAATCCGAAGGCGTCACCTTCCGCACCAGCGCGGAAGTGGGTGTGGCGATTTCGGTGTCGATGCTGCTTGCCGATTACGATGCGCTGGTGCTTTCGGGCGGCGCGGAATTGCCGCGCGATCTGGACGTGGAAGGCCGCGTGCTTGACGGCATCCACTTCGCGATGGATTTCCTCACGCAACAGAACAAGCGCGTCGCGGGTGACGCCGAAGCAATTGCCGCGCCGCAAGGCACGCTCACCGCGAAGGGCAAACATGTCATCGTCATCGGCGGCGGCGACACC
>DATCEI010000340.1:0-3607 GCA_036510185.1 Rhizomicrobium sp. | reverse complement strand
GCCGCAGCCGCAAGCGATCAAGGATTTGCTGAAGCTCGCGGGCGAAATCTATTTTCCGTTTCTTATCGCGAACGCCGAAGCGGTGGCGAAGGGTGCGGAAACATTCACCGTCACGCTGTTGGACAAGCCATACGAACAGGGCGCATTCAAATATCAGGCGAAATGCCTCGCCGAACTCCGCGCGGCCTATACGCGGCTGGAGGCAGACGCGAAAGCCTCGGTTGATCCGCTGCTTGAGGAAGCAGGGTGTTTGGGGGCATTGAAAAGATAGTGAGAGGATTTTCGCTCTTGGGGAAAAGCGAATATGCTGGCAGTATAACCGACAGTATTCGCGAAGAAATCGGGGGAAGGAATGTTTGTACCCAGCAAACCAGATACGTCATGGAGCACAATCGGCCTGCGTGTTTTGATCGGGTCGATTGTCGTCGCAGTCGCATTGTCAATCTTTGACGGCTTCATGAAAGGGATAATTTTCGAAGATCGCATGGCGCAGTCCATGTTTCTGACGATGTTGGCTGGCTGGACCGTAGATTTTCGCTATCTCGCTGAGTAGGCCGTTTATGCGGCGACGGTATTTTTCGTTGGCGCGAAATTTTTCGAAACGAGATCGATGTTCACCATCGGCTTCGATAAACTCGACGCCGCGAAAATTGCAATCAAAGGACCGGATGACGACAATGTTGTCTGGATCGGCCATCGCTATGGCACGCGGCTGGAAGCAGAGGTTGTCGCAAATGCATTTGCGGAACGACTTAAAGAGAGTGCCGCAGCGTAACGTGGATAGATATGCGATGAAGGCAGGAGCTTTTCTATTTTCAGGCAAGTGGGTGGAAACTGTTCGCAAGCTCGGTGAAACCGGTATGGGTTATACCGTTGTGAGCGTGACGCTTTCAGATGGTCGAAAATTCGAACAAGCTCTAATCGATTCAGGTTATCTAAGCCGCATACGCGGCTTGCCGGATGTGCCGTTTGCTGAAAGTGACATCGCCACGATTACGCGCACCGATACAAAGTGGGACTGGAGCGAGCAGCCATAACCGCACTTCGCCCGTCACAAACCCGTCTTACATCCCCGCTTGCCACTCGCCCCTAACACTGACAAAGTGTCATCGGGGAGCCTTCAATAAACATCCCGGGAGGATGGAATGGCTATTATTGTTTACGGCAGTGGAATTTCTCCGTTTGTACGCAAGGTTCGCGTGGCCCTGATGGAAAAGGGCATCGATTACAAGCTTGATCCCGTCAATCCGTTCGCGCCGCCGGAAGGTTACGAGCTGATCAGTCCGCTGAAGCGCATTCCGGGCTTTCGCGACACCGATCTGCCGGAGCCCAACACGCTTTCGGATTCCTCGGTGATCTGCGATTACCTCGAACACAAATTTCCCAACACAACGCCGCTTTATCCGGCCGATCCGTATCAGCGGGCGCGCGCGCTGTGGTTCGAGGAATATGCGGATTCCGTGATGGCGCAAAATGTCGGCGCGGGCCTGTTCTTCGAACGCATCGTCAAGAAATTCCTCGCCCAGAAACCGGATGAGGCGCTCTGCAACACGACGCTGACGGAAAAATTGCCGCCGCTGTTCACCTATCTGGAGAAGGAAATCGGCGACAGGGAATTTCTTGTCGGCAACAAATTCTCCATCGCCGACATTTCCATCGGCACGATCCTCGTGAACTTCGATCATTCGGGCGAGAAGGTGGATGCCGCGCGCTGGCCGAAACTCGCCGCTTACGTGAAGCGGCTGCATGACCGGCCGTCTTTCGCATCGATGCTGGCGGAAGAACGTCCGCTCGTTCAAAGCGTACGGGCGGCGTAACGTGATCGATCTCTACACGTCGGCAACGCCGAACGGCTGGAAGGCGTCGGTTGCGCTTGAGGAAATGGCGATCCCGTATGAGGTTCACGGCCTCAGCCTGATGGCGGGCGATCAGAAGAAGCCGGAATTCCTCAAGATCAATCCCAACGGTCGCATTCCGGCCATCGTGGACCGCGAGGAAAACAATTTCGCGGTCTTCGAATCCGGCGCGATCATGATCTATCTGGCGGAGAAGGCGGGCAAGTTTTTGCCCGCCGACCGCCGGGGCCGCAGCCTCGTGATTCAGTGGCTGATGTTCCAGATGGGCGGCATCGGCCCGATGATGGGGCAAGCCAATGTGTTCGGGCGTTACTGGCACGAAGTGTATCAGCCCGCCATCGACCGCTACCGCAATGAATCGCGGCGTCTGTTCGAGGTGCTGAACGCGCGGCTGGCCGAACACGAATATCTCGCGGGCGATTACTCCATCGCCGACATGGCCAATTGGTGCTGGGTTCGCACGCATCCATGGTCGGGCGTGCCGGTGGAGGGCCTCGATCATCTGCAACGCTGGCTCGATGCGATTGCGGCGCGCCCCGCCGTGCAGGCGGGCGTGAAAGTGCCCGTCGATATGGCGGCGATGCGCAAAGGCGACGGCGAGGGTGCGAAAAAACTCGTCGAAAGCGCGAAGACGATCGTGCAGCGTTAGCGCTTCGCTTTCTTCTTCGCCTTTCTATGCGTCGCGGTCTGGTTGAGGAATTCGACGCCGCCGGAGAATGCCACCGCGAAATAGAGATAGGCGCGCGGAATGTGGAAATGCGCGGCATCGGCAATCAATGCTGTTCCGATCAGCAGCAGAAAACTCAGCGCCAGCATTTTCACGGTCGGATGACGGTTGACGAATTCCGAAACCGGACCGGATGCCGCCAGCATCACCAGCATGGCGATCACGACCGCGGCGATCATCACCGACAGATGCTCGGCCATGCCCACCGCCGTCACCACGGAATCGATGGAGAACACCAGATCGAACATCGCGATCTGGATGATGGCGCTGAGGAATGTGGCGCCCACAGCGTGCGCGGATTCTTCCTCGCCTTCGATGGCGCCGTGAATTTCGCGCGTGCCTTTGGTGAGCAAAAACAATCCGCCCGCGCCGAATACCAGATCGCGCCCCGTCAGCGCCACGCCCCACGCCGTCACCAGCGGATGCGAAAGCGAGATGATGAAGCTGATGCTCGACAGCAGCGCAATGCGCATGATGAGCGCAAGCCCAAGGCCGATGCGCCGCGCCGCAGGCCGCCTTTCGCGCGCCACGCGATTGGTGGCGAGGGACAGGAAAATCACATTATCGATGCCGAGCACAATCTCCAGCACCGTCAGCGTGGCGAGGCTGGTCCAGGTATTGGGATCGCTCAAAAGCTGCATCATCGTCAGAACCATGGAAGATGAAGGGCCGGAAAGAAATACACGATCGTCTCGCGCGCCGCGATCACGCCGATACCCGCGCCTATGAACACATCGCTTAAATAATGCGCCGTCAGCAGCGCGCGGGTCAGCGCCAGCCACGCCGCAATCGCAAACCACAGCACCGCGAAGGACGGCATCACCGCGGTTGCAATCACTGCCACGCAGAAAATCGTCAGCGAGTGGCCGGACGGAAACGAATTGTGGTCGAGGTTGAAGGCGAAAAACCGGAACCCGTGCAGCCCCATCTCGAAATCGTCGCGCGGCCGCCTGCGCCCGATCACGAGCTTCATCGCGTGCAGTATCACGCTGCCGATTGTCAGGCTCACGATGAAGGCCAGCGA
>DATCEI010000339.1:0-2612 GCA_036510185.1 Rhizomicrobium sp. | reverse complement strand
AGGTGGTCTCCGGGCAAATCGTCAACGCGAATTTACCGTTAGCGGGCCGAAAACGAAAATCTCCCTTAACCCGGGTATGGCACAATCATCGGTGGAGAAGCCGAGACGTGAACAATTCTTTACCAAATAGCGCCATGCGCGCCGTGCCCGCCGATGCCTCGATCGGCGCGGTTCTGGCGTCATTCCGCGACTCGTTTCAGCGCTCCTTCGCGCCGCTGACCCATGCCGATTTGCGGCTGGTGGACACACAGCTCGACATGGCGCGCAAGGCGTCTGCACCCACATGGATCGTGTTGCCGGTGGCCGCGGCACTCGTGGCAGGTGCGAATTTCGAGTGGGTCTGGTGGCCCTGGCTGGTGGCGTGGGTCGCGCTGGTGACGGTCGCCAGCGTTGGCCTCGAAATGCGCCATCGCCGGTTTCTCGCCGAATACGATCATTCGCCCAACGACGTGCGCGCCCGCGCCAAGCTGGTGGTGACGATTTCCACGGTCGTGTCGCTCGTGTGGTGTTCGATGGCGGTGTTCCTGTGGGCGCCCGGCATATTGAGCAATCACATGCTCATCATCCTCGTGCTGGCATGTTCGCTGTCGGGCTGGGCCTCGACGGGTTCGTATCATCTGGCCACGAGCTACGCGACGTTGCCGTTCTATCTTCTGGCGCTGACCTTCGTGCCGGTTTTCGCGGGCGACTGGATCGATCTGATGCTGGCGGGCACGGCGGCCGGTTTCTGGATGCTGATGACGACGCAGGCGCTGGCCAATTACGACACACAGGAAAAAATGCTGCGGCTGGAAGACGAGCGCGAACGATTGATTGGCGACCTGAAAAAAGCCAAAGCCGGTTCCGATCAGGCGCGCGACCGCGCGGAAAAAGCCAGCCGCGCGAAATCGGATTTCCTCGCCAATATGAGCCATGAGTTGCGCTCGCCGCTCAACGCGGTTCTGGGCTTTTCCGAAATCATTTCGAACCGCATGCCCGGCGCGTCGCTGGATCAATATTCCGAATATGGCGGATACATCCACGAATCCGGCCAGCATCTTCTGGCGCTGATCAACGATATTCTCGATCTTTCCAAGATCGAATCCGGCCGGCTGACGTTGCAGGAGCAGGAAACCGATCTGAACCGTGTGTTCGAGGATTCTGTGCGCATGATGCGTGTGCGCGCCGAAAAAGCGGGCGTGAAACTTTCCATTCACGTCGAGCCGAATTTCCCGCGCCTCTTCGTCGATGAACACACGATGCGCCAGATCGTCGTCAATCTGGTTTCCAACGGCATCAAATTCACGCCTGCCGAAGGCCGCGTGAAATTGTTCGCGCGTGTGCCCGCCGACGGCATGCCGACCTTCGGCGTGCTCGATACGGGCGTCGGCATCGCGCCGGAAGATCAGGCCCATGTGTTCGAGCGTTTCGGACAGGGCCGTCACGAGGCGCTGGTGGCGGACAAGGGAACGGGCCTGGGCCTTCCCATTGTGAAGGGACTTGCCGAAGCGCATGGCGGAACCGTGAAGCTTGAAAGCGTGCAAGGTCAGGGCACGGGCGTGACCATCATCCTGCCGAAAACCCGTATTTTCGTCGTGCAAACCGCACTAAGTGTCGCGAGTTAAGCTGTTTCTATAAACTCAATCGTCATGGCCGGATTAAATCCGGCCATGACGGAATGGTTAGCGCGCGTTCAGCGCCGCGTAACGGCGTAAGTGATGCTCCACATTGCCGAACAGCGTATCGAGCATCGTCACGCGCTTGAAATAATGGCCGACATTCAATTCGTCGGTCATGCCGATGCCGCCATGAATCTGGACGGCTTCCTGCCCGATATGACGGCCCGCTTTGCCGGTCTGTACCTTGGCGGCGGATGCGGCTTTCTTGCGTTCCTTGTCGTTCTCGGCGAGTTTCAGCGTCACCATCAGCGTGATCGAAACCGATTGCTCATAGCTCGTGAACATATCGACCATGCGATGCTGCAGCGCCTGGAATTTGCCGATGGGCTGGCCGAATTGCTTGCGCGTCTTTGAATAATCGACGGTCGTATCGACCAGCACCTTCATCGCGCCATTGGCTTCGGCGCAATGCGCGGCAATCGCACGATCGACAATGCGTTCGATCAGCGGCAGGCCATTGTCCAACTCGCCGATCAGCCGCGACGCCGGCACTTCGACATTCTCAAGCGTGAGTTCGGAGGCGCGCAGACCATCGACGGTCGGAAAATCGCGCGTGGAAACGCCGTTTGATTTCTTATCCACGAGAAAAATGCTGATGCCTTTTTCTTCGCGGCCCGAACCGCCCGTGCGCGCGGTGACGATGAGCTGATCCGCCCACGGTCCGCCCAACACCACCGATTTGTGGCCGTTCAGCACATAGGCCGAACCCTGTTTCTTCGCGGTGGTCGCGAGGTCCGCGAGATTGTAGCGGCCCTTGGGTTCGGCGAATGCGAACGCCATCATGGTTTCGCCGGATGCAATCTTGGGCAGGAATTCTTCCTGTAGCGGCGCCGGTGCGCCATCCATCAGGAAACCGCCGCCGATGACGACGGTGGGAACGTAAGGCTCCACCACCAGCGCGCGGCCGAATTCTTCCATCACGATCATGGTTTCGACCGGCCCGCCACCGAAGCC
>DATCEI010000338.1:0-22165 GCA_036510185.1 Rhizomicrobium sp. | reverse complement strand
AAGGTCAGCAGCACGGCACCGGGTGGATTGGCACCGCCGGCCTTATAGCCATGCGCATACGAGGCATACATGAGCGTCTGATCGGTGAAATCGAGTTTGGGTGTCCAATTGGCGACAGCGCGTCCGGTAAGCTGATCCCATTGCTGGTCCACTATGCCTGTAATTGGGTAGCCATATCCCGATACCAAGAGTTCGCTTGGGATATCGACGAAATGTTTGCGATCCTCTGTCCAACGCAATCCGCCCGTAAGCTTCAGATTATCGATTATGTTGTAGTAAACTTCGCCAAAGCCCGCATAGGAATTGAGCGTGTAAGGATTTTGGCTCAAGAAATAATTGTGGCCTTCATTGTTGGGGCTCGTGTACGGATTGGGGTCTATGTAGACGCAACCTAGTGATGCGCCCGTCGCGGGACTGGAAGGGTTGGAATAACCCGCCCCGTTGGGCTGACATCCCATGTTGTCGGAGACGCCCGGCGTCCAGACAAAGGGGCCGGGCGTCCAGCCGTTAGGCAGAGTGTGCGAACCGTATAGATTGTGGCTGTAGAAACCTATCGTGGTGAGCGTGAGAGAGTTTATGAAAACGTAGTAGTTCTCCTCAGTCTCATAATGGAGGTAATTCCCGCCGAAGCTGAAATTCAGCGGCCCGGAAAAATTTGATGCCAGACGGAATTCCTGGCTGAGCTGCCAGGCATGTTCATCGGAAACGTCTCTTGCTACGATCCGATCACTACAACCAACTTGAGGGTCGCAGAAAGTTCCACTATAGCCAACTTGTCCATTTGCGTATGTAATCGGAAATGGATTGGTCACCACGGTGTCGTTGGGTATCGGGTTTCCCGTTGCAGGATCTGTTGGATCGAAGTTCGCAAAAACGCCTGGCGCGGAGTTGTAGCGATTGTAGTCTTCCGTCGACCAAAGAAAGTCGGTGTTGTAGCCGGTCTGCGATGTCAATGTGAGCTGTGGCGTAATCGCAAGATCGGAATTCAGTTCAACCGTGTCGTTCCTCGCTTTGTAGACGGGGTCAAATGCCGAATCGATAACACGCAGATTTTGCGACTGTTCGTTGTTTGCATATGGAACAACACCCGTTTGTCTTCCGCTAAGCCCCAGTATCGCGACGTATGGCAAAGACCATGGTTCCGCTTCCCCAAATGCGCTCGGCGCATAGAGTGAACCCATCTTGCAACCTTGACTGAACAAATCGTAGTTGATGCCTGCGGAGCTAGGAAAAAAGGGTATGCCAAACTGGGTGGGAAACGGCTGTCCGCCTATCGTCGTGGGCATCGGCATCGTAGTACAGAGCTGCTTCGACGTTCTCATGCGATCGTCATCTTCTGAGAAATGCTCCCAGACAAGTGTGGTCTGCAGGTTCTGGAATGGCTTCAGCTCTACGCTCAACCGACCAGACCACAGGTCGCGGCCATCGATGGGTGTGCCTGTCAGTTCGTTGAAACTGTAGCCGTCACGCTTGGTCCATTCGCCAGCGGCACGGATATCAAGACGATCATCGACGACCGGAATGTTGATCATGCCTTCGAAGCGTCGATTCATGTAGTTGCCGAAGTCGGCTGACGCCATCGCTTCGAACTGATCGGTCGGCTTGGCTGTAACCAGATTGACAACGCCTGCGGTCGCATTTCGTCCGTAAAGCGTACCTTGCGGCCCACGAAGCACTTCAGCCTGGCTGAGATCGTAGAATTCCTGCTCAAAGAAATGATTGCGGATAAAAGGAATGTCGTTCAACGCGATGGCAACAGCAGGATCGGTCGAGACCGAAATCGCCTGTGTGCCAATTCCTCGAATCTGGATGCTGTAACCGGTGAAATTGGTTTTGGTGAAAGTCAAATTAGGAACCTGCTTCACGAGGTCGGGACCACCCGCGATCTGGCGCGAGGTCAACTGCTCTTGGCTTAACGCGGTAATCGCTATCGGAATGTTCTGTACATCGCCGCCGATTTTCGACGACGTGACAGTGACGGTTTCCAGCGCAGCACCGGACGCGGACGGCGCGGGAGCCGCCGCAAGCTGGTATGGCATATCGATCGCAGATCTGTCGGCAGGTATGATGGCGATAGCATCTGCTTCGCGCCGCGCGATGAACCCTGTTCCCGAAAGAATGCGCATCAGAGCTTCATCCGGAGAAAGCGCGCCCTTCACACCCTTTGTGCGTGCGCCATGCACGGCATCGCCGGAAAACAGAAGCTGTACGCCCGCCTGCGTCGTGTAGGTGTTGAGCGCGGCCTTCAGATCGCCGCCGGGAATATCGAAATTGGCTGCGGCGGCGGCCTGAGCGACGGCAAGCGCCAGGCCCATAAGCGACAATCGAAAATATCTGAATTTCTTCATATTTCCCCCTTTCAGAGTTCGCGCGCATCGCGCGCTGTCACGCGCTATCGCGAAAGTACCGTTTCGTTCCCAATTGTTTCGATTCTGAGCTTCAGCACATCGCGCGTCACCCGCGCAAACAGATCGATATTGTTCGTCCGGAACTTTCCATCGATCGTCAGCCGCGCCACATGCGTATCAGCAACCAGGAGTTTTCTGGAATTGTAGCGGTTGAATTCCGAGACAGCGTAAGCAAGCGTCACATGATCGAAGACGAGTTCACCGCGCTGCCAGCCGAGTTCATCAGAAAGGGCCGTCAGGGGTTTCCTTTCGCTCGTCACGCCTTTCGCTGTTGCTACAACAACATCGCCCGCAGTCAGCGTTCTGGGTTTTGCCGAGTTGTTTTCAGCATCGAGTTGCACCCGACCTTCCATGACGGCAAGTTGCAGCTGCTGCTCATCCCGGCGGATGATAAATTTCGTCCCAAGATCGACGATGCGATGATCCCCGGCATGGATGACGAAAGGCCGATCCGCGTTGTGTTTTATCTGGAAAAAAACTTCGCCCTTGTCGAGATAAAGCGACAGCGGTCTTGCGCCCGACGCGAGCCGCACCACAGTGTCCGTGTTGAGCTCAATTTTCGAGCCGTCGGCGAATGACAATGTTCTATGGCCGCCGACTGCCGTGGCGTAAGTGTGCAAGTTGTTCTGTTGGATAAATGGAATACCGAACAGAAGGCCCACAAAAACCGCCAGCGACGCGACAGCGCCAAACATCAGCGGAAGTATCCGGCGATTTCGCGGCGTGCGCGTCGCCGTTAGCAGGTGCTTGAGCGCGGCAAATCTCTCGGCCTGACTCAATCCACCTTCCAAACGCCAGAATGCCACGTCATGCGCGGGCGATTCATCGAGCCACGCATCAAGCGCCACCTGATCTTCGTCATTCCACATCCAATAACGCTTGCGCTGCAGCCACGCGGCCGCGCGTATCTCGATTTCCATTGCGGTCGATGGCCGGAATTTTTGCGCTTCGCTCATGCTTTTCGTCCAAGATCGGGCATTTCGCCGAACATCATGTCAGTCAGCGCGCGGATGCCATTGGCGAGGTGTTCGGAAACCGTCGCCTGTCCGATGTTCATTCGCGCCGCAATTTCCTGACCTGACAAGCCTTCGATATGGGCTAAGATCATCGCCTCGCGGCAACGCGGCGAGAGCCTGTCGAGCACGCGCTGCAGGCGGCGCAGATCGTCGCGCGCCATAATGATCTGCTCAGGCCCCGGCTGGTCGATGGCGACACCGAGCGCATCTATGTCGGCTACCGCTTCGATCGGCACGACATGCTCGTCGCGCATGCGGTTGATGAGAAGATTGCGCGCGGTTGTCAGAACGAACCGTTTGGCGTGTTCGGGCAGTTGGCGGCGTGCGGCGTCGCAGACGCGCGTATAAACATCCTGTCTCAGATCAGCGATGTCGCTCTGGTTACGCCAATTGTGATGCAGGAACTGCATCAGGATGGCTTCCAGCGGCAGAACTTCGCGGATGAACCAATTGGCGACATCGCGCTTGCGCGGGAACGCGCCCTGCACATCAGGGTTTTCGCGACCGTTTTCCCGCTTTTCGTCCATCCAAGCCCCGCGCCCAACCTTTAGATATCCAGAACTGTGCGCTCATAGACACTTTAGCGGGTGGGATTTTCGGGCTGGCCCAAAAACTTTTCGACTGCGGAATCACCCGCAGTTACGCAACTTTCTTTCAATCGGAAGAGATGTCTAGCCTGTCCCCCGACGCTGACATTGGCGAAGGGGCCATAGAACCCGATCACGGCCATACCCTGTTCGCCATTGTCTCAACGATGGCGAGACGGGGTGAGTCAGTCTGACTCAGCGATGTTCAGGGGTGGCACCCCCGCGCGTTGCCACGGTTCGCCCAGCAGCCGAGGGATCGGCTTGATCAGGGACTGTTCGGCGACGGACTTGAACAAGAACTCCGGTCCTCTGCCGCCGCGTTCGAAGCCCCGCGCGATTTCAGCCAACCGCGTTTCCTGCGTGGTGACTGTGAGCACGAAAAGGGTGGAAATCCCAAGATGTGCCTTATGAACGTGGCCCACGATGATCTGCCGGTACATCCCGAGCTTTGCGAGATACGAAGTCTGATTCCGGTTGGAGCGCTCAACGGGCATTGTGCTGCGATCCACCTCAAGCGCGAAAAAGCGATACGTTTTCTTACCCTCCGATTGATATTCAAGCCCAAAGAGGCCGTCGGGAATTATTGCGCCCGAGGAAACGCCAATGCGGAATGGTATGGCGGAATCTCGGGTGCTTTCCGGCGCGCGCGCCAATATTTCAGGCCACGGGATGAAACGGAGTCCTCGAACCTCGCGTGTCGCGATCTCGATTGACGCAAGACATTCGCAGATCATAACCGAATGCGCGAACTGCCGATGTACCGCTTCTGACAGAAAGGTTCGAGCAGGTTCTTCGCCGCCCGCGTATTCCGCCAATATGCGCTTCGCGTGCGCGCCGATCTCATAGACGACCGGCATATGTCGCGCGTGCGCGAATCGCCACTGCGGACCCGGACGATCAATGAACCCTTCGTGGAAAAGATCACCCAACCGCTCTTTGAAGCGGGTTTCAGACGCGCCCCCCGCGAACGCATAAAGATACGTTGAACGCAGATAGCGATACCGGGCCAGCGCACGGAATATCTCGATATCGCGCGACGTGATCTCGATACGTTTGCCGGTGCGCGTTCGATGTATGCGAGATCGGCGAGCAATCATACTGACTTGATAGCGCAGTACGACGAAATTGCGAACGCATGCGAGTATTCCAATATCTTCTGCGATGGTGCGGAGTGTTGCGGAAAGCGCAACTCCCGTTATCGGCGCTTGCAACAATTTGTGATGTTTGATTCTCGTAGTTGAACATCAAAGAACGTCAGGTTTGGGGATTTTCGGTCGAAAATCGTTGGTATGGCATTTGGTAACGGAAAAACGGGGTCGGCAAAAATATAGACAAAGCAGTCGCCTATCGTTCAAATGACAAGAACGCAGGCGGCACCATTTTCCGGATTCAAAACAGGGGTCTGCGGATTTTTCCGTGCCGCGGATGGGTCTGGAAGCGGCGCGAACCCGCCGCTTCCAGGATTATGTTATGCACTCTCGCGTTTGGTCCGTCGGTCCGTCAGCCGCCGTTTACACAGACGCCCGCCGTGGTGCCCTGGAACGTCCACCAGCTATTGACTGACTTCGCCAGCGGCGCGCCGAAATAGGAAATGAAAACAAGATCCTGCAGATTGTAGGTGAAGCCGTTGAGGCTGTAGGGATAGGCGCCGTAATTGGTTAGACCTTCCAGCGGATCGCCCACTTCCAGAATCTGGTTGTCATTGCCGGTGGTGCCGCACAGCGCCGGCACATCGGTGTTGTTGGTGAAAGGATCGGTCAGCCATTCACCGATTTCATGCGACAGCGCAGACACGTCCTGTGCAAACGCGCCCGGCACGTCCACGAAAGTCGCGGTCATGTATGTGTTCACGCCGTTAAAGCTGTGATATCCGCCGATGCAGCATTGGGAAATGTCGCTGGTGTCGCTGAGATAGATATCATAGGTGACGAAAATCGGCAGCACTTTCGGCGTGATCTGCGGGAACGTGGCGATGAGCGCCTGAATCGCCTTATCGTAATCATTGACGTTCATCAGCCCGGCCGCGACGCCGAACGCGGAGATAACCTGCCCCTGACTTGCCTTTACATGAATCGTCTGTTCGGCCAGCACCGTCGGGGTGCCAAGCAGGGTGTGATAATTGGGGTGGGTGCTGACAGCCGACCAGAAACTTCCCCGCTGATAGGCGTCGATATATTGCGTCTGGCCGACATCGGTGCCGCCCTGCGTGAAGTCCAGGCTGCCGTCGAAGAGCGGCGAATTGATGATTCTCTGGATGACCGTGACGCCATGCACTTTTTTCGTGACCGGATTGAAGGTCATGGCGCCGTTCGTCGCGCCGAACACCATTTTGATGGGAATGATGACGACCGGAATCGTGGTCGTCGCGTTGTTGCTGGCCGGGTTCTTGCCCACCATCGTGAAGTGATAGGTCTGACCCTTGTATTTGTAGGAGCCGTTCCATTGCGGAAGGCCGCCGGTCGCCACCAGAGGCTTTAGCCCGTGATAGCGAAGCACCCTGAACATCGGCTTGAACTGCACAAGTTTGACCGGCTGGGCCGCAGCGCTTGCAGCCACAGGCGACAACAGCGCGAGCACCATCAGTGCCAGAGACACGAAACGGATTTTCATTGGACGCCCCCGAAGCGTTTGAGATGGATGATTATAGCACCAAACGGCAGACGTGGAAGCCGTGTCGCTGGGCATTTTGTTGCCTCACATAATTAACCTGCGAAGCGGCGTGGGCTGATGCTGCACAAACATTGAGGTCCACCGGGCCGCCGACTATCCATCGGCGTGGGGCGACCGTGGGCCGAGCCGTGAAATATTATAACTGTCTGCGTCGGCTGGCGCTTGGCGCGCTGGCGCGCGCTGGGCATTTCCACCGTTTGGGCCACACCGCCCGCCCCGGTTTTTCCACTGAAGCAAGATCCGGCTAACCACTATCTCATCGACAGCAACAATGTGCCGTTTCTCATGGTCGGCGACGCGCCACAGGCCATGGTCGGCAATCTCTCCGAGCATCTGGCCGATGTGTTCATGGCCAACCGCGCGGGGCCTATGATGGCGACTGGATGCTGGTGCTAACGGCGCATTAGCCGGCTTCACGGATAAACCTGATAGCGCCGCACCAGCGCGTCATAGGCTTTGCGGTCGCCGCTTTGCAAAACCGACATCAGTTCAACCGCGCGCGTGCGTGTGGATTTGTCGTAAGCCGTGACGGGAATTCCTTTTGCGGCTAGCGTCAATTCGCGTTCGACATCGCCGCGATAATGATCGAGGTCGTAACCGGATAACGAAAGCGCATATTGAAAGTGCAGCACGAGCTTTTCCGGCGCAATGGCAAACGCTTTGGCGAAATCCGCCTGCCCGTCACTCACGCGCGCGCCATACAGCATGTTGCCGAGCGTGCCGCCCGCGTGACGCACGATTTCGATATTCCAGCCGCCAAGGGCCGCCAGCGCCAGCGCATTACTCGGATCGAGCGTGAGCGCGGTATCGAGTTCTTTCTTCGCAATTTCTGCGTCGCCATCGACGCGCGCCTGCACAATGCCGATGATGCGCGCCTGATATCCGAGCGCGACCGCGACATAGACATGCGCGTCTGAATTTTTTGGATTCGCGGCAATGGCGCGGCGCGCGAATTGCTCAACACGCTTGAAGCAATCCAGACACGGCGTCGTCCGCAGCAAGGCATCGGCAAGCGCCGCGCGCGCGGCGATCACATAGCCGTCCGCATTATGTTGCGCCGTGCCCGCCGCAATAGCGTCTTCATATTTGCCCGCGGCATAGAGATCGGGCGCCGATGATTCCGCTGCATGCGCCGCCGTCACACAGACCAGCAATACAAGCAAAGCTGTCAGTTTTTGCATATCAATCCTGGAAGTTGTTGGTCCGCAGCCAATGGAGATCAAGTTTTCGTAATTCTTCGTTCACAAAGCTCAACTTCATATTAACCAAAAGAGGCCAATTTGAGAGCGGCTCCGTTTGGGCCGTTTCGATGTAGCCGCCGCCGGCATCCGGTCGCGCGGCTCTATAAAAAGGCAACGCCATTTATGGGCAAAGCCCACATCCGGCAAGCAGCATTCTCAGCTCGGCAGGTTTCTGCCGCCGATGATTCCGCATCCGCATTGGCCGCGCTGTTCGCGCCGCTCGATCATTTGCTTGCAGGCGGCGGCGATGCCCGTTTGCAATTGAGCCGTGAACGGTTGAACGGATATGGCTGCCGGCCATGGCCGCGGCCCGAAGCCTTCACGTTCGCGTCCTCAACAGCCACGTCCATTTCGGCGCGCGCTTACGCACGCGCGAGCAACGCGCGCGACGAACTGATCAAAGCCACGCTGACGCTAGGTTTGGATGCGGCGTTCGACGGGCGCGTCGAACAGATGCGCGCCGAATTGAAGAAGCATCTGTTGATCGATGGAGCCACAGAGATTGTTTTCTCCCCTTCGGGTACGGATTCGCAATTGCATGCTTTGTTCATCGCGCGTGCATTGATGGGCACGCCGCTTGTCAGTGTGATTGCCGCTTCGGATCAAACCGGCAGCGGCACGGTTCACACAGCCAGAGGATGCCATTTCAACAACCGCACGGCGCAAGGCGTGGCGGTAGAAAAGAGTGCGCCTGTCGAGGGCATGACGGCAGGTGTTTCAAGCATCGAGATTCCATTGCGCGGCGAAGACGGCTCATTGCGTTCGCCTGACGCACTCGACAGCGCGACGTTCGACGCCGTTTCAACAGCGATTGATAACGGCGCAAAAGTGCTGTTGCAGACCATGAATTCCTCGAAGCTGGGCTTGTGTGCGCCGAGTGAGCAATGCGTGCGGGACATCCGCGCCAGATGGCCGGAATCCGTTCAGGTCATCGTTGATGCGTGCCAGATGCGCCTTGGCCGTGCGCGAATAAAACATTATCTCGACGCCGGACATATGATCCTGCTGACAGGATCGAAATTCTTTACCGGCCCGCCCTTCAGCGGCGCGTTGCTGGTGCCGCCGCAACTGTCCGAGCGGCTTGCTGCAATCGGCGATGTGCCACTGGGCTTGCGCGACTATACCAATCGCAGCGATTGGCCGAGAAACTGGGAGGCGATCCGCGCGCAATTTCCAGCGCGGCGGAATTTCGGGCAATGGCTGCGCTGGGAAGCGGCATTGGAAGAAATGCGCGCCTATTACGCCCTGCCAGCAGATTTCCGGCGCTCAATATTCCTGCGCTTTGCCGACGCCGTGCAGCAGATTCTCGCCTCTTCTCCCAATCTCGAACTTCTTTTCTTTGCGCAGGCGCCCGATGGCATCGATGACGAAGAAATGTCAGCGCGAACGATTTTCCCATTCGCAATGCGGCATGGTGGCGGCTTTCTGTCGTTCGACGATTGCACGAAAATATATCGCGCACTGAATCGCGATGTTTCGCATCTTTTGTCCGCAGGGGCTTCCGCGCGCGAAAAACAACTTGCCGCCCAACTTTGCCATATCGGCCAACCCGTCGCGCTCAGCGGCGACATGGCTGCGCTGCGAATCAGCGCCGGTGCGCGCGTTGTTTCCGAAACCTGGTCGCCCGACGAAAACATCGCCGACGCAAACGTACGGCACGAGATCGATCAGGTCGCCACAATCTGCGAGAAGATCGAATTTCTCGTCGCACATCTGAACAGACTGGACACCGGAATCGCCGCATGACCTCGATCAATTTGAGCCACGCAACAAATGAGCTTTGCGCCGAACGCATCGGTGTCGCGAAGCTGACAAAACTAGCCTTCGATTCTATCGATCTCAAGCCGCTCTGGAATGAACTGATGAAAGAGATCGCCGATCCGGCTGTCGGCGCGGGCGCGGCGATGGATCTTTCGGTCATCGCGCAATTGCTGGGCGATCAGAAGATGGGGCTTGCCATTCAAAAAGAGGTGCTCGCGCGCAAGCGGCTTTATCGTTCGCCTTGCGCCAGCGCAGCGCCGCGTTTGCGCCTGCTCGCGTTTGCCGCCGCCATCGATATGGGCGGCAACACGCCGCTGGAATTTCTTCTCGATGAATCGGACGTCGAGCTTCTCACGTTGTATATCGTTCCCGGCCTCGCCTTGCCCGACATTTTGCCGGAGCATGATGTCGCCGCTATCGCCGTGCCCGATTCGGATGAAACGCGCGAGACATTGGCGGAGATCGGCAAAATCCTGCCGCATTGGCCGCGCCCTGTTTTCAATCTGCCGCAGCACATCGCCGAACTCGACCGCGACCGTCTCTTCAGTATGCTGAATTCCATTCCCGCACTGGAAATTCCTGTGACCACGCGCATTTCGCGCGAACATCTTTGCGAAATCGGAATCGGCGAAAAAGATGTGAATGAAGTTTTGAGCGACGGCGTCTTTCCACTCATTGTTCGCCCTATCGGTTCGCATGCGGGCCGTGGCTTGCAAAAATTGGAGACGCCTTCGCAAATCGAAGACTATCTTGAGGAACGCGCGGAAGACGAATTCTTCATCTCGCGCTTCGTCGATTATCGCGGCGACGATGGCCTGCATCGCAAATACCGCGTCGTTCTTGTCGACGGGCGGCCATTCGCCTGCCACATGGCGATTTCGGAGCAATGGAATATCTGGTATCTCAACGCGGACATGACGCGCAGCGCGGAAAAACGCGCCGAAGAAGAAAAATTCATGGTTGAATTCAACGAGGGCTTTGCCGCGCGCCATCGCGAGGCGCTGTCCGAAATCGCAAACCGGGTGGGCCTCGAATATTTCGCAATCGATTGCGCGGAAACGAAGGCGGGCAAATTGCTGGTGTTCGAGGCGGACAATTGCGCCATCGTCCACAATATGGACCCGCCGGAAATCTTCCCCTATAAGGCGGCGCAAATGCGCAAGATTTTCGACGCCTTCGTCGCCATGCTGTACCGGCTTGCCGGGCGCGCCCACGCGCATGCCGCGTAAGCATGACTGACCGGCCGCCATCCGGCGTTACGCTTGACCCCGATGACTGGAGCGAAATTCGCGCGCAAGGGCATCGCATGCTTGACGACATGCTCGATTCCATCGCGCATGTGCGCGAGCGGCCCGTGTGGCAACCGATTCCGGACGATGTTCGCGCGCGCTTTCGCACCGAATTGCCCAGTGCGCCGTCCGATCTCGGCGAAGTGTATCGCGAATTCACGGATTTCATCGCGCCTTATTCGACAGGGAATGTGCATCCCGGTTTCATGGGCTGGGTGCATGGCGGTGGAACCGCCGTCGGCATGCTCGCCGAAATGCTGGCCGCCGGGTTGAATGCCAATCTCGGTGGGCGCGATCACATTCCCATCGAGGTCGAACGCCAGATCGCCGAATGGGCACGGCAGATGTTCGGCTTTCCACAAGGCGCGAACGGGTTGTTCGTCACAGGCACGTCGATGGCAAATTTTATCGCCGTGCTGGCCGCGCGCACCGCGAAACTCGGCAGGCACGTGCGCCAACAAGGCGTGGGCGAACGCGGCGCGCGGTTAAGAGCTTACACATCGACGGCGGCGCATGGCTGTATTTCCCGCGCCATCGATCTGTCGGGGCTCGGCACCGATGCGTTACGGCTTATTCCAACCGATGCGGGGCATAAGATTGATATGAGCGCATTGCGCGCGGCCATAATCGCGGATCGCGTGGCGGGACTTGAGCCTTTTCTTATAATCGCGTCGGCGGGGACGGTTGATACGGGCGCGATTGACGATCTCACTGCGCTTGCCGCGCTCTGCCGCGAAGAGAAGCTCTGGTTTCATATCGATGGCGCCTATGGCGCGCTTGCCGTTCTATCGCCTGCGCTTGCGCCGCTTGTCGCCGGGATCGAACATGCCGATTCCATTGCCTTCGATTTCCACAAGTGGTTGCAAGTTCCATACGATGCTGGGTTCATCATCGCGCGCGATGGAAATCGTCTGCTCGATACGTTTGCGTCACCCGCCGCCTATCTTCGCCGGGAAACGCATGGCCTTGCCGCGGGGTCGCCATGGCCGTGCGATATCGGACCTGATCTTTCGCGCGGATTTCGTGCGCTGAAAACATGGTTCACGATCAAAACATATGGCACGGAACGATTGGGCGCGGTGATCGCACGGACCTGTGAACTGGCTCGCTATCTTGAGCAGCGTATCGCCGCCGAATCGCGTCTGGAATTGCTCGCACCGGTGCAGCTCAACATCGTCTGCTTTCGCTATCGCGCGCCGGATGCCGACCGTGTGAACGCCGCCATTGTGGTCGCCCTGCACGAATCGGGTGTCGCTGCCCCGTCCACCACCATCATCAACGGCCAACTTGCGATCCGAGCCGCTTTCGTCAACCATCGCACGCAGATACGCGATATCGACGTCCTCATCGCGGGCGTTCTCGAACATGGCGACAGGTTGAGCGGCGATTAAGGCCACGCAGGCTTCGGGAAACTCATCGCAGGCCGGAAAGTAACCTTACGGAAATTTTTCAGAAATGTTTCTGCCGCTGAAGCCCCGCGGGTCCGCTGAACAGCGGACAAACGGCCTTGCCCGCCGTGGAACCAGCTCCGAAAATGTGCGTTGTTACCGCGGGTCACCGGGCACTGAAGCGGCGACGAGCGTATTCCGGTGCCGCCATCCATAAGGAACGAGGAGAACTTCGATGAAAAAACATCTCAAACTGGCACTCGCCACAATCTTCGCGGCGGGCGCATTGGCTGTTACTGCAACCAGCGCTTCCGCCGACATCGCCTGCAATCGCGAAGGTGAGTGCTGGCATGTGCGGCATCACTATGTCTATCGCCCCGAATTCGGCGTCGTCGTGCATCCCAACACATGGGCGTGGGGCGCGGGCGAGCATTATACATGGCGCGAACATACGGGCCGCGGCTACTGGCACAACGGTATCTGGATTCACTTCTGATCTGGCCGCCGACAAAAACAATGGCGGAAGCAGATGCTTCCGCCATTTTGCTTTGATCAATTTCTATGTCGATCCCAACGTGGAGGCGACGAATTTTTCGGAGTGACTATCCTCCCAATCCCACGCTCACGCTGGCAAAAGGGCCATAGAAACCGACATTTTCCTTCCGAGCCGTATCGATGCCGCCATCCATCGCGCCGAAGAAGAAGTCCGCGCGATAGCCGACGCTGACTTTGGCATTGGGCACGCGCCAGGATACGCCCGCAAAGCCACCGACATTGGGAACGGTGATCTGTTTGCCGCGGCTTATCGGTACGGAATTATCGTAACTCCTCCGAGGATAGAAAGTATAGTAAAGAACATTCGTCGTCTGATGATGACCACGAGCCGACTGACGGCCGAAGAGCAGCGCCGCGTTCACACCCCAGTCGATGCCGATTTCGCCATTGTCGCGGTCACCGGCAAGCCTGGCAGACGCATCCCATGAGAGCGACGGCCCCACGCCGCTGAATTTCCTGGCGGCGACAAGATGGGCATTTATCCTGTGATAGGTATAAGGAAAGCCAACATTCGTGGGCTGCGACTGGATGAACGTGTTGCGCGATGCGCTGAACTGAACATACCGCACACCAAGATTGACGAATGAACTTATGCCCATGCCCACCCCCACGTCTCTTCCAGCACTGAAATCGAGAATGGCATGGCTCTCGCTGGTGCTGGCGGTAATATTTTGATAGGCGACAAGGACGCCTGTCGGAGTGTCTGGGGTCTCGGTTCGCTGACTCAGAAACTGATGCCGGCCGCTCCTTCCGTAACGAACGCCGGCCGAGAATACCCATTTGCTGTCCGCGGGCTGAAACGAAATCGCTGCGTTCTCGTCCCAGCTCGCCCGCGCGGGCTTCTCCACTGCAGCGAGCGATATGATCTCGAACGGTGTTGGGACCGCCGGAGTGAAAGGCGAAAGAAAAGCCTCTTGACTGTTCTCGTTCCACGCCGCTTGGCCGCCCAGTTCGATCCAGAGCAGCGGATGGTCTGCGTCTTCAGCCCTCACCATACTGGCGGCTGAAACATATACTGTCAGCGCCAGAGACGAGACACCCGCCAAGAGTTTCCAGCGGATGGTGGCGCGGCTGTGGTGTGTGTTAATGAGTTCGCTCATGGTGTTTCCCCTCACCAGTTCTTCGTGACGCGCACGCCGAACAGGCGCGGATCGGTCGTGAAGATGTTGGTTGTCAGCGCGGTGTCGTCGGAATTCAGGAACGCTCCGGTAATGGCCGTGGTGTCGAGGACGTTCTTCACATAGGCCATGGCCTGCCAGCCGTCCTGATTGGTGAAGATCAGGGACAGATTCACGTTGGTGTAGCCGTGTATCTGATCGTAAGGTTCGTCATTGAAGATGCGTGCGAACGAATTGCCCTGCCAATAGAAGTCGCCGCGCAGAGTTCCTGCCCAATCGGCGCTGAGCGGCATCGAGTATTGCGCCCCGAAGGAAAGCGTGAAGGGCGGCGCATTGGGCAGCTTGTTGCCGCCGAGATTCTTGGCGAATCCTTCGCCATTGTTAGGTGCTGTCGCGGGATCAAACCCGGTGGCCGCGAAGGCTGCCTGATCAATGCTGTCACTTACGCCGGGAATGTAGGCGAAATCACATGCTCCATTGAGCCCGCTACCGAGTGGATCCGGGCCTGCGTATATCTGCAGAATTTGCCGGACGGCGCTTGCAGGTAAAATGCAATTGGATGTTTCGGCGACAAATGGCTTGACGACAACCCAGTCACTGTGGCCCGCGGTGCGATCCATCAGATCGATGGCAGATTGGCCATTGTCAACGCGCGTATCTTCGTAGCCGCCTGCGAAATTGAACTTCAATCCCGGCACAGGCTCCCACATTGCTTCCAGTTCCGCGCCATTCACCTTGGCGTCGAAATTGAGATTGATCGAGGTGCGGTCCACGATCTGGGAAATCTGATAACCCTTGTAGTCATAGTAAAAAATGTCGCCGTTCAGCGTCAGCCCTCCGTCGAGCAGCGTGTTTTTCGTTCCAAGCTCGAAAGCATTGACAAATTCCGGTGCAAATGTCGGCGGATGCGTGACAGAAGACTGCTCGCTCACGAAATCGATTTGCGGCCCCGGCGGATTGGCGCCGCCGCCCTTGTAGCCCCTCGCGTAGGAGGCATAGACGAGCGTCTGATCGGTGAAGTCGAGCTTCGGCGTCCAGTCGGCGACAAAGCGCCCGGTCCATTCCTTCCATTCCTGCCGAACAACACCCTCGACCGGATACCCGCCGCCCTCCAGGAACACCCAGCTCGGGATATTGAGGAATGTTTTCTGGTCGTCAGTCCAGCGCAAGCCCCCCGTCAATTTCAGGTCGGGTGCCACCTGATAATAGGCTTCACCGAAACCGGCGTAGGAATTCAGATCATAGGGATTCTCGCTGCGGAAATAATTGTGCCCCAGACCATCGAGCTGGCCGATCGGATTGGGATCGATATAGGTGGCGGCAAACCTGTTGCCGATGGCCGCGTTGCTGCCGCAGCCGAAATTCGAAGTTACAGCCTCAACCTTGCCGTGATCCATTACCAAATACGGCAGCGCGGGTATCGGGAAAACCTGCGTATCATATGGAGGGTTTAGAGTACCTCTGCACTCGCTGAACTGGCCGGGGCTCTGCCCGTTTGCGACCTGTTCGAGGATGGTAATCAGATTGAAGAAAACATAATAATCCTCGACGGTATGATAATGCATGTAGTTGCCACCGACACTGAAATTGAGCGGCCCGTCGAAATGCGACGCCAGCCGCACTTCCTGAGAAAATTGCCAGGCGTTCTCGTCGGACAAATCCTGCCCGACCATTGCACTGGAACAACCCAATTGCGGATCGCAATAGACACCGCCGGGTGCGATGGCCGTTGATCCGTGTGCATTGGATCGGACTGTCGGATCGAATATTCCCGGCTGCGTGTCGAACCGGTTGAAGTCTTCCGTGGAAAACAGAAAATCCTGATTGTAACCGGTCTGCGAGGTCAGTGTGAGTTGAGGCGTCACCGCATAATCGGCGTTGAATTCCAGCGTGTCGTTCTTGGCGCGGTAGCGCGGATTGATGAGCGACTGGATAACCCGCAAATTTGTGGATTGCGTCTGGTTGGCATAAGGATCGACATCCTTCACCAGATAGCCGCCGGGAATACTCGAATTGGGAATCCCGTTAAAAATGAATTCGTCGGCCGCCACGAACGGAATTGCTTGCCCATTGGGTGTTTCAAACGCATCCTTTGAATAGAAAGACGTTGGCAAGCAACCTTGGCTAAGCCATGAGCGCACGAACTGCACACCGAAATCGGGGGGATATCCTGATGATGGTGGCACCGGCAAATTTGCTTCGTTGAGCTGGAACCCGTCCACGGATGTCAGCCCCGGGTCCTTCTTGCAAAGCTGCTTGCCGCTGCGCAAGCGGTCGTCGTCTTCCTGGAAATGCTCCCAGACAAGATAGGTCTGCACGCTCGCGGTGGGCTTCCAGCCAAGCGTCACGCGGCCCGACCATAGATCGCGTCCATCGACGGATTGGTCGGTTTCTTCGTTAAACGTATATCCCTTGCGCTTTGTCCATTCGCCGGCGACGCGAAGATCGAGCCGGTCATCGACAATGGGGATGTTGATCATCGCTTCAAGACGGCGATTCTGATAATTGCCGATATCGGCTGACGCCATCGCCTCGAACTGGTCGCTGGGCTTGGCGGAAACGACATTCACCACGCCGGCCGTTGCGTTGCGGCCATAGAGCGTGCCTTGCGGGCCACGCAGCACTTCGACCTGGCTGACGTCGTAGAATTCCTGTTCGAAGAAATGATTGCGGGTGAAAGGAATGTCGTTGAACGCAACCGCCACTGCAGGATCGGTCGTCACCGAAATCGCCTGTGTGCCGATGCCGCGAATCTGGATGTTGTAGCCCGTAAAATTGGTTTTGGAGAACGTCAGGTTCGGAACCTGTTTGACGAGATCGGGACCGCCCGCGGTCTGCGTAGCCGTCAATTGTTCCTGGCTCAGCGCCGTGATCGAAATCGGGATGTTTTGAACGTCGCCGCCGATTTTCGAGGACGTGACGGTTACGGTTTCGAGTGCTGCGCCCGGCGCGCTTTGCACGGGTGCTGCGGCCAACTCTTCCGAAGGAATGACTTCGGCGCGCGTCGAACTCGGCACAATCGCGATCATGCCGGATGAATCGCGGCGCGCGACGAAGCCCGTGCCTTCGAGAATGCGCATAAGGGCGACATCGGGCGACAAATCCCCTTTGGCGCCTTTCGTGTGTGCGCCCTTGACCGTTTCGGTCAGGACGATCAGCGCCTCGCCGGACTGGGCGCGGTATTCATCCAGCGCGGATTTAAGGTCGCCCTTCGGAATATCGAAATCCTTCGCAAAGACTCCAGTCGGCGCTGCGAACGAAACGAGCGCCCCGAACAATGCGGCCAAATAGGTGAGCTTTGTCATTCAATCCCCCTGAACCGAAACCGAATTCCGAACACCGATCATCGCGAAATGACGACTGCGCTTCCGCGATCTTCCACATGCAATCCGAGAAAATTCTTCGCCACACGCATCAACGCCTGCACTCCATGCGTGGGGATTGAAGCATCGATCGTCATACGCGCGACTTTGGGATCGGTAATGACAAGCTTTTCGCTGTTATAGCGATTAAGCTCATCCGCCACATCACCAAGTGTCGCGTTGTCAAAATTGAGCAGGCCCTGCCGCCAGCTCATTTCGTTCATCACCTTGCGCGGCGAACTTCTCTTCACCGATAGCGAAGCCATGTCTGCAACAGCGATATCGCCAGGCGTCAGAACCGCGTTTCGCTCGCGTCCGTTTCGCGTTACAGAGTCAATGCGCGCGCGTCCTGTGATGAGAGTGACCTTGAGCCGGTCGGTCTCGCTCCGCACGAGAAACTCCGTTCCCAGATCCGTCACGCGATGCCCCGCGGCTGCAACGACGAACGGATGGTTACTATCATGCACGATCCGGAAATAAGCTTCACCACGGTCGAGCCACGCCTTCCTGCCATCGCTCGCCACGCGCAAAACCGTGTCCGTATTGAGTTCGATGCGCGATCCGTCGCCCAACATCACCGTCTGGCGTCCGCCAACAGGCGTTTGCCAAACGGTCTGCTTCGTCGTCGCGATGTAACGCGCGCCCGCAATGCCGAATATTGTTGCAAAACCCAGCACTGCGGCGGCGCGCGCCAGAAACAATCCTCTGCGGCGCGGGGTTACAGCAGAAACGTGATCGACGTGATCGCTGCGCAGGGCGGCCAATCTTTCCGTGCGGTTCCACACCGACTTCGCCCGCAGATAAGCTACCATGTGCGCCGGCGATTCCGCCAGCCAATGGTCAAGCTCCGCCTGATTGCCCTCGGTCCAATCCCAAAAATGCCGCCGTTGCAGCCAGCCCGCCGCGCGCATTCTTATCGCGTGCGCACTTGAAGCAGAGTGATCGTTTTGGATTTGCCCGCTCATGATCGTTTACCGCCATCGGCCTGTTCGCCAAGCAACATGTCAATCAACGCATACATGCCCGCCGTGAGATGATCGGAAACCGTGGTTTCGGCGATCCCCAACCGGGCCGCTATCTGGCGGCCGCTCAGCCCTTCGATCCGGCCCAGCACCACAACCTCACGGCATTTGGGAGGGAGGCGATCTATTGCCGCCTGCAACTGCCTCAGTTCGTCGCGCGCGATGACGCTGCGCTCAGGCCCCGGCGCATCCAGCGCCACGCCCAAGGCTTCCAGATCCGCTACCGCTTCAATCGGTACAACGTGTTCGCGGCGTGCGCGGTCGATCACCAGATTGCGCGCGATGGTGAAAACGAAAGGCCGCGCCGGTGATGGAATTTTCCGGCGCGCGGATTCGAAGGTCCGCGCATAGACGTCCTGACAAAGATCGTCGATGTCGTTTTTGTTTTGCCAGCTGCGCCGCAGAAACTGCATCAGATCCGCCTCCAGCGGCAGCACTTCCCGGATAAACCAGGCTTCGATCTCGTGCGTCGCCCTGCCCGAATCTTCGGGATGGGTGGGGGCACCTTCGCGGCTCGATTGCGATATTTCGGTCATCCCCGACCAGCATCTGCCATTCGAAGGCTCGATCCAAGGCCCACATCTGGAACAACGAAGCGGCCTTACGATGTTACGTGTGGAGGCCGAAATATTTTGATTGGAGAGCGCCGTCGCCTCACACGCATCGCACAAAAAGCAAAGCGGTGTCGTGCTGACGGACAAGAAAATATCACGCCAGCGTGCCGCCCGCCTCGCCGGAGGTATTAACCCACAAATGCGGCAGGCCGAGGTCTTCCAGCCAGGCCGGCCCGCGATCTTCTTTCAGCATCGCGATGGTCGAGGCACTGCCCGCGACGACACAGAATTCTCCCGCCACGCTCACCGCCGCCAGATGGCGCACAGGCCAACCCGTCTTCGGGTTGAGGACGTGGCCGTAGCGGACGCCATTGAGCTTGATACACCGCTCATAGTCACCGCTGCTGGCGAGCGCGCCCTCATGCAGCATGAGTGTTCCGATCACCGCTTCCTTGTCGCGCGGATGGCGGATGCCGATGCGCCACGCATTGCCATCCGCGCGGGGGCCGATGATCTTGATGTCGCCACCAAGATTGACGACACCGTGTAGAACGCCCGCTTCCCGACACAGGGCGGCCGCGCGATCAGCCGCATATTCCTTCACCACACCGCCGAAATCGATCTCCATTCCGGGTATCAGGAATTCGAGTACGGGCGATTGCCAGCGCAATTTGTGCCAGCCGACTCTGTCGAGCAGCGCTTCGATCTGCGCCGGATCGGGTAGCGCGTTCTGATCGAAGCGCCAGGCGCGGCGCAGGATTCCCGAACTGATGTCGAACAACCCGTCGCTTTGCGCATGGCAAGTATCCGCGTAATTCAACAGGCCCGCGGTTTCTTCATCGACCGTGATGGCGCCGCCGCTCGCCGCCACACGGTTGATGGCGGAAAGAAAGCTGTCTTCGCGATAGCGCGAGTAAAGCGATTCCAGCCGCGCCACATCGCCGATCGCAATGGCGGCAACGCGCTTGGCCTCGGCATTAGTTTCGGCAAAAAGCTGAATCTCGCAAGGCGATCCCATCGCCTTGAACGACTGACGGTAATATTTCAAATGTTTCGCGCTCAAAACCGACGATCCCTGCACCGGCATCTATTGTAGCGCATCGGCGGCGCAATTCATCGCCTGTAGCGCGATATTCCAGGACACAGAAGCGGTCGCTTTATGCGGGAGCTGATAGCCGTTGACATCATAGGTCAGCGCCTTCGACCATTCCACGCTCAGCCGGTTGCCCGCAAACGCGCCGCCGGGAACTACCGCACTCAACCCGACGCCGACGTCAATGTGATGTCCGCCATAGGAGTCCGGCGATTCCATGGGGCCAAGAACCGAATTGGGCGTGGAGGTGAAGCTGTAAATAGGCATGTATTCGTTGCCGACATATCGATATCCCGTAATCGACGGCACATCATGCGGGCGGAATTCGCCCTCGATGGCGCCTTGCGTGGTGTAAGTGCCGCGCAAACTGGCCGACAACCAGTCCAGAATATTGTAGCCGCCCCACAGCGTGGATTGTACGGCATCACCCAACGCGTAGCCCACGCCATTTCGCGTTTCGAGTTTCTGCCGCGCGCTCAATTGCGCGCCCCATGACCATTGGTCGATCTGGCCGAGATAAGTGATGCTGGGCAACGCATCCCAAGTGCCGCTGCCCAGTTGCATGCCGTAATTGATGAATTCCTGGCTGCCGCTGAGATGCAGTTCCGTGTTGCCGGTAGGCACGCTGAGGCCCAGCCCGGCACGAATGTGATTTATGCCATCATCGAATAATTCGATGAGAGCCGTAATGTCGGTGTCGCCGATGCCGCCCGTGGTATGATGATCGCTTTCCGAGGGGCCAGGATTGAAGGGGCCCACGGGAAAGAGCGGTGCACCGTGAAGCGCGCGCAAATCCATATGCATATCGACCAACTCGGGCGTCACCACCACGGTCAGCCATTGCAGAGGCGCGTACAGGATATCGAGCTTTTGCGTGTGGCCGAATATGCTGGACGGCGTCAGCTGGCATTGCGTGTCACCACAACCGTGATTCACAATGCCTTTGTCGTGTACGACTTCCTTGTTATGGCGCGCGAACCCGTTCTGGAAATCATAGGCATAATGATAGTCGAATTTGAACTCGCCGATATCGCCGAGCATCTGCGTATAGAAAACGCCAGCGGGCGCATTGCTGCCTTTGTCGTTGCGATGGTCGCTGCCGGGGCTGCTGCTTTGTGCATCGTCGCCGCCGGATTTCGGCACATCCGCCGCCTCGCCGATATTCAGCGACACATATAGTGTGTAGGAATTGAAATCCGCGTAACTGCCCTCGCTGCCGCCGCCAAGCTTCAGCCACCCAGCGTGCTTGGAATATTCCGCACCCACTTCCAGCCGCAGATTGTCGGTCAACTGCTTATTGACGGCGAGTTGGCCATCCAGCGTGCCGAATGCCGACAGCCGTTCATCGCTTGAGAAATTGTGCAGCGCGATCTGGCTGAAATCCAGATTCGGCGGAAGTTCCGGATTGCGCGGGAACAGAATCGGAAACGCCTGATTGAAAACGAAATAAGGCGCATAGAAAAACGCCTTCGATTGCGAGTAATAGCGCGCGCCGGGCACAAGCACCCAGCCATCGCCGAGCGGCTGATACCACGAGGCGTCGAGCGTGTGGGCGTTTATGTCCCAATCATCATGATAAAAACGATAGCCCAGATGCAACGCGCCATCGAAATCATCGAAATAGCGAACATAGCGCGTGCTGGCGGTCAATTGATCGCGTTCGGCGGGGCGCTGCTCAAGCGCGCCTTTTATGACGACAAATCGCAGGCCCGTGGAATCGAGGAATTGGTCGGGATCGTCGAATGCAAGGATCGTGGCCTTGTATGGGTTCGACAAATATCCTGTGCTGTTGGTGAACCCAATGCTGCCGGACAATAGCGAATTTTTGTCCAGAATTTGCGTGAGGCCGAGATTCGCTTCGATGTCCTGACGGCGGCCGAAAAGCGTGGTGACGCCGTTTCTGTCATGGATCTGGTCGGGATAATCGCCAAAATCGGCCGCACTGTTCGCGGCAAGTGAGGCCGCGATATCCGTCCAGGTGAAGCTCGTTTCCCAATTCAGCGTGGTGAGTTTCTGATTGAAGTCCCAGCTGCCGCCTGTATTGACGAAGCGCGAATGATAATCCGGTTCTTCCGATACGCCGCCGCCGATATCGAATGCT
>DATCEI010000337.1:0-33841 GCA_036510185.1 Rhizomicrobium sp. | reverse complement strand
CTTTTCCTGCCCGGCGTGACGCTGCCCGCCAATATCGCGGCGACGGGGGACATGGCCGAGGCGGCTTCCGCCGACGCGCTGCTGCTGGTGGTGCCTGCGCAATATTTGCGTGCGACGCTGAAGAGCCTGAAACCGCATTTGCGCGACGGCACGCCGCTGGTTCTGTGCGCCAAGGGCATCGAACGCGGCACGGGCAAATTGTTGACCGAATTGCTGGCTGAGGAGACGCCTGCTTGCGAGCCTGCGATTCTCTCCGGCCCGTCTTTCGCGCGCGATGTGGCGAATGGTTTGCCGACCGCGGTGACGGTGGCCGCCAGTCCCGCCATCGCGGCGCGCCTGCAAATGGCGCTGGCGCATGGCGCGTTCCGCCCTTACGCGAGCGATGACGTGATCGGCGTGGCGCTGGGTGGTGCGGGAAAGAACGTCTATGCCATCGGCAGCGGCATCGTCGCCGGATTGAATCTGGGCGAGAGCGCGCGCGCGGCGTTTCTTGCGCGCTGCTTTGCCGAATTGTGCAGACTGGGCGAATCGCTGGGCGCCAAGCGCGAAACGCTGATGGGGCTTTCGGGGCTGGGCGATCTGATCCTGACCGCCACGAGCGCATCCTCGCGCAATTATGCCTTCGGACTTGCGCTTGGCGCGGACGAGTCGCGCGAAGTTTTGTTCGCGCCGGGCAGGCCGCTCGCTGAAGGTGTCGAAACCGCGCCTGCGTTGATCGCGCGCGCGAAAACCCATCGCATCGAATTGCCCATCGCGCAGGCCATTGCCGCGATCCTTGACGGCTCTCTCGGCGTCACCGAAGCCTTGCCGCGTCTGATGGCGCGCCCGCTCACCAGCGAATAGGAGATAATATGCTTTTCGTCATAACCGCGATGGACATTGCCGATGGCGTCGCATTGCGCATGGCCACACGCGCAGCACACTTTGAATACGCGCGCGATACGGGCGCAATCAAACTGGGCGGACCGTTCCTTGACGGCGATGGCAACATGATAGGCAGCCTTATTATTATCGAGGCGGAAAACCTCGACGCCGCGAAAACATGGGCCGCCAACGATCCTTACGCCAAAGCAGGATTGTTTGCGCATTCCGACGTGCGGCCGTGGAAAGTGACCTTCAATCCCAGCGGAGCGGCGCTATGAATTATTGGCTGTTCAAAACCGAACCGGAAACCTTTTCGTGGGAGCAGCAAAAATCGCGCGGCGCGAAAGGCGAACCGTGGAGCGGCGTTCGCAACCATCAGGCCGCCAATCACATGAAGGCGATGAAAAAAGGCGATCTCGGTTTTTTCTATCACACGGGCGAGGAGAAGCAGATCGTCGGCATCGTCGAAGTGATCGGTGAATATCGCCCCGATCCCACGGACGAGACGGGCAAGTTCGGCCTCGTCGATGTGAAAGCCGTGCGCGATGTGACCAAACCCGTGACGCTCGCAACCGTGAAAGCGACGGAGAAACTGAAAGACATGGTGCTGGTGAAAGCCGCGCGCCTTTCCGTTCAGCCCGTCAAACCGGCCGAATGGAAAATCATCTGTGCGATGGGTGGCGTGAAGTAGGCGGTTTTATCTGAACACCAAACACCGTCATCGCCCGGCTTGTCCGGGCGATCCAATTTTTTAGAAACAAATTGGATTGCCCGGATCCTTCGCAAAAAAGCTCAGGACCGGACAATGACGGATTTTAATTGAAAAGATTTAGACCGTTGCCAATCACTGTCTTTGATACAGCACCGTACCGTCATCCTGCGACACGCTGGCGAGACTCGTGCATTTCACGTTGCTGTAATCGTGGCAGACGAGATCGATCTTCAGCACATATTGCGCCGAGGGCGTCGCCGCCACGCAACCGTAACGGCCTTCCACATCGGTCGCCTGCGGATTGGGATTGATGAGCTTGCCGAAGGGCGGGACGATGCCGAAGCTCAGCGCCGCCTTCATCGCGGCCTTGCAGACCTTGGTGTTCTCCACGATCTGATGTTTCGCCTGTTGCGCCGCGATCTGCTCCGGCGTGGGCGGCGGCGTGCGCCCAAAGGTCAGATACGCGGCCACGGCAATGGCGATGACGAATACGCCGATGACGCCGCCGAGAATAATGTTCCACTGGCGCGCCGCCGCGCGCATATCCGGATCTTGTGTGCTCATGGTCCCTTCGACATTTCGCGCGTTGACCGCGCGTTCTCCCTCCGGGGGATTTAGCGTGTTTGTGAGGCGCGCGCCACACTCGGAACATTACAAGAACTAAATCTACTTCATCGTGGGGATGTTGAAATCCGGATTTTCGCGCACGCCGCCCTTGGGCCAGCGCGCCGTCACCGTCTTCACGCGGGTGTAAAACCGCACGCCTTCCGGCCCATGCTGGTTGACGTCGCCAAAGGCCGAGCGCTTCCAGCCGCCGAAGGTATGATAGGCGAGCGGCACCGGAATCGGGATGTTGATGCCCACCATGCCGACCTTCACGCGCGAGGCGAATTCGCGCGCCGCATCGCCGTCGCGCGTGAAGATTGCGACGCCATTGCCGTATTGGTGATCGGTGGGAAGCGCCAGCGCCGCATCGAAATCCGGCGCGCGCGCGACCTGCAGCACGGGGCCGAAGATTTCGTCTTTATAAGATTGCATGTCGGGCGTAACGTGATCGAACAACGAGCCGCCCATATAGAAACCGTTCTCGTAACCCTGAAGTTTGAAACCGCGCCCATCGACGACAAGCTCAGCTCCTTCCCTCACGCCCATCTCGATGTAAGACGCAACCTTGTCGCGATGCGCCGCCGTCACCATCGGGCCGTAATCGGCATCGGGATCGGTGGGAGGCGCAACACGCAATGCCTCCACGCGCGGGCGCAGGCGCGCAACCAGCGCATCGGCGATCTTGTCCGTCACGGGCACAGCGACGGAAATCGCCATGCAGCGTTCGCCCGCAGAACCGTACCCTGCGCCGATCAACTCATTCGTCACCTGATCGAGATCGGCATCGGGCATGATGATGGCGTGGTTTTTCGCGCCACCCATCGCCTGCACGCGTTTGCCGTGCGCGGTGCCGTGGCTATAGACATATTCGGCAATTGCGGATGAACCGACGAAACTCACCGCCTGAATATCGGGATCTTCGAGAATCGCATCCACCGCTTCCTTGTCGCCGATAACGACGTTGAGCACGCCCGCCGGCGCACCGGCCTCCATCATCAATTCGGCAAGGCGCAGCGGAACGCTGGGGTCTTTCTCGCTGGGCTTACAGATGAACGTGTTGCCGCAGGCAATCGCTACGCCGAACATCCACATGGGAATCATCGCCGGGAAATTAAACGGCGTGATGCCGGCGACCACGCCCAGCGGCTGACGCATGGAATAAATATCGATGCCCGGCCCCGCGCCTTCCGTATACTCGCCCTTGGACAGATGCGGAATTCCACAAGCGAATTCGATCACCTCAAGCCCGCGCTGCACATCGCCGCGCGAATCCGCCAGCACCTTGCCGTGTTCGGACGACAGCATATGGGCCAGCTCGTCCATGTTCTTTTCGACCAGCGTTTTGAAATTGAACATCACGCGGGCGCGGCGCTGCGGATTGATCGCGGACCATTCGCCGAACGCTTTCTGCGCGGCCTCGACAGCGATGCGCATTTCGGCGCGGCTGGCAAACGGCGCGCGCGCCTGCACCTCACCGGTTGCGGGATCGAACACATCGCCGAAGCGGCCAGACGTGCCTTTTACATGCTTGCCAGCGATAAAATGCGTGAGTTCCTTCATGGATTTATCCGTTCTTGCGGTGTGTAGAATACGCTGCGCACTAGACCTTATTCAATGTGCGCAACCGAATTTGACCGGGTTCAATGATCAGAAGATGGCCCGGAACGGCATCTGTGAGCTGCTCCACAACATCTGCGACACGCCGGGCGCGCTTGTCACGGTTCAAGGCCGAGAGCCGCATCAGGATGATGGCTGGCGCCTGTTGAGCTTCCTGTTCCGCCAGATGCCCGAAATCCAGATCGGCGGTTAGAAGGATGCGATTTTGCGCGAAGGCGTCTTTGAACAATTGCTGGTCGCCTTGGCCGCGCCGTCCTTCGACGACATAAGAAACATCGTGACCCGCGGTCCTCAGCGTTTCAACGATCAGCCGATCGCAATTTTCATCGGCAAGAAATCGCATCATTCCGCGCTGACGAGAATGCGCTCATCAGCCAAACTCGCCGCCGCATAGGCACAAGCCGCCCGGATATCCTCTTGCGCGATATGGGGATGCGCGTCGATGAGATCGTCCGGCGACAAACCCGCGGCAAGCTCGCGCATGATGTGCTCGACGGTGATGCGCGTTCCCTTGACGACGGGCTTGCCCATCATCACCTGGGGATTGATCGTTATCCGTTTCAGAAGTTCATCCATCGCCGCAACTCCGGTTGCCGGCAGGATAGCACAACCGGCGACGCTGCGTCAGCCCAGCGACTTCACGATTTCTTCGGTCATCTTCTTGGCGTCGGCGAACAGCATCATCGTGTTGTCGCGGAAGAACAGCTCGTTCTCGATGCCCGCATAGCCGGAACCCATGCCGCGCTTTATAAACAGCACGGTCTTGGCCTTTTCGACATCGAGAATCGGCATGCCGAAAATGGGCGATTGCGGATTGGTTTTGGCGGACGGATTGGTCACGTCGTTCGCACCGATCACATAGGCCACATCGGCCTGCGCGAATTGCGAATTGATGTCTTCCAGTTCGAACACTTCGTCGTAAGGCACATTGGCTTCGGCCAGCAGCACATTCATGTGGCCGGGCATGCGGCCGGCGACGGGATGGATGGCGTAGGAAACCTTCACGCCTTCCTTTTTCAGTTTGTCGGCCATTTCGCGCAACGCATGCTGCGCCTGCGCCACCGCCATACCGTAACCGGGCACGATGATGACGGAGCTTGCATTCTTCATGATGAAGGCTGCGTCTTCCGCCGAGCCCTGTTTCACAGGCCGCGTTTCTGCCGGGCCGCTCGCCGCAACCTCGCCGCCGAAGCCGCCAAGGATCACGGAGATGAAACTGCGGTTCATCCCCTTGCACATGATGTAGGACAGGATCGCGCCCGATGAACCGACCAGCGCGCCCGTGATGATGAGGGCTGTGTTCTCCAGCGTGAAACCGATGCCGGCCGCCGCCCAACCCGAATAGGAATTGAGCATCGACACGACGACGGGCATATCCGCACCGCCGATGGGAATGATGAGCGTGATGCCGAACACAAAACTCAAACCCGCAATCGCCCAGAATGCCCAATGCGGCTGCGCCATCCCGAAATAGATGATGAGACCGATGATCGTTGCGAAGATGAGAATGTTGAGCGCGTGGCGCGCGGGCAGGATGATCGGCGCGCCGCTCATATTGCCGTTGAGTTTCGCAAACGCGATGAGCGAACCCGCAAACGTGATCGCGCCGATGGCGACGCCAAGGCTCATTTCGATGAGGCTTTGCAGGCGGATCGCGCCTTCATGGCCGATGCCGTAAGCATCGGGCGAATAAAGTGCTGCGCCAGCAACAAGCACGGCGGCGAGGCCGACAAGTGAATGAAACGCCGCCACCAATTGCGGCATCTGCGTCATCGCGATGCGCCGCGCGGTCACCGCGCCGACCGCACCGCCGATACCGATGCCCGCAATGATCATGCCCCAGGTGATGGCGTCGGTAATTCCCGCGACCCACAACGTCGTCGTCACGGCCAGCGCCATGCCGATCATGCCGTTGCGATTGCCCGCGCGCGATGTGACGGGCGAGGACAATCCGCGCAACGCCTGAATGAACAGAACGCCGGAGATAAGATATGCGATTGCCGCGAGATCAGCTTTCATCGCGAGTCTCTCTTACGCCCTATCGCTTTGCTACTTGAGGGCATGTCACTTCTCTTTCTTCTTATACATCGACAGCATTCGGCTAGTGACGAGGAAGCCGCCGAAGATGTTCACACAGGCGAGGATGAGCGCCGCAAAACCGAGGCCTTTGGAAATCCACGAGGCACTGCCCATCGCGACGACCGACACCGCAATCAGCGCGCCGACCACGATCACCGATGAAATCGCGTTGGTCACGCTCATCAGCGGCGTGTGCAGCGCAGGCGTCACGCTCCACACCACGAAATAGCCCACGAAAATCGCCAGCACGAAAATCGAAAGCCGGAAGACGAACGGATCGATGGCTTCCATGATCTTATCCTATCCTTGGCCCTTCAAACTCGGATGCACGATTTCGCCGTCGCGCGTGAGGCCTGCGCCTTTCACGATCTCGTCGTCCCAGTTGAGCGCCAGCGCGCCTGTTTTCTTGTCCACGATCAGCGACACGAAATTGAACAGATTGCGCGCATAGAGATTGGAGGTGTCGGAGGCGAGCCGCGCGGGCAGGTTGGTGTAGCCCATCAGCGTGACGCCGTGGACCTCAACAATTTGATCGGGCTTTGTCAGCGGGCAATTGCCGCCCTGCTCGGCTGCGAGATCGACGATGATCGAACCCGGCTTCATCGTCTTGAGCATCTCTTCGGTCACAAGCACCGGTGCCTTGCGGCCGGGGATCAGCGCGGTGGTGATGACGATGTCCTGTTTCTTGATCGTCTCGGCAATCAACGCCGCCTGTTTCGCCTGATATTCCGGCGACATTTCTTTCGCGTAGCCCGCAGCCGTTTGCGCGTTCTTGAATTCGTCGTCCATGACGGCCACGAACGTAGCACCCAGCGATTCCACCTGTTCCTTGGTCGCGGGCCGCACATCGGTTGCCGAGACAATCGCGCCCAGGCGGCGCGCCGTCGCAATCGCCTGCAAGCCCGCAACGCCCACACCCATGATGAGCACGCGCGCGGGCGCGATGGTGCCTGCCGCCGTCATCATCATAGGGAAAGCGCGGCCGAATTGGGCAGCGGCGTCGATCACCGCTTTATATCCGGCGAGATTGGCCTGGCTCGACAACACGTCCATCGCCTGCGCGCGGCTGATGCGCGGAATGAATTCCATGGCGAACGCGGTAACACCTTGCGCCGCCAGCCGGCCGACCGTTTCCTTCTCCGTGTACGGAGCAAGTAGCGCCGCCAGCACAGCACCCTTTTTCATGCCCGCGATTTCGTTGGCCTCGGCCCCACGCACTTTCAGCACGATGTCCGCACCCGTCAGCGCGGCTGCCGCATCCGGCGCAATCGTCGCCCCCGCCGCTTCGTAGTCGGCATCGGAAATCCGCGCGCCCGCGCCCGCGGCGTGTTCCACCGTGACGTCGAGGCCCAGGCCTTTCAGCTTCTTCACCGTTTCCGGCGTCGCGGCCACGCGCGCCTCGCCGGCGCGGCGTTCCTTGAGGATGGCAAGTTTCATGGGGCCAGACGGGCGCTCAATTGTGGGTGCGGAAGATCGCAAGCCCAACCATGATAAGCCCAATCAGCACGAGCTGCCACTTCACGAATTTGAGGAATCCGTGCCAGTCTTTGACGTGCTGGCTGATGTCCATCTGTCCGCCGGTGCCGTGGCCAGTGTCCATGATATTCCCCTGAAGATTTCGAAGCGGCCCGGACTATAGCAAAGGCGAACCGCCACACAACTGCGTCATATTTTGGTAGCGGATCAGTTTGAATTTCGGCCAATTTCAGACCATATCGCAACCAGGAAGGAGAAGGGGGTAGGCTTCTAACATGGTGGACCCAATCGCCTTTCTGAGAGACCGGCTTGAGCGCGCTAAACGGGCTTTGAAGACACTTAGAGAGTTGCACGCGAGGGGGCTCTTCGTCCCTGCTGGTGCAATAGACAGGTTAACTGAGTCGATTGCCGTTTACCGCCAGCATCTCGGTTTTGCCAGCATCGACAAAAGCGCAACTAGCTATTGGAATAAATAACCCAACCGAGGAAAGCGAATAACGCAATCGAAACGGGCGCGGCCCATCGGTACACTTTGTAGACTATCGGCATATTCAATGGGATTTTCTGGGTCACAAATTGCTGATTCGAAAATAAAAACATCCCGCTTCGTGGCCCCGCTTTCACGATCCGAAACGATCGCAACGGGATTAGCGGTACCCAAAGATAGACAATCCACTCGGTCGTTAGATAAGTTCCATCCGATAATTCCTTGCGACCGTAATAGGATGTCCCGCATCCATTTAGCGTGAACGGCATTCACCTCCCCTTTTTGCAGTGCCGCTAACAAAATAAGACGCAGAGCTAAATTTTAAGCTAAGGCACTCCTAAATCTTCCGTGTCGAGACGGAGTGTTCCCAGTCCGCCAGCAGCGCCCGCAGCGCCGCCACGAAGGCCAGCGGCTGGTCCAGCATGATGTGATGCTGGGCCTGCGGGATCTCCACCACGGGCGCCGCGCGGCCCAGAAGGTTGAACATGTATTCGCCCACCGAAGGCGGCAACAGGATGGAATTCTCGCCCCGGAAAACGCCGATCCGGCATTTCGTCTCGCGCAGCCGCGCCGACATGTCGCCGATGGAGAAGTCCCGCCAGATGGCCGGATCGAATTTCCAGGTGAAGCCGCCATCGACCTGTTTCAGCGAATGGCGGGCTACCCAGTCCACGAGGTACAAATTGTCGCTGGTCTGGGGCGGCATCAGCCGGAATCGGGCGAGGGCCGCGGGCAGCGTGGGATAGATGTTATGCGGGCGTGGTTCACGCGAAGGCGGACCGCCCATCCGGCCCGGCGGATTGACGGGCGAATCGACGATCACCGTGCCCGCGAGCTTTTCGCCGTACAGCGCGCCCGCCAGGATCGTAACGAAGCCGCCGAAACTGTGCGCCGCGATCACGGGCGGCTCGCTCACGGCGAACATGCCCGCCGCCTCGCATACGGCCAGTTGCTCATGGGCAAACTGGTGCATCGAATAGGTTTTGCGCCAGTCGGAATCGCCCATGCCCGACAAATCCATGGCGGCGACGTTGTAGTCGCGCGCCAGATAGGGCGCGATGAAGCTCCACCAATAGGCATGCGCCGCATTGCCGTGGACGAGCAGCAGGCCGGGCCGGGTGCGGTCGCCCCAGCGCAGATAATGGATTTGCGCGCCGTCCACCGTAACAAATGCGCTTTCCGGCGTTTGCGCGACGGTATCGGAAAACCATTTGGGCGCGGGCGGCACCTCGCCGTTGAGCGCCGCCAGCGGCCCCTGATTGGCGGAAAGATCGAACATCTTCTTTTCCGTGTCGGGCACGTCGATGGGCGGCAGGGAGACGGAATCGCTCATGTGGGCGAGGCTTGCACGGCTCCGTCGCGCCAATCAATCCATGTGCCGTGCGGATGGCAGATGGCCAGATCGCGTGTGGTGCGCGCGCCGTCGCGATAGGCGATGAGGCTGAGCACACAATCCTTGCCATCAAATTCAAACGACAGCCGATGCACGGGACGGCGCAGCGACGCGGTGATGAGGATATTGTCCAGCGCCTCGCGCATCGTAGTTGAGAACTGATAGACGGCAATCGTGTGATAGACGCAGACGGGTTCGTCGCGCGGCACACGCGCAAGCGCATCCGGCAAAAGATCGAGCGCATTGCCGTTGAGGATTTCCGGTTTCGCGGATTCGAACAAGGCGATGGCGCGGTCGAGACGTTCGAGACGCGGAATCTGATCGGGCCACATCAGCGCGCGCAACCAGTCGCGATCATCGGGATTGGAAAGATCGACAGGATTGAGTTCAAGACCGGCGCGGCTTGCAATGTGCGGGTTCGCACCGGTCGGCGGAAGAGATTCGCTTTTAACTTCGCAATCGATAACAAGTTTCGCATTGGGTGAAATTGACGCGACGGTCTTTCCATCCTTCGCGTAATTCACGCCGTAGCGATCCCAGATGAGATTGAGTCCCGCGCTGGGACCGATCTCGATCAGATGCAGCTTTTCGCCTGCCACTTCCGCCGCTATGCGAAAGCCCGGATGGAGCAGCGCCGAACGGCCGACTTCATTGGTGTTTGTCACCCGTGTGGTGACGAGCGCATCGATCTCCGGCAGGTGCGTCAAACAAAAATCCCGAAAGGACGGGTACGGATCACCGTCTTCCATTCGCCCGTCATTCAGGTCCGGATAAAAGCTTCGTAAACCATGTTGCGCACCCCGCATCAGCAAGAAATGCACCGCGCCGAAGAGAATATTGGCATGAGGTTGTCCCGGTTTCGCACGGGCTGCAATTTTTTTTAGTTCCTCATCATCGCGCACGCCTTCGGCCAAGCGCGCATACAGAAGCGAGCCGGTGCGCTTGGCGTCAACCGAGAAAAACGACCAATAGTCTGTCTTTTCACCACTCATCGCTTAACCATTTAAGATTCGATTCACCAGTATCATTGGGTTCAGTTTCCCGCACGGAATTCCTGTTCCATACCAACATCCTAAACCGACTTTTAGCATTACACAGCGACGATGCCGGTCCAGGAGAGATAATGGCGCAGACCATCCTCATCGTCGATGACGATCCCGTACAACGCCGATTGCTCGACATGGCAATCACGCGCGCGGGCATGGCCACCATCACAGCACCCGGCGGCGGCCCCGCACTCGATCTGTTGCACGGCCCCAAGGGCGACCATATCGCGCTGGTGCTGCTCGACCTGATGATGCCCGATATGGACGGCATCACCGCACTCACCCGCATCCGTACGTTGCATGGCGAATTGCCCGTCATCGTGCTGACAGCCAAAGGCGGCATCGATTCCGCCGTGGAAGCGATGCGCGCGGGCGCCAATGATTTTCTCGTGAAGCCCGCAAGCCCCGAACGCATTGCAGTGTCTATCCGCAATGCGCTGAAGATCGGCACGCTGTCGGGTGAAGTTTCGCGGCTGAAAAAGAAAACCGAAAACCGGCTGGCGTTCGAAGATCTCGTCGCGCGCAGTCCGGAAATGCGGCAGGTATTTCGCCTGGGCACGCGGGCCGCGCAATCCAACATTCCGATTTTGATCGAAGGCGAATCCGGCGTCGGCAAGGAATTGATCGCGCGCGCCATTCAGGGTTCATCGGAACGCGCGGGCAAACCGTTCGTCACGGTCAATTGCGGCGCCATTCCGGAGAACCTTCTGGAATCGATTCTGTTCGGTCACGAAAAAGGCTCGTTTACGGGCGCGACCGACAAGCATTTGGGAAAATTTCAGGAAGCGAATGGCGGCACGCTGTTCCTCGACGAAATCGGGGAACTGCGCCTCGACATGCAGGTGAAATTGTTGCGCGCGCTGCAATCGGGCGAAATCGATCCCGTCGGTTCCAAGCGGCCCATGAAAGTGGATGTGCGCATCGTTTCGGCGACCAATCGCAATCTTGCCGAACTCACCAGCGAAGGCATGTTCCGCGAAGATCTGTATTACCGGCTCAACGTGTTTCCCATTTTCGTGCCGCCGCTGCGCCAGCGCCGCGAAGATGTTGCCGCCCTTGCGCGCCATTTCATCTCGCGTTTCGCGGCGGAAGAAAACAAACCCGTTGCAGGCCTGACGCCGGATGCCGCCGAAATGCTGGAACATTTCGACTGGCCGGGCAATGTGCGCCAACTGGAAAACACCGTCTTCCGCGCCGTCGTGTTGTGCGATGAAACGCTGCTGGATGTGCGCGATTTCCCGCAGATCGCAGCCGCGATGGGCGTGGAGATGGAACGCCGCCGCAATGCCGGCGCGCCGCGCCCCAGCCTGCATGCGCAGCCGGGCGACGCGCCGCGCATCAACCACACGCCGCAGCAATCATCGCCTTACGCGCTTTACGGCACGGACCCCAGCGGCCACATGCGCAAGCTGGAAGAGGTCGAATCCGAAATCATCCGCATGGCGATTTCGCGTTATGACGGACATATGTCCGAAGTCGCGCGCCGCCTCGGCATCGGCCGTTCGACGCTTTATCGCAAGCTGAAGGATCTGGGTCTGGAACCGGAAGCTGAAGCTGAAGTGGCGGAAGACGTGCAACAGCAGCAGGTTGCGAGTTAGCTCAACCACCTCGCATGTCATCCCCGGCTGAGCGACGCGGCAACGCGTTGCGAAGGGAAGGGGACCCAGGTGGTTGAAATTCGATGTCAAAGCACTGAGGATAGTTTTCAGGCAGCTGTCGTTTCATCACCACCTGGGTCCCCTTCCCTCGCGTTGCTCTCGCAACGCTCGCCGGGGATGACAATGGATTTTAACTCCGCATCCCCAGCGCGCTAAGATAGAGATCGAGGATCGCTTCCTGTTCCTGGCGGTCCGCGCTTTCGAGTTTCCTGAGGCGCACGACCTGACGCAGGATTTTGGTGTCAAAGCCCTGCCCTTTGGCTTCGGAATAGACTTCGCGGATGTCGGCGGTGAGGGCGGCTTTTTCTTCCTCAAGCCGCTCGATGCGCGCGATGAGGGATTTCAGGTGATCTTTTGCAAAGCCCGCTTTGGCCATTTGTTCTTTCCTTCCGCCACACTGAGACCATTAGGGGGCGGCGCGCGGGCGTGCAACGCGGGCGCACGCCTCTAGCTGTGAGTCTTTTGCGCGGCAGCGAACGCGGCCAATTGCTCCGGTGTGGCTTGCCTCTGATGCAGCTTTTTCCATTCGGCCTGAGGCATGCCGTAAATTGCGGCTCGCGCGTCCTCCTTCGACAGCGCCACGCCCTTGGCCTCCGCGGCTTCGGCCAGCCAGTCGCCCAGACAATTGCGGCAGAACCCGGCCAATATCATCAGGTCGATGTTCTGCACGTCGCTGCGCGCGCGCAAATGCGCCACAAGCCTGCGAAACGCGGCGGCTTCCAATTGTTCCTGCATGTCCATCGAAACCTCCCGTCTGTGACGCCTATATATCGCCCCTCGCCCCTTGATTGACACCGCCTGCCGCCCGCGCGACACCGGCGCATGCGCCTTGGCGTTACACTCGCGATGCTGTGTCTGGCCACGCCCGCGCTGGCCGATTTCCATGTCTGCAACCGCACGGCCAATACGGCCAGGGTGGCGCTGGGCCGCTATGACGGCTCGGAGTGGCTGAGCGAAGGCTGGTGGAGCGTGCCCGCGCATGCCTGCGCCGCGTTGCTGCCGGGCAAGCTCGTTGCGCGCTATTATTATGTCTATGCCAGCGATGGCGGCTCGGGCAGCTGGGGCGGCAGCCGCGCCTTTTGTGTGGCGGCAGGCAGCGGAAAATTTCAGATCATCGGGCGCGCCGATTGCGCGGGACGCGGCTATGATCGCAAATCGTTTTTCGAGGTGGACACGGGCAATTCGCCCGACTGGACGCAATCGCTTTCGGACTAAAGCGCAAGCCCGCGAAGTGCGAAGCGGTTCGTGTCAGCTTGCGCGACAAACTAGGGAATCCGGAGCATGATCCAGTGGATCATGCTCCAAGGGGGGCAGAATGCGGCGTCGCCGCAAAACCAAGATCGTCGCCACGCTGGGGCCGAGTTCGTCGGCGCCAGAGAAAATCCGCGCGCTGTTCGAGGCGGGCGCGGACGTGTTCCGCGTGAATATGAGCCACACCTCGCATTCGGGCCTTGCCGAAATTCACGGCCGCGTGCGCGAGTTGGAAAAAGATTTGAACCGGCCCATCGGCATTCTTGTCGATCTGCAGGGACCGAAGATCAGGCTCGGCACGTTTGCGAATGGCGCGGCGGTGATCGCGACCGGCACGCGCGTGCGCCTGCTGCGCAAGGTGGAAGCGGGCGAGGCCAACACGATTCCCATTCCGCATGCCGAAGTATTTGCGGCGCTGAATCCCGGCGAAATGGTGCTGGTCGATGACGGGCGATTGAAACTGCGCATCGAAACCGTGCAGCCCGACGGCGCGGATGCGGTTGTCGTGCAAGGCGGCACGTTCATGGATCGCAAAGGCGTGAACCTGCCCGACACGATCCTGCCCATTCCGTCGCTAACGCCGAAGGATCGCAGCGATCTCGACGCGGCGCTGCATCTGGGCGTGGACTGGATTGCGCTGTCTTTCGTGCAGCGGCCCGAAGACGTGGCCGAGTTGCGCAAGATCGTGCATGGGCGTGCATCGGTGCTTGCGAAAATCGAAAAGCCCCGCGCGCTGGAATGGCTCTCCGAGATTCTGGATTTCGCCGATGCGCTGATGGTGGCGCGCGGCGATCTGGGCGTGGAACTGCCGCTGGAAGCCGTGCCCGGCAAGCAGAAACAGATCGTTCGCGCCGCGCGGGCTGCCGGCAAACCCGTGGTCGTGGCGACGCAAATGCTGGAAACCATGATTGCAAGCCCCTCGCCCACGCGCGCGGAGGTTTCCGATGTCGCGACCGCCGTGTTCGAGGGTGCTGACGCCGTGATGCTGTCGGCGGAAAGCGCATCGGGCGCCTATCCCGTCGAAGCGGTGGAGATGATGGACCGCATCGCGCGTCAGGTGGAATCCGAACCGCTTTATCAGCAGATCATCGATGCTCAACGCAGCGCGCCGGAAGAGACCACGCCCGATGCGATCCTTGCCGCCGTGCACGAAGTCACGCACACGATCCGCGCGCGTGCGATTGTCAGCTGGACGAAATCCGGCTCGACCGGATTGCGCGCGGCGCGCGAACGGCCGGAAGCGCCGATCATCGCGCTGACGCCCAATATCGCAACGGCGCGCAGGCTGGCGCTTGTGTGGGGATTGCATTGCGTGCTGACCGAAGACGCGCATGACCTCGACGATGTCGTCGATCGTGCGGCACGCATTGCGTGGAGCGAAGGGTTTGCCAAACACGGCGAACGTATTGTGATAACGGCGGGCGTTCCGCTGGGCACGCCCGGCGCGACCAATTTGTTGCGCGTCGCGTTCGTGGGTGGGAAGGATTAAAAATATTCCGTCATGGCCGGATTTAATCCGGCCATCCATCCGATGCGTGTCCACGCACCGAAAAGAGTCTTTAGCGCTCGCGGACGCGAGCGCGATGGGTGGCCGGGTCAAGCCCGGCCATGACGATTTCGTTTAAATCCCCTGTCCCTCAACGTCGCGCGAAAGCTCGCGGATGTGACGCGCAATATCACCCATTTGCGGATCGAGCGTCTGCGCGTGGCGATAGGCGACCAGCGCGCCTTTCTTGTCGCCGTAATCTTCCAGCATCTCCGCCAGCTCGCCATAGGCCGCGAATTCGCGCGGGTTCAGCGTGAGCGTTTTTTGCAGCGAAACCATCGCGCCCGCATCGTCGCCTTTCGCGGCCTGCAATGCCGCGCGATTGTGCCAGCCTTCGGCGAAATCGGGTGCCAGATCGGTGATGGAATCGAACAGCTTGCGGGCGGTATCCGTGTCGCCCGCCTGAATCGCGGCCTGCGCGCGCGTCATCAGCAGATCGACGGTCGCGCTGCCCGACTGGTTGAACAGCGTTTCGATCTTGTCTTCGATGGGCTTGGCGTCGTCTTCGGACGAGGCCTGCGCCAAAGCCGCGAACAATTTGTCCAGCTGCTGGGCTTGCGTCGGCGGCGGAGGGGGCGCGGGTGCGGCGGGGGCAGCCAGCGAGATTGCGGGAAACAGAAACGCGAGCGCCGCAACGGCGAGGCGCATGGGAAGTTCAGCCCTGCCGGGCTTTGAAGCGCGGGTTCTTCTTGTTGATAACATAGGTGCGGCCGCGCCTGCGGATAATGCGGCAGTCCTTGTCGCGGGTCTTGAGCGAGCGCAGCGAATTGCGAACCTTCATCACACGTCTTCCAGTAAAGCGGGGGGCCCGCAAAAGAGGCGCGGAACCTAGTGGGGCGGCTTGGGCCTGTCAACGCCCGCGCGATTCTGTGTTAAGACTTTGTTCGGGCAGGCAAAAGAGCGGCGATGCGGAGCATAAGTTCCTTGTTTGGACGGTTGAAGCGGGGGCTGGCGCTTGGGCTGGCCTGCACGCTTGCGGCCTGCGAGGTGCCCGCGCCGCAGCACACCGCGCCAAACGTGTCCCTGCCCATCGCACCGCCGCCAGGCGGCGTGCCGTATGAACCGGGCGCCAATTTCGCCCAGTTCATCGCGAACTTTCGCGCACAAGCGCATGCCGCGGGCATCACGGACGCGACTTATGACGCAGCGATGGTCCATGTCGCGTTCAATCCGCGCGTCTGGCAGCTGAACAGCGCCCAGCCGGAATTCGTGAAACCGATCTGGGATTATCTGGACGGCGCGGTTTCGCCGCGGCGCATTGCCGATGGTCAGGCGATGCTGGCGGCCAATGCGAATATCCTCATGCAGATCGAGCGGCGTTACGGCGTGCCGAAGGAAATCGTGGTTGCGATCTGGGGCATGGAATCCGATTACGGCCGCTCCATGGGCAATTTCAACATGTTCGAAGCGCTGGCGACGCTGGCTTTCGACGGACCGCGCACCGATTTCGCAAGGCCGCAACTGATCGCCGCCCTGAAGATGGTGCAGAATGACGGATTCAAACCGGAGATGATGGTATCCTCATGGGCGGGGGCCTTCGGACAAACCCAATTCGTGCCCACGGCTTACTATGCGCACGCCGTCGATTTCGACGGCGACGGCAAAAAGGATTTGTGGAATTCGCCCGCCGATGCGCTGGCCTCCACGGCGTCGATGCTGGCCGATGCGGGATGGAAACGCGGCGCGCCATGGGGTTATGAAATACGCCTGCCGCAAAGCTTTCCTTACGAACAGGCCGACATCGACACAACGAAAGTGATCGCCGACTGGCGCGCGCTGGGCGCGAAAACCGCTTTGGGCGCGGATTTGCCGGACAATGCGGAGGCTGGGGCGATCATCCTGCCCGCTGGCGCGCGCGGACCGGCCTTTCTTGTGTTCGGCAATTTCAAGACCGTTCTGCAATACAACAATGCGGTGTCCTATGCGCTGGGCGTGTGCGAATTGGCGGCGCGTATCGGCGGCGCGGATGCGATTGTAGCACCTTGGCCGCGCGATGAAGTGCCGCTCAATCGCAACGAACGGCTTCAGGTGCAGCGCGATCTGATGATGCTGGGTTACGATCCGGGCGCGCCCGATGGCGTGCTGGGCCGCAAGGTTCGCGCGGCATTGCGTGTGTATCAACAGGCACGCAATCTTCCCGCTGATGGTTTTGCCACGAAAGATCTGCTCGCGCGCATGAACGCAGAGATTAAGTCGAAAACTTCTTAGGCATTGGCAACTGGCGTCGCAGGCGACTCTTCCACGATCTCCGCATCCGGCGGAATGATCCCCGCATTGCGCAGCGTCGGCGACAGCAGCGTGAAAACGAACAGCGCCACCAGCAGCGCGGCGCTGAAAGCATAGGGCAGAAACGGCGAAACCTCGTACATCGCGCCGATCAGCGGGCCTGCGATAAAGCCCGTGGCACTTGCCCCGCCGATAATACCCGCAACCGCACCTTGTTCATGCGGCGCAACCGATAGCGATGCGCCAGACGCAAAGCCCGGCCGCGACATGCCGAAGCCAAGGCCCGACAACACCAGCGCGAACACGAGCGGGCCGAACTGATGCGAATAAAGAAAAATCATGTTCGAGGCGAACGCGATGCCGAGGCCCCATGTCGTCAGATTGCGCGCGGAGAAATCGAAACGCTGCACGATCACCAATTGCGCGAACAGCGCCGACATGGACGACGCCATCTGGCCGACGAGAATAAATTCAGCGGTCGAATTGGGCTTGATCTTCAGCACGTCCATGAAGAAGAAACCCATCGTCTGGATGGGAATGGCCGCCGCCGTCGAGAGGCCCACGGCAAACAGCACGAAAGGCAACACACGCCGGTCATACCAGCGCAGCGAATGCTCGGCAGCCGTTTGTATTTTTGGCGGCGTTTGCTCCGGCAGCAGAAACCAGATGGCCGCCGCACTCGCCACCGCCAGCGCAGAAATGAAATAGAACGGCGCGAGCAGGCCGATGGCGGCCAGCAGCGTCGCAATGCCGGGGCCGACCGTGGTGCCGAGGCCGAAGGCGGCGCCGATGGTTGCAACACCCTGCAAACGCTCATGCGGCGTGGTGCGGTCGGCGACATAGGCCTGTGCCGCCGGTGCCGTGCCGGAGCCGAACGTGCCGTAAAGCGAACGCGAGGCGATCATGAGAGGAAACACAAGAAAAGCCGGCAACCAGTGATGCAGGCCCGCCAGCATCACGCTTGCGAACAGCGCGAACGAAATCGCAAACGCCAGCAGGCCCAGAAGCATCACGGGCTTGCGGCCCCAGAAATCGCTTCGGCGGCCCCAGAACGTCGATGAGAAAACCCATATGGTCGCGGAGATGGCGAAAATCGTGGTCGTCTGGATTTCGCTTAGGCCCAGCTGGCGCGACAGCGGCGGCAGGATGGCGAACAGCACGGTTTGCCCCGCACCCATGCACACAAGACTGATGAACAGAATGCCGAAGGCGCGGTTGCGCTGCGCCTGCGTCGTGGTGCTGGCATAGGCGCGCGCGATCTGCGTTTCCTCGCGGATCGCCTCGATGTGGCGCGCCTCTTCGCTATCCGTCATTTCGGGCAATCGATGCGGCCGCCCGCGAATGTGCATGTCATCGCAAGCGTGCCGTCCGCATTGTGGACTTCGATGTTCCAGGTCTTGTCGTTGCGCGTCATGAGCAGAAATCCGAAGCCGCCGCGCGAAATGCCATCCGTCACGAATTGCCCGGAAAGATTGAGGCCGCCGAGATCGGAGGGCGCGGCATCGAGATTGTCGCCGCTGTTTCCGGCGAGCAATTGCGGCGGCACGGACCCGCGATAATTCAACACCTCGAACGCATGAATATGCCCGGACAGCATGAGCGAAACGGGCGCCAGCGCATTCGCATCGAGGCTTGCAATCAGCGTGGCGTTGCCGCCGACAGGGATTCCGAACGGCCCTTTCACCGCGCCCCAGATGGGCCGGTGCATCGCGAGCCACAAGGGCGCGGGGCCGAATTTGCCGAGTGCCGCGAAATCGGCGCGATAGGTGGGAACAAGATTTGAATCGACGCTGATATCCGGCGCGCTCGCATCATCCATCACCGCCAGCGTCATGGTCCCCAACGGCACGGCGTATGGGGCGAGATGGCCGCAAGGCGCGTGCGCATCCTCGCCCGGTCCAATCAGGCGCAACCAGCCTGCGCCGGAACGCGGACAATCTTCGTGATTGCCGCGTACAAAAATCATGGGCGCGGCAGCAAACAGCGGTGCAGCCGGTGTGAAGAAATCCGCATTCCATGACGGCCAGTTGTCGCCGGACGGACTGCCCGCGCAGCCCGCATCGCCCACAGGGCACGGCGTCTCGCGATAAAGATAATCGCCGACATGAATAATCAGATCGGGTTTCAGCGCGGCGGCTTTTGCAGCAAGCACGGGAAACGGCCATTTCGCGGGATCGTTACACGCCTGCACCGCCGAACCTTTGATGCGGCAACCCGTATCGCCCAGCACGACAATGCGTTGCGGCGCTGCGGCAGGAACCGGCAACGACGCGCCCATCACTGAAACGGATTTCGCATTCTTGGGCAGATCGGCGGAGCAAAGCCGTATAGCGAATGCGGCATCGGGTGCCGCGCGTTCGTGCATCGCGGTTTGCATGCCGTCGATGTCGATGGCGGGACATGCACCCGTCACCACGACGCGCGCTTGCGCCATGCCGCCGGGTCCGAGCTGAACCCAATGCGCGAGCGCCTCCGCTTTTGCGGCAAGCGGTAGAAGTGCAAACAAAAAGGCGGCAAGGAATCGGCGCATGGGCCGATGATGCCGCCTTTGTACGCCTCAAACTAGACGCGCATTGTCATAGCTGTGCTGCGTCAACCCAATTGCCGTGGAAGCCGAACGGCACGCGGCGCGGCAGGGCGGCGGTTGCAAGCGGCCCCTTCGCCACATTCTGCGCATCGAAAATCGCAAGATCGCTGCGGTTCTCATTGCCGCGATAGACGACGGCCAATACGAAACCATCGCCTTCTTCGGCCTTCGCATCGCGCGGCACGAACACAGGCTCGCCCGGAATGTCGCCTTCCGCGAACACATATTCCTGCTTGCGGCCGGTTTGGTGATCGACATGCGCGATGCGGTCGAACTGCGTTTCCAGATCGCCCGCGATATGCGCCGCCGCCCAGCCGTGACGATAGGAAAGACCGGCGCGGCGATCATCCACGCGCGGAAATTCGCCCGCGACATCGTTCAGCACTTCGCGTTTGATCGTGTCGGTGTTGCCCGCAAGATCGATGGTCCAGCGTTTCAGAACCGCAAAGCTGCGCCGGCCCGGCGAGCCATCCGCATTCGGAAACAGGGGGGCCGCGGGATATTCCATCGCATCGATGAAGATTTTCGAACCTTCTTCCCACGCATTCATGAAATGGAAAACGTAGTTGGGATCGGTCTTGAACCAGCGCATGGTTTCGATGCCCGCATTGCGCGCGAGAACGCCGAGATAGGCGCCCGCTTCCGGCTCCCACGCGATAGGCGACATGCCTTTCATCGCGCGGTCCATGCTGAGCGTTGCAGGCAGAATAGGAAACACCACATGCCCACGCGTGACGATGAAATCATGCACCATGCTGGCAAACGGCGCTTCGAACCGGTCGAGCCGCGTCACCTTGCCCGTCGCATCAGCCACGCCATAGGCCATGTTCGCGGTCAGGGGCATGTCGCCCGCCATGTAACCGAAGAACACCATCTCGCCCGTTTCGGGATCGAATTTGGGATGCGCGGTGAAGCGGTTCGCGTTGCCCGCATAAGGAACGTATCCGCGTGGCCCTAGCGTTTTCGCATCGACCTCAAACGGCTGATGGCCTTCCTCCAGCGCCAGCAACCGGCCCGCGTGGAAAACGATGTTGGTATTGGCCACACCGCTGTCCTCGCCCATCACGCTGGGATCGGTGGTCAGCGGATTGCCGAACGTGCCGAACATCGAATGGCCGGCCTTGTGTTCGATCTCCCAGCGCGGCGTGCGCACATAGCGGTTGCGGTAGGAAACCTTGCCGTTCTCGATATGAAAGGCGTGCAGCATGCCGTCGCCCGCAAACCAGTGATGGTTCGGATCACGCGGCTCGAATTGCGGATTGGGTCCGTTGCGATAGAGCATGCCGTTCAGCGCGCGCGGGATTTCACCCGTTACGGGCAGATCGGCGAAATCGTTTTCGCTGTGCAGGGGGGCAAAATTGCCGGACAGAAACGGGTTGAGCTTGACGGGCGCGTTCATGCTGGGGCCTCCTAGATCGAGCTATCATTGTTTATCAGATAAATTTATAGTATAAATTATGTGCCCCCGCAAGGCCCTTTGAGAGAAAAATGCCCAAGCCTCTGTCCAAAGCTGAAATCGAGGATTTCCGCGAGAAATTGAGCGACGCGGCCACCCGCCTGTTCGCGGAGCGGGGCCGCGACGGCTTCACGCTGAAGGAACTGGCGGCCGAATTGGGCGTCAGCGCCATGACGCCCTACCGCTATTTCGAGAACAAGGACGCGATGCTGGCCGCCGTACGCGCGCGCGCCTTCGACCGATTCGCCGACGCGCTTGAGGCCGCCTATGCCCGCTCCGGCTCGGCGCCGGAAAGGGCCTTCGCGGTCTATGACGCCTATGTGAATTTTGCCAGGCACGAACCTTCGGCCTATCGGCTCATGTTCGATGTCTCACAGCCCGACGAGGAGAAATATCCCGATCTCGTGCGTGCGACGGCGCGCGCGCGCAACACGATGACCGATTATGTGCGCGGGCTGCTGGATGCGGGATTGATCGAAGGCGATCCGGAATTGATCGGGCATGTGTTCTGGGTGGCGTTGCACGGCGCCATCGTGCTGGAAATGGCGGGCAAGCTTTCGCCGGAGTGCAGTCCGCAATCGATCCGACAGACGACCTTCATCGCGCTGGTCAATGCGTTCAGGCCGAAGCACAGCACATGATCGACCTGAACGAACTTTCCGGTTCGGCAGCATTGTATCCGCAGAAGCTGGGGCCGAAGCTTGAGCGTGCGCTGATCGTGCGCATGAGCGAGGCGGATTATCGCGCCGCCAGTTTCCTCGACGACCGCATGTATCTGAGCGCGATGGAAGCAGCCTGGGTGCCGCTGGAGGGGCTGGCCGCGCGCCTTGAGAATATCGATGCAAAGCCGCTGCATTTTATTTTTCACATTGGTCATGTGGGATCGACCTTGTTGTCCCGCTTGCTGGACGAGACAGGCGATGTGCTGGGCCTGCGCGAGCCTTTGCCGTTGCGCACAATCGCGGAGCTTTACGATTTCGGCAAAGCGCCCGACGCGCTGCTGGAAATGTTTCTCAAATTGTGGAGCCGGGGCTTTGCGTCCACGCGCGCCGTGATTTTGAAAGCAACAAGCAGCGCGGCACGGCTGGGGCCGCGTCTGATGAGCGCGCGGCCCGACGCGCGCGCGGTTTATTTAAGCGTTGCGGCAGAACCCTATATCGCGACATTGCTGGCGGGGCCTTATGCGGCCGGCGACCTCAATGGTTTCGGGCCGGAGCGGCTGAACCGCCTGAAAGTCCTGCTTGGCGATACGGCCATCGCGCAACCGAAAACGCTCAGCGAATTGGCCGCGATGAGCTGGCTTGCGGAAAGGCTGACGCAACAGAATTTGATCGCGGCGATGGGCGCGCGCGTTCTCTCCGTCGATTTCGAGCAATTCCTCGATGCGATGGAAGAAACACTCGCGCAAATCCTTTCGCATTACGGATTGGATGCGTCGTGTGTTCCTCAATTGATGAAAAGCCCGGTGCTGACGCGCTATTCCAAAGCGCCCGATCAGGCCTATTCGCGCGAATTGCGCCAACAGGTGCTGCAACAATCGCGCGAGAATTTTGCGGAAGAAATCAAGCGTGGGCTGAAGTGGATTGAGGGATTGGCGCGGCGGCATGAAGCAGTAGCAGCCATCACCTAATATCCGTCATGGCCGCGTTTAACCCGGCCATCCATCAAAAGATTCAATCAGCGCGCGGACGCGCGTTCGATGGGTGGGCGGATCAAGTCCGCCCATGACGGTAAAAGGACTAACTCGACCACATGCGCAGCAGATTCTGCCGCACGGCTTCCAGACGCACGCGGCTTTGCCACTGCATATTGAGGCCTTCCAGCGCGCCGATCTCGTTCAATTCGTAAAGCAGGTTGCGTTTGGTTTGATCCGGCACCGCACTTTCGATGAAAGTCAGCGACACAAGCCGCGCGCCGGAGCGCACGGGCAACACTTCGTGCAGCGTCGTGGACGGATAGACAATCGCCGAACCCGGCGCGCCCGTGAACAGATTGGGCCGCGCGCCCAGATGCACAGCCAATTCGCCGCCCTCATAGGCCGCAGGATCGGAAATAAACACCGTGCAGGACAGATCGGAGCGGATCGCGCCGCCGCCCACCAGCGGCATGTAAGCGGAATCGGCATGCACGCCATATTTCATGCCCGGCTCGTAACGCGACAGAAGCGGCGGGGCGAAACGCTTGGGAAATGCGAAATCGCGGAATTCGCGGCTGCGCGCGAACGCCGCCGCCACGAGCTGCGAAGACTCGGCGTAGCGCGGGTCGGTCGTGTCGGCCTGCAGATTGTTCTTGGTGTCATTGGCCGGATTGGACAGCCGCCCCTCGACGAAATTCACTTCGCGCGCAAGCAGGTTCAGCCGCGCGATCTCGGCCGCATTGAGCAGTGCAGGGATTTCAAGAAACATGGCGCGAGGCTAGCAAAAGCCGCGCGCGGGAACAATTCGGCCAAAAAGAAGGGGCAGCGACCGTGGCCGCTGCCCCAAGTCGGGGAATGAAACTCTTCAATGGTCGCGCGGCCTGATCCGCTACCAGTTTTTCGTGAGCCTTATGCCGAACAGGCGCGGATCGGTAACGAAGACGTTGGTGGTCAGCGCCGTGTCGTCCGAATTGAGGAAGGCGCCCGTGATCGCCGTCGTGTTGAACACGTTCTTCACATAGGCCATGGCCTGCCAGCCATCCTGATTGGTGAAGATCAGCGTCAGGTTCAGGTTGGAATAACCATGCAGCTGATCATAGGGCTTGTCGTTGAATACACGCGCAAACGAATTGCCCTGCCAATAGCCATCGGCACGCGCCGTCGCCGCCCAGTCCGCGCTCAGCGGCATGGAGTATTGCGCGCCAATCGACAATGTGAACGGCGGCGTATTGGGCAATTGATTGCCGGATAGATCCTTGGAGAAACCTTCGCCGTCGTTCGGCGCGGCGGCGGGATCGAACCCGGCATATCCCGGCTCCGGCGTTCCAAAGATATTGTGTCCCGGATTCGGAACATAGGGCGCGAGCGTTCCGGGATCGATGCCGTCCGTGTACGCATCGACACAACCATACGCCACCGTTTCGCCATTCCCCGCCAGCATTTCGTTGATGGTGGCGACCGGCAGAATGCAATTCGATGTTTGCGTGACGAACGGCTTGATCACCATCCAGTCCGAATGGCCCGCCGTACGGTCCATGATGTCGATCGCCGACTGGCCGCCATCGACAGTCGCATCCTCATAACCGCCGGTGAGGCTGAATCTCAGGCCGGGAAGCGGCGACCATGTGGTTTCCAATTCCGCGCCTCTGACCGTCGCATTCACATTCAGGTTCACCGCGGTGCGGTCGATGATCTGCGATATCTGATAGTTCTGATATTTGTACAGAAAGACATCGCTGTTCACCGTCATCGCGCCGTCCAGCAACGTGTTCTTCGTGCCCAGTTCGAAGGCATTGTTGAATTCGGGCTTGAAGGTGGCCGGGTGCGTCTGGTTGCTGGGAGATGTTATGTAAACATTGTCGCCAAAGCCGGTGCTGATCGGAATCACGCCCGGGGGATTGGCGCCGCCGCCTTTGTAGCCGCGCGAATACGAGGCATAGAATAGAGACTGGTCGGTGAAATCGAGCTTCGGCGTCCAGGTGATGTTGGCGCGGCCCGTAAGCTCCCGCCACTCCTGATCGATGACATTCGTGACCGGATAACCTTCATAGGCAATCAGCGACCAGCTCGGAATGACATCGAAATGCTTCCTGTCGTCGGTGTAGCGAAGGCCTCCGGTTAGCTTCACCTCGTCGGTGAGATTGTAATAGACCTCTCCGAATCCGGCCCAGGAACTCAATTTGTAGGGATTCTGGCTGCGGAAATAATTGTGGCCCTGACCGTCGATGCTTCCCAATGGATTGGGATCGATATACGAGCAACCGAGGCCCAGGAATGTGTTCGTTCCAATTGCGGCCGGGTCGGTGCTTGGAGGCGGTATCGGGCCGCAGGAATTGGCGAGCGCCGCATCGAACGGTATGTGAGCGGCATCCGCCGGCGCGGACGCGCCGCCGAAATAGCCGTTGAAGGTTTCACTGGCCAGCGAGATGGCGTTCGACAGGATCTGGTAATTCTCAAGCGTGTGATAGCTCAAATAATTCGCGCCCAGGAGGAAATTGAAATCCCCCCTGAAGGATGAAGCCATGCGCACTTCCTGATAGAATTGCTGCGCGGTTTCATCCGATATGTCCTGCGCCACAAGGCGGCTGGAGCAGCCCAGCTGCGGATCGCAATATTCCTGATCCTGTCCCACCAGCGTGTTACCGCCGGGATCGAGGAATATGCCGGTTGTGGTGTTGTAGCGGTTGAAATCTTCCGTCGAATAGAGGCTGTCCTCGTTGTAACCCGTCTGCGAAGAGAGCGTCAGCGCGGGCGTCATCTGGTAATCGACGTTGAATTCAAATGTATCGTTCTTCGCACGATATTTCGGATTGATCAGGGAGCTGATCGTGCGCAGGTTCGTCGATTGCGTCACGCCCGCATAGGGATTGAAGCCCGGCGCCATATAGGGGCTGAGAAGCTGGAGTGCCGCGATGAAGGGAATCGAAGCCGCATTGGGCGTGCCGAAGGATTCCGGCGAATAGAGTGACGCGCCATGGCAGCCCTGTTCAAGCCACACCGCGCCATAATTGCCGTATTCGTTGGCATCGGGGATTTGCGGACCCGCAGGCCCGTTGACGACGGAAGGCGCTTCATCGCGCGCGCAAAGCTGTTTGCCGCTGCGCAGGCGATCGTCATTTTCCTCGAAATGCTCCCAGATGCCCACGGCCTTGAGATTGGCGATGGGCTGGAACAGCAAGGATGCGCGCGAAGACCACAGATCGCGGCCATCCGTCGAATGGTCCGTCTCCTCGTTGAAGGAATAGCCGTCGCGTTTGGTCCATTCTCCGGCCACGCGCAGATCGAGCATGTCGCCGGAAATCGGGATGTTGAGCATGCCTTCAAGACGGCGATTATTATAATTGCCGACATCGACAGAGGCTTGTGCCTCCCAATGATCCGTCGGGAGAGCGGACACCACATTGACGACGCCCGATGTGGCGTTGCGGCCATAAAGCGTTCCCTGCGGCCCGCGCAACACTTCGACCTGCGATACGTCAAAGAACTCCTGTTCGAAGAAATGATTGCGCAGGAAGGGAATGTCGTTGAACGCAACCGCGACGGCGGGATCGGTCGTGACGGAAATGGCCTGCGTGCCGATACCGCGAATCTGAATGTTATAGCCGGTGAAGTTTGTCTTGGAGAAAGTGAGGTTCGGAACCTGTTTGACAAGATCGGGGCCGCCCGCGGTTTGCGTCGCGGTCAATTGTTCTTGGCTAAGCGCGGTGATCGAAATTGGAATGTTCTGCACATCGCCGCCGAGCTTGGACGACGTCACCGTCACTGTTTCCAGCGATGCGCCCGATACCGACGCGGCCGGTGTCGCCGCAAGCTGCATTTGCGGGACAAGGTTTTCGCTGTGCGCCTCGCGCACGATTCCGATGACCCCGGATTTGTCCGGTTTGGCGATGAAGCCCGTGCCGTTCAGGATGCGCGACAGCGCCTCATTGTCGGACAGATTGCCTTTCACGCCTCCCGTGCGGACGTTGCGAACGGCCACGTTGGAAACAATCAGCTGCACGCCCGATTGCGCGCTATAGGCATCCAGCGCCGAATCCAGATCGCCGCCCGGAATGTTGAAATTCGCCGCCCATGCGCTGCCGCCCGCAAACACGGTGCTCATCGCCAAACAACGCAGATATTTTAGACTTGTCATTTTGCCCCCAATAACGCCGCGGATTTCGTTGCGGCGATGATTTTTCGTCCCTCAGCGCGAGATCAGAACCTCGTCGCCTTCTTTCTCGACATGCAATCCCAGAAAATTCTGCGCCATGCGCGCGAACGCGCCGACATCGGTGGTGGGCAGCGTTGCGCTGATGGTCAGCGCCGCCACCTGCGGATCGGCGATCACGATTTTTGTGCGGTTGTAGCGGTTATATTCCGCGGCCACATCCGGCAGTGCGGTGTGATGAAACATCAGCATGCCATGCCGCCAGCCCAACTCACTTTCGGATTCTGTGACCGTTTTCTTCGTCACCGACAACGCATTGCGCGTGGAGACGGCTTCCTCGCCGGGCGACAGCACGATAGCCTGATGCTCTTTGGACTCATCGGTGTATTCCAGCCGCGCGCGGCCTTCGACGACGGCCACTTTCACGCCGTCGCCATTTTCGCGCACAAGGAATTCCGTGCCGAGATCGGTGACGCGATGTCCGTTGGCCAGCACAACAAAAGGCCGCGCCGCATCGTGCCGGATCTGAAAGAATGCTTCGCCCTTCACCAGCCGCACCGTGCGATGCGTGGCATCGGTTTCAATGCGCAAATCCGTGTCGGTGTTGAGTTCGACGCGCGAACCATCGGCGAGCAGGATCGTGCGATGGCCGCCCACATTCGTGGCATAGGCGACATCGGTGCCGCGCCACGGATAGTTGAAGGCGGCAGTTCCCGCGAGCGCCGCCACCAGCACCGCAGCTGCAACGACGAACCCGAAACGCCGCCGCCTGTTCGAAACCACCTCACCCGTATCCGCCGGCAAATGCTTCAGCGCATCGAGCCTGTCGGCGCGCAGCCATGCTGCCTCCAGCCGCCAATAGGATGTGCGATGGGATAGCGATTCATCGAGCCATGTATCCAGCGATTGCTGATCGGATTCGTTCCAGTCGCCGACATCGTGCTGGCGCAAAATGAATTCGGAGGCGCGCGCGTCGATCTCGTCCGCACTCATATACACTTCGGGCACGCCGCTCATGCCGGCCTCCCCAAATTCTCGCGGTAAAGAATATGCGCCAGCGCGCGCATAGCTTCGGTCAGATGTTTTTCGACGGTCTTTTCGGCCAGCCCCGTTCTCTGCGCGATTTCGCGGATGGAAAGCCCTTCCACCTTTCGCATCACGAGCGCGTTGCGTAACCGCTCCGGCAATTTGTCGAGTGCGAGCTGAAGCCTGCGCAATTCCTGCCGCGCGATCACCACGCGGTCGGGCGCGGGCTCGTCGATGGCGATGTTGAGGTCTTCGAGATTTTCAACGGTGTCGAAAGGCACAATCTGTTCATGCCGCAAACGGTCGATGAGGAGATTGCGCGCCACCGTGAACACGAACGGCCTGGCCGGATGGGGAAAACCTTCTCGCGCAGCGGCGCAGACCTTTGTGTAAAGTTCCTGCCGCAAATCCTCGACTTCGGCTTTGCCGCGTCCGCCACGGCTCAGGAACTGCACCAGCACGGATTCCAGCGGCAACACTTCTTCGACAAACCATGCCTTCAACCGTTCCAGCCGCACGGTCTCGCTCGCGGGCGCGCCTTCAAATTCGATTCTGGGTCTGTCCGCCATCGCGCGATCCGGTCTTCGAAGCCCACATTAAAGACAACGGACCGGACGGCTAAATCCCTCTCACGCGGAATAGCAATATTGTTGCGGCGGACGGCTGCTCAATGCACCAGAAGAACCGGCATGGTGGCGTGAGAGATAATGTGGATGGTTGCCCCGCCCAGAATGGTTTCGCGCAAGCGGCTGTGGCCATAGCCGCCGATCACGAGCAGGTCCGCGCCGCTGGCCATCGCCTGCGCCAGCAGCGTTTCGCCGACGCCCGCGTTGCCCTGATCGATATCGCGTTCGGTGCAGGCAAGACCGTGCAGTTTCAGATATTCCGCCGCTTCGGCGCATTGGCCCTTTTTCACCGGCGCATGCTGCACGGAAAAAAGCTCGATCTCTTCGGCGTGCTTCAGGAACGGCGTCGCGGTGATCAGCGCATGGGCTGCGGACTGGCTGCCGTCCCAGCCGATTGCAATGTGACGGCCGAGTGATTTCGGCGGCTCGACCGGCGACAGAAGCACGGGCCGCGATGTTTTCGTGATCGTGGTGATGAGCGCCTGGCTCACATCCGAACCGTCTGCGGAAAGGATGGGTGCAAACACGATGAGGTCGGAAAGTTTCGCGGCGTCCGCAACACAGCTCGCATAGTGACCAAAGCTTTCGCGATAGGATGCGGTGACGGTGTCGGCGCATTCCGGCGTGGCGACGAGCTTGATTCCGGTGTCGCGTACGATATCGGCCAAAGTGGTGCGCGCGGCTTTCGAGGCGTTGCGCGCCATATCTTCCGCATCATCAACCAGTTCCTGCACGATTTCCGGCGCCAATGGCATGCCGGATTCCGTGTAAGGAAGGCCTTCGCGCGGATCGGCATGCACGAACAGCGCCGCCACATGCGCGTTGAACGGCTTCGCCGCTTCAATAGCGGTGAGGAGAATGGACGCATCGCGCGTGGTGCCGGTGACGGGCGCAAGAATTTTCGCGAAAGCCATAAACGCCTCCTAGACTTCGTCGTCCTCGCCGCGCGCCAGACTTTCCAGAATGTCGAGGCGGGCAAGTGCGATCTGGTGCCGATTCGGCACGCCGATGATGCCGGACTGTTTGAGATCGGTAATCGCGCGGCAGACGGTTTCGATGGTGAGGCCGAGATAATCGGCGATGTCCTGGCGGCCCATGGGAAGCTCGACCGCCTCGCAGTTCTTCGCACCCGTGCGGCCCGCAAGCGCCACAAGGAAAGACGCCACCCGTTCTTTCGCCGACTGGCGGCCCAGCATCACCAGATGTTCCTGCGCCTGCAAAAGACCGCGCCGCAGATTGGAGAAAAGCTGACGGCGCACATCCGGGGCTTCGTCGCTCAACCGTTCGATGCGCGCGCGCGAATAGCGAATGACCACGGCGTCGCTCAACGCTTCGGCGGTCAGCGAATATGCATGGTCGCTGTCGAAACCGAAATATTCGTCGGGCAGGGAGAAATCCGCGATCTGGCGGCGGCCATTCATCAGGAATTTTGAATGCCGCACGGCGCCGGAAATCACCTTGTAGGAGAATTTCGCGTCGTCGCCCTGGGTGAAAATCGTTTCGCCGCGCGCGTAACGCGCAACGATGCCGAGATTGTTCATGGCGGGAAGTTCGGACGCGCAACCGGATTTTTTTCCGGCAGCCGTTGCGGCCTGTATTGCCTGACTCAACATCGAACGCCCCATGATCGTTTCGCAAGAACAAGCGTGGCCGAAACAGAGGGCGGCGAAAATCAGGGCATATACGTAAGGGTTTCTACGGATGCGGCGTTACTGCCGCACACTCACCGACATCGCGCTTTTGATGGTGGCAAGCAATGTGCTGGCGCCGGGCGGTTTTTGCAGCACCACGAAAATATTGGCTTTGGAAAGACGCGACGACAGAAGCGGATCGTAACGGCCTGTCAGCAGAATCGCGGGCGCGAAATTGCCGCGCTTGCGCAACAGCTCCAGCAATTCAAGGCCGCTCAGGCCCGGCATGTGCAGATCGAGCAGAAAACAATCCGCATTTTCGCCTTGCGGGTCTTCCAGCAGCGCGTTGGCCGACGGAAATGCGCGCACGTTCAGGCCATGCACTTCCAGCAGCATGCGCAGGGATTCACGGACGGCATCGTCATCGTCCACGAGATGAATGGTTTTCGTCATATCCATGGGCTGAAGCCGCCAAATTGATCGCCAAATATGGCGGCCCCGGCGGCAGCCAGAAATAAGGAGAAATACGTATCGGCGGCGTTACGTATGCACCGGCAGGAACATGCGGATGAGTTCTGCCAGGTTTTTCGCGCCCAATTTCTGCATTAACCTTCCGCGATGAATTTCCACGGTGCGGGACGAAATGCCCAGATCATGGGCGATGTTCTTGTTAAGCTTGCCGGCCAGCACGAGATCCAGCACCTCTTTCTCGCGCGGGGTGAGGGTGGACAGTTTTTCCTGAGCCGGCCCGGACACGCCCACCGCGCCCGCATCCCTGTCCAGCGCCAGTTTGATACTGTCCAGCAGCACGGCCGTGTCATAAGGCTTTTCGAGGAAATCGACCGCGCCTTCCTTCATCGCCCGCACCGCCAGCGGCACGTCGCCATGGCCGGTCATGATGATAACGGGCAGCCGGGAGCCACGCGCCTTCATCGCCAGTTGCAATTCGAGCCCGTCCATATCCGGCATGCGGATATCGGCGATGACGCAGCCGCGTTTTTCGCAAGCCCCGCTCGCCAGAAACGATTTGGCCGATCCATGCGCCTCGATGCGAAAGCCGGATGCGTCCAGCAGCGCGCCCAGCGAATCGCGCACGGCTTCGTCGTCATCGACCACGAAAACCGTCTGCTCAGGATTCGTCATCGGCGGCCCCGACCGGCAATTGAAACCGGAATATCGTGCCACCTTCCGGCCGCCGCGTCATGGAAAGATTGCCGCCATGGGCCTCCATGATCGAGCGGCAGATCATCAGCCCGATGCCCATGCCGGTCGATTTCGTGGTGACGAAAGGCTGGAACAGGCGCTGCGCCACATCGTCGGGAATGCCGGGGCCGGTGTCGGCCACGGCCACGTCCACATGGGCGTCGCCCGCGCGCGTGGAAACGACGATCTTTTTTGCCGGCATGCCCTGCATGGCTTCGATGGCGTTGCGGATCAGGTTCACGAGCACCTGCTGGATCTGCACGCGGTCCATCATCACCGGCGGCAGATTTGGCGCGAGACTCGTCTCCAGTTCGACATTCACATCGCTGGATGCGACGAGGCTCAGCGCCACCGCATCCTCGACCACGTCGTTGATGTCTTCCGGCGAGCGGCTGACCTGCCGCTTTTCCACGAACTCGCGCAAGCGCCTGATGATCTGGCCCGCGCGCTGGATTTGATCGGAAGCTTTGCCAAGAAGCGGCGCAAGCTTTTCGGACGGCGCGCCCGTCTCCAGCAATTTGCGCGCGGTGTTGATGTAATTGGCCGTGGCCGTCAGCGGCTGGTTGAGTTCATGGGCGAGGCCCGATGACAATTGTCCCATGGCCGACAGGCGCGAGACATGGGCCATTTCCGATTGCAGTTCGCGCAGCCGCGCTTCGGTGGCCTTGCGTTCGGTGATGTCGCGGGCGATTTTCGAGGCCCCCACCACTCTGCCTTCCTCGTCATAGAGCGGCGAAACCGACAGCGAAACGTCGATATCGGTTCCGTCCCTGCGGCGGCGCACGGTTTCGTAATGCTGGATGAACTGGCCCGCCTTCAGTTGCGCGACAATCAGGTTTTCTTCGGCGAGGCGGTCATCGGGAAAAAGCAGCGCGATGGGCTGGCCGATCATTTCCTGCGCCATGTAGCCGAAGATGCGTTCGGCCCCCGCGTTCCAGCTTGTGATGACGCCGTCCAGCGTCTTGCTGATGATGGCGTCTTCGGATGAGGAGACGATTGCGGCGAGTTCGCGCTGGATTTTCTCATGCCCTTCGGCGGCGGCCCGGATCGCCGTCAGATCGTGCAATATGCCGACAAAGATGCGCCGGTCTTCCACGCGGCCTTCGCCCACCGACAGATACATGGGAAAGACGGTGCCGTCCTTGCGCCGCCCCACAACCTCGCGCCCGATGCCGATGATGCGCCGCTCGCCCGTTTCCTTGTAGTGATGGATGTAACCGTCATGCTCCTTGCGGTAAGGCTCCGGCATGAGCATTTTCACATTCCGGCCGATCACCTCTTCGGGCGCATACAGGAACAATTGCTCGCAGGCCTTGTTATAGACCTGCACGATGCCGCGCTCGTCGATGACCATGATGCCGTCAACGGCGGTTGCGATCAGGGCCTGAAAAAGCGCATCGTGGCGGCCGTCATGGACGACGGCTTTCTCGCCGGTCATTCGACCTCCTCGACATTGCAGCACTGGCGCACCCGACAGGATGAAAGTGCGAACTGGGTGGTTATCGTAAATCGCGCTGAAAATCGATAGTAGCTGCGCACGCCGTTTGCCCAGTCAAGGCTCAGAATTACGGAGGCGGATTGGCAAGGAGGTAGGGCAGGCCGCCGTTGATGCTGCCATTTTCGCCCCAGATCGATGAACTGAATCCCGCCGGTAACCCCGACTGGAGTTGGGCGGTGGTTTGGCCGGTAATGGGGGCCGCGTTTCCGCTGCCTATGCCCAGTGCCGTGCCGCTCGTCGTCGTATCCCAATAGGCGTTAGCGTAATCTTGGCCGGCCGGATATTGGTTGAACCCGACAAAGCCGCCGTCGCTGGTGCCGCTTGTAGCCGAGCCCGTGGAATAGGAGTCGCTGATCGTATCGGAGGAGTTAGGTAAGTTGGTCGTCTTGCCGACGAAACCGCCGACATAATATGCACCGGATGCGGAGCCGGTCGCATATGAGTTTTCTATTATGCCGTCCTTGTCCTCGTAACCGACAAATCCTCCGGCCGAAGAACCTAATTCGGTCGTCTCGTTGATCACCGTTCCCGCCGCGAAAGAACCCGATATGGTTCCTCTGTTGCTGCCCACGAACCCGCCTACAGCCGCCCCTCCTGTGAACGTACTCGTCACGTTGCCGGTCGAATAGCAATTCGTGATTTGGGCGCCTGTATCGAGGCCTCCAGCGAAACCTCCTCCCTCAGATGCAGTCACGTTGCCGCCGGCATGCGAGCCGGTTACGGAACCAGAGCTCAGATATCCGATCAACCCGCCTCCGACGTTTGCTGAAACCACACCCGTTGCGCTGGAACTTGTGACCGTTCCCCCCGTCATGTAGCCCACAAAGCCGCCGCCGTAACCGTACACCGAGGTGACATCAGCCGAGGAATCGGATGATTCGATGGAGCCGGTGTTGTAGCCGGCAAGACCACCCAAAAGCCCTCCGCTCGTAGTCGCCGTGTCCAGGAGCGAGCCTGCGGCGTGAGAGGATATGATGGTGCCGTTATTTGTGCCCGCGACTTCTCCGGCATTGGCGGCGCTGCCGGCCCGAACGGTCCCCGTCACCGAAACGTCAAACAGCAAGCCC
>DATCEI010000336.1:0-5132 GCA_036510185.1 Rhizomicrobium sp. | reverse complement strand
CTCCCGCGCTTTTGTCTGCCGCATAGACCAGAATATTCGCATCGAGCGACAGCATTCAACGCTCATGCATTTCGTCGCGCGTGAAGCCTTTGCCGCCGAGGTCAAAACCTTTTTCCAGCATTTTCATCAGTTTCGCGAGGGATTTTTCCCGCGCCTTGCCGGAAAGCGGTTTTGGCGCAACCGGCATCAGCCTCGCCACGGGCTTGCCGTTGCGTGTGATGGTGACGGTCTTGCCGCTTTCGGCTTCCCTCAAAATCTTCGAGAAGCTACGGTTGGCTTCCCTTGCGCCCACAGAGGCCATTGGCTACTCCCGTTCAATGTCACTACAGTAGTGACATTTCGCGAAACGCGCAAGCAAAGGCGGCAAAGCATGGATTTCGAACTGACCGAGGATCAGCGCGCGGTGCAGGATGCCGCACGCCGTTTCGCCGCCGAAAAGCTCGCGCCCCATGCCGCGGAATGGGACGCGAAGGAATTTTTCCCCGTCGCCACGTTGCGCGAGGCCGCCGCGTTGGGCTTCGCGGGCATCTATGTGAAGAGCGATGTCGGCGGTTCCGAACTGACGCGGCTGGATGCGGCGATCATTTTCGAGGAATTGTCGGCGGGTTGCACCTCCACGGCGGCGTATTTGTCCATTCACAACATGGCGTCGTGGATGATCGATCGCTTCGGCAACGACGATCAGCGCAAACGATTTCTGCCGAAGCTCACGACGATGGAACATATTGCGAGCTATTGCCTCACCGAACCGGGCGCGGGCTCGGACGCGGGCAATCTCAAAACGCGCGCGGTGCGTGACGGCGATCATTATGTGCTGAACGGTTCGAAGGCGTTCATCTCCGGCGCGGGCGTGTCTGATGTGTATGTCTGCATGGTGCGCACGGGCGAAGACGGGCCGAAAGGCGTGTCATGTATCGTGGTGGAGAAAGGCACGCCGGGCCTGTCCTTCGGCAAACACGAACGCAAAATGGGCTGGAACAGCCAGCCGACGGCGCTGGTGATTTTCGAGGATTGCCGTGTGCCGGTGGCGAACCGCATCGGCGCGGAAGGCGAGGGCTTCCGCATCGCGATGATGGGGCTGGATGGCGGGCGCATCAATATCGGCGCCTGTTCGGTGGGCACGGCGCGCGCGGCCATCGACGAAGCGAAGGCCTATGCCACCGATCGCAAGCAATTCGGCAAAGCGATTGCCGAATTTCAGGCCTCACAATTCAAATTCGCCGATATGGCGACGGAGCTGGAAGCCTCGCGCCTGATGATCCGCAATGCAGCAGCGGCGCTGGATGCGCGAAGTCCGCGCGCCACAATGCTCTGCGCGATGGCGAAGCGGTTCGCCAGCGATGCCGCGTTCAAGATTGCCAATGACGCGCTGCAATTGCATGGCGGCTACGGTTTTCTGAAAGATTTCCCCGCCGAACGCCATGTGCGCGATCTGCGCGTGCATCAGATATTGGAAGGCACCAATGAGATCATGCGCATGATCGTGGCGCGCGAGATGTTCCGGCAATGAACTCTTTTTGTCATCCCCGGCGAGGCTCGCATTGCGAGCCGAGGGAAGGGGATCCAGGTGTTCAAGACCGGTCGGTGTATGACACTTGGATCCCCTTCCCCTCGCATCGCTTTCGCGATGCTCAGCCGGGGATGACAATTTTGGTGTGGTGAAATGTCTGACAATTCCGAAATACTCTTTGAACAGCGCGGCAGTGCGGGCCTCATCACACTCAACCGGCCCAAGGCGTTGAATGCGCTGACGCAAGGTATGACGCTGGCGGCGAAAGCGCAGCTCGATGCGTGGGCCAACGACGACGCCATCAAAACCGTCATTATTCAGGGCGCGGGCGAGCGCGCTTTCTGCGCGGGCGGTGATATTCGCGCGCTCTATGAATCCGGCAAAGCGGGCACGCCCTATGCGCTGGATTTTTATCGCAACGAATACCGCCTCGATGCCACGATTAAACATTTTCCGAAGCCGTATATTGCGCTGATACGCGGCATCGTCATGGGCGGCGGGGTTGGCGTGTCGGTGCATGGCAGTCATCGTATTGCCGACGAAAGCACTGTGTTCGCGATGCCGGAGACGGGTATTGGGTTGTTTCCCGATGTCGGCGGGTCTTATTTCCTGCCGCGTTGTCCGGGCGCGATTGGCATGTATCTCGCGCTCACCGGCGCGCGGCTGAAGACGGCGGATGCGCTTTATGCCGGCGTCGCCACGCATTTCGTGCCTGCCGGGAAATGGGATGCGTTAATTGCGAAGATTGCGGAGGGCGCTGCGCCCAATGCTGCTTTGCAGGGCATGGCGGAGAATGTGCCCGGCGATTATCTGCCGCAACATCGCGATGCGATCGACCGCATCTTTGCGCTGAATTCCGTCGAGGAAATTCTGGCGGCGCTCAATGCCGAACATACGGACTGGTCGCGGGATACGGCCAAAACCATTCGCACAAAATCGCCCACCGCGACGAAACTCGCGTTTCGCCAAATCCGCGAAGGCGCGAAACGCGAATTCGACGATTGCATGCGCATGGAATTTCGCATGGCCAATCGCGTCGTCGCGGGCCATGAATTCTACGAAGGCGTGCGCGCCACAATCATCGATAAAGATGGCGCACCTCATTGGAATCCCGCGAAACTCGAAGATGTGAGCGATGCGGACATTGATGCCTATTTTGCGCCATTGGGCGACAGGGAGTTACTTCTATGACAATCGCATTTATCGGCGTCGGCCATATGGGCGGACCTATGGCTCGCAATCTTGTGAAGGCGGCCCTCGCTTTGCGCGTGTTCGACGTCAGCGCGGATGCGGCGAAGGGCATTGCGGGCGCGCATGCTGCGGCGACCATCGCGGAAGCGGTGAAAGATGCGGATACCGTCATTACCATGCTGCCTGCGGGCGCACACGTTCGCGCCGTTTATCTGGACGAGGGCGGCGTGCTCGCGTCCGCGAAGAGAGGCGCGTTGCTGATCGATTGTTCGACCATCGATATGGAATCCGCGCGCGCGGCGCATGCGGCGGCAGAAAAAGCGGGCTTCGATTTTCTGGATGCGCCGGTTTCGGGTGGTGTCGGCGGCGCGGAGGCGGCAACGCTCGCGTTTATGTGTGGCGGCAGCGAGCAGGCTTTCGCCCGCGCGCAGCCCATTCTGGAAAAAATGGGCAAGCGCATTGTGCTGGCGGGCGGGGCGGGCGCGGGGCAGGCGGCGAAGATCTGCAACAACATGGCGCTTGCGATTTCCATGATCGGCACCTGCGAGGCTTTCGTGCTGGGCGAGAAGCTCGGCCTTGAGCACAAAAAATTGTTCGAGATCATGTCGGCGGCGTCGGCCCAATGCTGGTCGCTGACGAGCTATTGCCCGGTGCCCGGTCCGGTTCCTGCCGCACCTTCCAACCGCGACTATGCGGGCGGCTTCGCAACCGCCCTCATGCTGAAGGATCTCAGGCTGGCGCAGGGTTCCGCGCAAGCCGCGAACGCCTTAACGCCGCTCGGCGCGCATGCAGCGCAACTCTATGCGAGCTTCGCCGAAAGCGGCCATTCCGGCCTCGATTTTTCAGGGATTATCAGAATGTTACGGGGTGAATTGTAAGATTTTCTTTTACTCTGTCTTAAAGGGTCAAGGCCTAGTCTGTCGCCACAACAAGGTGGGCTCCGCGAAAAAGCGGAGGGATGACGATGACAGCACTGGCGAAACCGCAAAGCGGCGCGGCCCTTACAGGCGCGCAACCCGTGGGCAAGCTTTATCTGGAAGCGCTCAATCTGATCGAGCGTCTGCACAGACAATTGCTTGACGTGATCAAGGACGAGCTGGATCGCCGCGATGAGCGCGAGATCAATTCCGTGCAGGCCTTGCTGCTGTTCAATGTCGGCGATCAGGAATTGACGGCGGGCGAGTTGCGCACGCGCGGCCATTATCTGGGCTCCAACGTCTCCTACAATCTGAAGAAGCTTGTGGAAGCCGGTTACATTCATCACGAACGCTCCGAGGCCGACCGGCGCTCGGTGCTTGTGCGCCTCACCAAGAAGGGTGAGGTCGTGCGCGACATGCTGCGCGAGCTTTTCCATCGCCATCTGGGTTCGCTGGAAGCTGTGGGCAATGTCGTGGCCGGCGACCTCGACGCCACCAACACGAGCCTGCGCCGCCTTGAGCGGTTCTGGATCGATCAGGTCCGTTTCCGCCTGTAAACCCACTCAATACCGTCATTACCCGGTCCTGAGCTTTTGCGAAGGATCCGGGTAACCCATTTTCCTTTTTACAACGAACAAATTGGATCGCCCGGACAAGCCGGGCGATGACGGAAAAGGGCGAGAAGCCGCGCAATCTGTGACAATTCGCTTTGGAGTACCCCCCGCGTCGAGGTTATTCTATAATTATCTGAACTGATGGGTTATCAGTTCGGGCGGACCGGGTTTAGAAGCGGCGATGTCGTTCCCCTATGAGTCGAAATTCCGGACCGCTTTGGCGGGTCTGAGGCGGGAAGGGCGCTATCGCGTCTTTGCCGATATCGTGCGCCAGCGCGGCATCTACCCCAATGCGGATTTCCATGCGGGCGAAGACAAGCGTCCCGTGACCGTGTGGTGCAGCAATGATTATCTCTGCATGGGCCAGCACCCCAAGGTGCTGGCGGCGATGCACGAAGCTATTGAGCACACGGGTGCGGGCAGCGGCGGCACGCGCAATATCTCCGGCACGACGCATTATCATGTGGAGCTTGAGCGCGAGCTTGCCGATCTACATGGCAAGGAAGCGGCGCTGATTTTCACAAGCGGCTTTGTGTCGAACGATGCCACGCTGGCGACGCTGGCGAAATTGCTGCCCGGCGTGATCGTGTTTTCGGATGAACTGAACCACGCCTCGATGATCGAGGGCATGCGCCATGGCGGCATGCAGAAGCGCATCTATCGCCATATCGACATCGCACATCTGGAAGAATTGCTGCGCGAGGCCGATCCCGCCGCGCCGAAAATCATCGCGTTTGAATCCGTCTATTCGATGGATGGCGATTTCGGTCCCGTGAATGCGATCTGCGATCTTGCCGAAAAATACGGCGCGATGACGTATCTCGATGAAGTGCACGGCGTGGGGCTTTATGGCCCCCGCGGCGGTGGTGTTGCGGCGCGTGACGGCGCGATGGCGCGGCT
>DATCEI010000335.1:0-6198 GCA_036510185.1 Rhizomicrobium sp. | reverse complement strand
TATCTCGTTTAATTACTAAACGGATTCGTCCGCCACCGTTTCAGCAATCGGCTTCAGCGTTTCGCCCTGTTTGCCCGCGCGCTTGGCCGCGCGTTCGTGGCGATGCATGACGCGCGTGACGGCGAGGTCCAACTCCAGCTGGGAGCACAGGCCCAGCGTCACGGGGTCCACCGCCTTGATGTTCTGCGCATTCCAGTGCGAGCGCTCGCGGATTTTCTGAATCGTGGCCTTGGTCGTGCCGATCAGCTTGATGATGTCCGCGTCGCCGAATTCCTGGTGATTGCGCAGGATCCAGTACACCGCATCCGGCTTGTCCTGGCGCTTGGAGACGGGGGTGTAGCGCGGCGCCTTTTTCACCTTCACGGACGGCATCTTGTATTTCGGTGGCGCCATTTTCAGGCGCAGTTTGGAGTTCTTTTCGGCCGCCTCAATCTGTTCGCGCGTCAGCTGGCCGGAGGCGACGGGATCCTGCCCCTTGATGCCCTTGGCCACGTCCTCGTCGGCAATGCCCTTCACCTCAAGCGGGTGCAGGCCGCAGAAATCGGCGATCTGCTCGAAGGTGAGCGAGGTGTTGTCGACCAGCCAGACGGCGGTCGCTTTCGGCATAAGTGGCTTCTCGGCCATGGTTTTTTCCTTCCCGGGCGAGGCTTTTCGCCCCGTCCCTTCGCTCGATCCATCCATTTGTCGAGGAAGGCGGGTCTTTTAGCGGGTTAGGGCTGAGGAGGGAAGAAGTTTTTAGGGCCGGTCTTGACGCCCGTGCCAGACCCGCAGGATTTCAACGGTGTCCCGCCGCACGCGATAGACGATGACATAGGGCCAAACGGTGGTGAGTTCGCGCGTGCCGGGAGTTGTGCTTGGACGTCCGCGTTCGGGAAACAGTTCCAGCCGGTCGCATGCCGCCACGAGTTCGACGGCAAGACGTGAAGCGGCCTGCGGATTGTGCTGGTCAATGTAGGCGCGGATATGAGCGAGATCGGCGAGCGCCGCGGGCGTGAACGTGACGATCATTTCGGCGGCGGCAACTCCTTGTCGCTACCCCAGGACAGAAGCCAGCGCCTTACTTTTTCGTAAGGGATTTTCTTGCCTGCGTCGGCTTGGGCCAAGCCTTCGCGCACGGCAGCATCGAATTCTGCTGCATCGCTGCTGTCGCGAGACTTGGATTTTGCGGGAATTGCCATTGAGGGAACCTATCATTCCTCGATGCGGAAATATACTGCGAAGATCACTGCACCGTCAGCAGAATTTTCCCGATATGTTCGCTCTTTGCCATGCGGGCGTGGGCGGATTGGGCTTCGGAGAGCGGGAATGTGCGGTCCACGACCGCCTTGATTTTTCCCACCTCGATCAGCGGCCAGACCTCGCGGGCCAGCGCGTCGCGGATTGCACCTTTTTCCTCGTTGGTACGGGCGCGCAGAGTGGTGGCCATCAGGCTCAGCCGCTTCATCAGCATGGGCGCGAAATTCACTTCTGCCGCCATGCCTTTCTGATAGGCGATGTTGACGATGCGGCCCCAGATGGCGGCGGCTGAAAGATTGCGCTGAATGTAGTCGCCGCCGACCATGTCAAGGATCACATCGACGCCGCGCCCACCCGTTTGCTCTTTCACAACGGTAACGAAATCCTCGTCGCGATAATTGATCGCGCGTTTCGCGCCGAGCGTCTCGCAGGCTTCGCATTTGTTCTTGCTGCCTGCGGTCGCGAACACCGTGTGTCCGCGCGAGGCGCAGAGTTGAATCGCCGCCGTGCCGATGCCGCTCGATCCGCCATGAATCAGTACGCTTTCGCCCGGCTTCAGCCGCGCGGCATCCATCAGATTGGTCCACACGGTGAAATGCACTTCGGGCAGTGCTGCCGCCTCAATCAGCGAAACACCTTTGGGCACGGGCAACACGCATAGCGCGGACACCGCAACGAATTCCGCATAGCCGCCGCCCGCAAGCAGCGCGCAGACTTCGTCTCCAATCTTGAACCCCGCGACATTTTCGCCAAGCGATTCAATCGTGCCGGATACTTCCAGTCCCAGTGTTTGCGGCGCGCCGGGCGGCGGCGGATAGGCGCCGCGCGCCTGAATGAGATCGGCGTGGTTCACGCCCGCCGCTGCAACCCTGATGAGCACTTCGCCCGCGCGCGGTACGGGCTTTGGAATATCGTCAATGACGAGATTGTAATCCGCTCCCGCGTTTACGATAGCGATGGCTTTCATGTCGTGCTCCAAAATTTCGGCCTTGCATCAGCGCGCCTTCTTAAGAAACATTAACGGCGTAAGCGATGGACGCAAAGCATATGGCGATCGATCCCGAGGAATTGCTGCCCAAAAAGAAAGTTCCAGAAATCATTGTGGGACAAGACATTTCCGCACTTTCCGAACATGAACTTGCCGCCCGCATCGAGGCATTGAATGCCGAAATGTCGCGCTGCGAAGAGGCAATTGCAGCCCGAAAGGCCACGCGCAACGCCGCAGATTCTTTTTTCAGGCGCTGACTGGGTTTTTATTCACCAAGAAGGCAGAACGTCAATTGTTCACCTTGCGTCGTCCGCGCGAGTTGATAGCCTCGCGCTCGCATAAACTTCGGGGGCGCGCGTGATGGACGGCGAAACATTGCAAAGCTGCGATCTTAAGGAATTCGTTGGCTCGGCGATGTTCTCGCGCACCTTCGATGAAGGCATGGCGCTCGTGGAAGAAACCGCGCGTTATCTCGACGGGCGCGGGCGTCAGGAATCCAACGATCTGCCGCGCCGCGCGGCCATGCTGTATGCGGGCGAAAGCATGCGCGTCACCACGCGATTGATGCAGGCCGCAAGCTGGTTGCTTGTGCAGCGCGCCGTGCATGAAGGCGAGATGAGCGCGGATGATGCGTGCAGTGATCGTTATCGTCTGGGTTCGAAAGAAATCTGTTTCGGCGGCCGCACGGATGGCCTCGAATTGCTGCCGCCGACATTGCGCGATCTGCTCGCGCGTAGCGACAATCTCTATCGCCGCATTGCGCGGCTCGACGATGATCTGTTCGGTGACGTGCGCAGAGGTTCAGGCGTGCAGGGACAGATCAACCGCCTCGAACAGGCGTTTGGCGAAGTCGCGTCGAATTGAATTCTATCCAATCAGGGACCGCAGCTTCGCGCGGATTTCCGTAAGCTCCGCCGCGGTTGCTTTGCCTTTCTTGCGGGCCTTGCGCGCGCGCCAATCGAAACTTTTAACCTGGTCGGCCAGCGCCACGCTTGGCGGGCGGCCGGAAAGCTTCACCTCGAACGGATAGGCTTTGATGCTTGTCGTGGTCGGGCAACAGAGCAGCAATCCCGCTTTGGCGTTGTAAGCAGCCGGGCTGAGAACGACAGCGGGGCGGTGCTTGGCCTGCTCGTGACCGGCCTGCGGATCGAAATTCATCCAGACAATGTCACCGGCATCGGGAACGTAAGGCATTAGAGAATCTCATTGCCGACTGGTTTTCCGAAATCCGTTTCCGCGTGCCGGTTCTCGTCGGTAATTCCGGCGATCAACTCATCCAGATCGAAGGACGGTGCACGCACGGGTTCGATGATGATGCGGCCCCGGTCCTCGCGCATATCGACCGGCTGGTCCAGTCGCACGCGCGCCGCATCCATAATCGCGGCAGGAATACGCACCGAGGCGCTGTTTCCCCATTTCTTGACCATCACGCGCATGGCGTTCTCCGTATCGACATTGTCGATACTAGCGCGTCCGCCCCGATGCCGCAATGCGAGGGCAGAATTACTTCACGAAATCCTTGAACTTCTTGTTGAAGCGGGTGAGGCGTCCGCCGCGGTCGAGCAATTGCTGCTGGCCGCCCGTCCAGGCCGGGTGCGTCGTGGGATCGATGTCCAGCGTCAGCTTCTGGCCGGCCTCGCCCCAGGTGGTGCGGGTGCGATAGGTCGAGCCGTCGTTCAGGACGACATCGACGAAATGGTAATCGGGGTGGACACCCTTTTTCATGGAAAAACCTCAAGCACCGGCGCGGGCCGGGCTTATAGGAGATCGGCCCCCGCCTGACAAGCCGCGCGGCGATGGGTCTCTTACCGGGGCCGGATTGGCTCCTATATAGGGGTGGGGCGGTTCAAGCGGCGGAAAATGGCGCAGGGCGAAGATTATGCGGCCGAAATCGCCCGCGTGGCGGCGGGCAGGCAAAAGGCACGCAGCCTTCAGCCTTTGCGGCGGTTGCTGCCGTTCCTGAAGCCCTATCGCAGCCAGATTGCGCTTGCGGGCGTGGCGCTCATCTGTTCATCGACCGCGAGCCTGCTGATCCCACCCGCCTTGGGCCGCTTGGTCCAGAACGGGTTCAGTGAAAGGCTTGCCGCCCATATCGATGAATATTTTCTGCCGCTGATCGGCATTGCAGTGGCCTTGGCTTTGTTCACGGCCATCCGCTTTTATTTCGTGACATGGTTGGGCGAGCGCGTAATCGCGGATTTGCGCAAGGCCGTCTTCGATCATGTTCTGTCGCTAACGCCCGCATTCTTTGAAGTGACGCGTACCGGCGAGGTGCTGTCGCGGCTCACCGCAGATACGACGCTGATTCAAACCGTGATTGGGTCGTCGGCATCGGTGGCCGCGCGCAACCTGATAATGCTCACGGGCGCGTTCGTGTTGCTGTTCGTCACCAGTGTGAAGCTGACGGGCATGGTGCTGGGTATTGTCGTGCTGGTGCTGATTCCGCTGATCTTTTTCGGGAGATGGGTACGCACGCTGTCGCGCAAGAGCCAGGATCGCATCGCCGACACGAGCGCACATGCAAGCGAAACCTTGAACGCGGTGCAGACGGTGCAGGCATTCACGCATGAGAATGTGGAACGCAAATCCTTTGCCCGCGAAGTCGAGACGTCTTTCCTAGTTGCGATTAAACGGACGCGCGCGCGCGCCCTGATGACCGCCGTTGTGATGACGGCGGTGACATGTTGCGCGGTGGGTGTGTTCTGGGTGGGCGCGCATGATGTGGTTGCCCATCGCATGAGCGTGGGGCTGTTGACGCAATTTGCCGGCTACGCGCTGATTTTCGTGACCGGCACGGGCGCGTTGTCGGAAACCTATGGCGATTTGCAGCGTGCGGCGGGTGCATCGGAGCGCTTAACCGAATTGCTGGCGATAGAGCCTGAGGTGCGTGCGCCGGACAATCCGGTTGCGTTGCCGTCGCCCGCGCGCGGGGAGGTGGCATTCGAGAATGTGACATTCCACTATCCCACGCGGCCCGATCAGGCGGCGCTGAACAATTTCTCGCTGAGCATTGCGCCCGGCGAAGCGGTGGCGCTTGTAGGGCCGAGTGGCGCGGGCAAATCCACGGTGTTCCAGTTGCTGTTGCGCTTCTTCGAGCCGCAGGACGGCAAGATCAGTTTCGACGGCATCGATGTTGCCCGTCTCGATCCCACTTCGCTCCGCCGCAACATCGCCATCGTGGCGCAAGAGCCTGTGATTTTCTCCGGCACGATCGCCGACAACATCCGCTATGGCCGTCAGGAAGCGAGCGACGACGAGGTTCGCGCCGCTGCTGAGGCCGCCGCTGCGTCCGAATTCATTCTGGATTTGCCGCAAGGCTTCGGCACGATTATCGGCGAGCGCGGCGCCACGCTTTCCGGCGGCCAGCGTCAGCGCCTCGCAATCGCGCGCGCGATGTTGCGCAACGCGCCGCTGCTGTTGCTCGATGAAGCGACCAGTGCGCTCGATTCCGAAAACGAGCGTCTGGTGCAGCAAGGCCTCGACAATCTGATGGCGGGCCGCGCCACCATCGTCATCGCGCACAGGCTCGCCACCATTCAGCGGCTCAAGCGCATCGTCGTGATGGATCAGGGTCACATCGTGGGCGACGGCAGCCACGCCGAACTCGTCGCCAAAGGCGGCCTGTATGCGCGGCTCGCCGATCTGCAATTCGCAAGCGCGATGGCGTTGGCTGGTTAAGCCAGCTTCGTTTTCAGCATTCGTTCCAGCACGGAGATCGGCGCGCGCGCGGGTTCGGCCATTGCGTCGATGTCGAGATGGAAGGTCTGTTCCAGCACATATTGTCCGGCGAGGGCTGCGTGCATCACCTGATCGGTGTAGCAGGCCCAGGTCGAGCCGGGCGGAAACGCGATCTCGGTCTGCGGCGCTTTCGCCTGATACTCTTCGTCGAGCTTGGCGCCGTCATGCAGGCCAAGCATCAGGCTGTCATAGGGCGCGCGCCGTCCGCGCGTCACGCCGAGCGCCGACAGAAACAG
>DATCEI010000334.1:0-16384 GCA_036510185.1 Rhizomicrobium sp. | reverse complement strand
CGCCGGTTACGAAGTGACAAGCGGCAGCATCGTCTATCGCGGCGAAGATTTGACAGCATTGGCGACAGAGGAACGCGCAGCGAAGGGCATTTTCCTCGCCATGCAATATCCGGTGGAAATTCCCGGCGTCACGACGATGATGTTCCTGAAAACCGCGCTGAACGCGCAGCGCCGCGCGCGCGGCGAAACCGAACTCGATGCGTTGAGCGTGCTGAAAGGCGTGCGCGAAAAGGCGACCGCGCTGAACATTCCCGAAGAGATGCTCAAACGCGCCTTGAATGTGGGTTTTTCCGGCGGCGAGAAAAAGCGGCTGGAAATTTTGCAGATGGCATTGTTCGCGCCGTTGCTCGCCATTCTCGACGAAACCGATTCCGGTCTCGACATCGATGCCTTGAAACTTGTTGCCGACGGCGTGAATCGTTTGCGCGCGCCGGATCGCGCGATGCTGGTCATCACGCATTATCAGCGTCTGCTGAATTACATCGTGCCCGATCGCGTGCATGTGCTGGCGGGCGGCCGCATCATTGCCGAGGGTGGCAAGGAATTGGCGCATGAATTGGAAGCCAAGGGCTATGCGCAAATCGTGAAGGACGCGGCATGAACGCTGTTGCTCCCTGGCTCGATGCGCGGCGCGCGGAAGCGGGCGCGGCCTTTACCGCGCACGGCATTCCGCACCGCCGGATCGAGGAATGGAAATACAGCGATCTGCGCGCGAATCTGGATCGCGAGAAAATCGAACACGCGCCCACGGCGAAACTGCGAATTGAAAATCTGCCGGACGGCGTGGAGTTATTCAATTTGTCCGGCTCCGAAGAACGCGCCCCCGAATGGGTCAAACGTCATCTGGGAAATGTCGGCGCAAACGCAAATGCGATGAATGCTGCTTCGCTCGCCCTGGCGCGCGGCGGCGTTGCGCTGCGCATCCCGCATGGCATGAACGTCAGCGCGCCGATACGGCTGCATTTTTCCACTGCGGGTCACGCGCGCGTACTTGTTGTCGTGGAAGAAAGCGCATCGCTCACGCTGTGGGAATCTCACTCCGGCGACATCTCCGAGTTGCGCAACATCGGCGCGGAAATTGTTTTGCAGGAGAACGCGCTTCTCACGCATGTGCGCACTGCCTGGGAAGCGCCCACCGCCGTGCAGGTGGAGGAAATAGCGATAAAGGTCGCGCAGAATGCGCGCTACTATGCGCATTTCGCGAATTTTGGCGCGAAACTTTCCCGCCTCGAACTTCACATCGCGCTGGAAGGCAAAGGCGCAGAAGCAGAGTTGAACGGCGTCAGCGTGCAGGGCGCGCACACGCATTCAGACGTGACCACGCATATCGTTCACGCGGCGGGGCACACGACAAGCCGCCAATCGTTTCGCCATGTCGCGGGCGGACATGCGCGCAGCATCTATCAGGGCAGGATCACGGTTTGCGAAGGCGCGAACGGATCGGACAGCCGCCAAACCGCCAAAGGTTTGCTGCTTGGACAGCGTGCCGAAATCGATCTGAAACCCGAATTGGAGATTTTCGCCGATGACGTGAAATGCGCACACGGCGCGGCGGTTGGCGATCTGGATGTCGATTCCATGTTTTATCTGCGCGCGCGGGGAATCCCCGAAAGCGAAGCGCGCAATCTTCTCATTCGCGCGTTTCTCGAAGACACCGTTTCTGAAATCGCGAATGAGGATATTCGTGCTTCCGTCTGGCGTGCCGTGGAAACCACATTGCCTGCCGCGATGGAGCAGGCACCGTGACCGCGCAAACAAAAATCGCGGCATCTTTCGATCCGCTCGCCGCGCGCGCGGATTTCGAAATCCTGTCGCGTGAAGTGTACGGCAAGCCGCTTGTCTATCTCGACAATGCCGCGTCGGCGCAGAAGCCGCGACTGGTTCTGGACGCAATGCGCGATTTCGCGACCAGCGAATACGCCAATGTTCATCGCGGCGTTCATTATCTGTCTGCCAAAGCGACGGAGCGTTACGAAGCTGCGCGTGAGACGTCGCGAAAATTCCTCAATGCCGCGCACGCCGACGAAATCGTTTTCACCAAGGGCGGCACAGAGGCCATCAATCTGGTCGCGGCGTCATTCCTTGCGCCACGCATTCAAGCTGGCGACGAGATCGTGCTCACGGTAATGGAGCATCATTCCAACATCGTGCCGTGGCATTTCTTGCGCGAGCGGCACGGGGCGGTGCTGCGCTGGATCGATGTGCGCGATGACGGTTCGCTGGATATCGAGGCGCTCGACGCCGCGATCAATGCGAAAACCAAACTCGTTGCCATCACACATATGTCGAACGTGTTGGGCACGGTCACGCCTCTGAAGGAAATTGTCGCGCGCGCGCACGCGAAGGGCGTGCCGGTGTTGGCCGATGGTTGTCAGGGGGCGGTGCATGGGCGCGTGGATGTGCGCGATCTTGATGTCGATTTCTATGCGCTGACCGGACACAAGCTTTACGGGCCGACGGGCATCGGCGTGCTTTATGGCAAGCGCGCGCATCTGAAAACGATGCGTCCATATAATGGCGGCGGCGAGATGATCCGCGAAGTCACGCGCGATGCGATCTCCTATGCCGATCCGCCTGCGCGGTTTGAGGCCGGTACGCCGCCGATCATCGAAGCCGTGGGGCTTGCGGCGGCGATGGATTATTTGAATTCGTTCGACCGCGCAGCCGTTTCCGCGCATGAGCACGATCTGCTCGATTATGCGCGCGCCCAATTGCGCGAATTCAACTGGGTGCGTGTCGTCGGCGACGCGCCCGGCAAATGCGCGACCCTGTCTTTTGAGACGGAGGGGATGCATGCGCACGATGTCGCCACTATATTGGATAGAGAAGGTGTCGCGGTGCGCGCGGGGCATCACTGTGCGCAGCCGCTGATGGAGCGCTTTGGCGTGGCATCCACGACGCGCGCATCGTTTGCACTCTACAACATGCGGGCCGAGGTAGATGTGTTCGTGGCGGCGCTGGCGAAAGCGCGAAAGATTTTGGGTTAGGCGATGGACGATTCTTTGCGCGAGCTATACCAGGAAGTGATCCTCGATCACTCCAAGCATCCGCGCCATTTCGGGGCGCTGGAACACCCCACGCATGTGGGCGAGGGCTTCAATCCACTGTGCGGCGACCGCGTGAAGATTTATTTGCAGATCGGCGCGGATAATCGCATCGCGGATATCAAATTCGAAGGCCGTGGTTGTGCCATCAGTCAGGCATCGGCATCACTGATGACGGACATGCTGGTGGGCCGCACGCTCGCGGAAGCGGAAAAATTGATGGGCGGGTTTCTGCATCTCGTAAAAGGCGAAGATGCGGCGGAACTTGTGGGCGACGATCGCGAGCGGCTGGATGTGATGGCGGGCGTTTCAGCGTTTCCGATGCGCGTGAAATGCGCCACGCTTGCCTGGCACACGATGAAATCGGCCTTGGAGGGCGGCGCTCCCGCAAACTCCGAATGAATGCGGAACCGATGACAGAAACCGCGCAGGCCTCCGCGCTTTCGCAGGAGGAACTGGAGGATTTCACGCAAAAGCTCGTTGCGGCGCTGAAAACCGTCCACGATCCGGAAATCCCGGTGGACATCTACGAACTCGGCCTTATCTATAAGGTGGATGTGTCGGACAAGAAGGACGTGACCGTGGACATGACGCTGACAGCGCCGGGTTGCCCCGTGGCCGGTGAAATGCCGGGCATGGTGAAATCCGCATTGGAAGGCGTGGAAGGCATCGGCGACATCGCGGTCAACATGACGTTCGATCCGCCCTGGACGCCCGAACGCATGAGTGAAGAAGCCAAACTCGAACTGAACATGTTCTGATGGAAACGCAAACCCGCATACGCCGTCCGCGCCCGCAAGCCATTCGCCTCAGCGAAGCCGCGGCTGCGCGCATTCACGAGATCATGGCGGGTGCTGATGGCGCCTATTCCGGCGTGCGTGTGGGCGTCACGAATGGTGGTTGCGCGGGCATGAGCTACACGATGGATTATGCGCAGGCTGCGGCACCCCTCGACGAAGTGGTCGAAGACAAGGGCGTGAAGATTTTTATCGATCCGAAAGCGATCATGTTCCTTGTCGGCACGGAAATGGATTTCGTGCGCGAGAAACTGGGTGCGCGTTTCGTGTTCAACAATCCGAACCAGACGGCGGCGTGCGGGTGTGGGGAATCCGTGACTCTCAAGCCTGTGGCGGACGAAGATTAGCGTTCGCTCCTACCACAAATGCACCCGTTGCTCCGGCGCTAAATAATATTTGTTTCCCGGCTTCACATCGAACGCGGTGTACCAATCATCCATATTGCGCGTGACGCCGTCGACGCGGAATTGCGCTGGGGCGTGAGGGTTCGATAGCACAAGCTGGCGCGTCGCCGCTTCGCGATAAAGCGAACGCCAGATCTGTCCGAAACTCAAAAAGAAACGCTGATCGCCGGTAAAGCCGTCGAGCATCGGCGCGGGCGCGCCGCCCAGCGAAAGATGATAGGCCTTCAGCGCGATGGTGAGGCCAGACAAATCGCCGATGTTCTCGCCCAGCGTCAGTTTGCCGTTCACATGCAGACCGGGCAGCGGCTCATATTGATCGTATTGCGCCGCCAACGCTGCCGTGCGCGCGTCGAAATTCTTGCGGTCTGCATCGGTCCACCAGTTTTCCAGCATGCCGAACGCGTTGAAGCGCGAGCCTTGGTCGTCGAAACCGTGGCTCATTTCATGGCCGATCACGGCGCCGATACCGCCATAATTCACCGCGTCATCGGCATGGGGATCGAAGAACGGCGGTTGCATGATCGCCGCCGGAAACGTGATTTCGTTCATCGGCGGATAATAAGAGGCGTTGATGGTCGGTGGCGTCATCGTCCATTCGCTGCGGTCCACCGGCCCGTCGATGCGCTTAAGCTCGCGGTTCCATTCGAATTGCGAGCCGCGCTGGATGTCGCCGATCAGATCGTCCCGCCGCACATCATAGGCGGAATAATCGCGCCATTTGTCGGGATAGCCGATATGCAGCGCGATGTGCTGAAGCTTGTCTACCGCAATCGCTTTGGTGCCTTCGGTCATCCAGTCCAGCGTTTTAATGTCGGCTTCATAGGCGCGGCGGATGTTTTCGACCAGCGCCACGGCCTTGGCCTTCGCTTCGGGCGGAAAATATTTCGCGACGTACAACTTGCCCAACGCTTCGCCCAACATGCCATCAAGCAGATGCACGCCGCGCGTGGGCCGGTCGAGTTGCGTTTGCGTGCCGCTCAGCACTTTTCCGTAAAACGCGAAATCAGCATCGTCGAAAGCTTGCGGCAGAAACGCGGCAAAGGAATGAAGATAATGCACGGTCAGATAATCGCGCCAAACCTCCACGGGCGTGGCGTCGAACAGTTGCGCCAATTTCGGAAACGCCGACATCTCGCGCACCACGACAATGCGTTCGGCGCGGCCTTTCTTCGGTGAAACGCCAAGCTCGGCGAAAAACGCATCCCACGGAAATTGCGGCGCATAGGTTCTCAGCTGCGCCATCGACATGGGATTGTAAATCTTGTTGCGGTCACGCGTGTCGGCGATGGGCCAATGCGCCTTGGCGATTTCGATTTCCAGCGCATAGACGCGGTCGGCGCGCGCCTGCGCGTCCGGCAATCCCGCCAAGCCCAGCATCGTGCCCAGATATTGGCGATAGGCTTCGCGCGTGGCGGCCAGATCCTTGTCGTCGCGCAGATAATATTCGCGGTCGGGCAGGCCGAGGCCAGATTGATCCAGATTGATCGCGTAGGAATTGGGATGCTTGTCTTCGATATTGATAGAGGCGTTGAAAATGCACTCGGTCATCAGCAGCGTCGAGCCCATCGCGCGCGCGACATCGTCCTTTGTTTTCAGGCCTTGCAGATAGGCGAGATCGTGCTGCACGGGCGCCAGGCCGCGTGAGTCGATTTGCGCGCGGTCTTCAAAGGCGTCGTAGAGATCGCGAAGTTTTTTCTCTTCCGGCGTCAGCGAGTCAGTGGGGCGTGCGTCAAGATCGGCGATGATTTCACGCAGGCGTTTTTCGCTGAGCAGCCGCAAATCCTGAAACGATCCGGTGCTGGTGCGGTCCGGCGGAATGGTCGCCGTCTTCAGCCACGCGCCGTTGACGTATTGGAAGAAATCGTCGCCCGGCTTGACGGATTTATCCATCGCGGAAAGATCGACGCCCCATGTGCCGAACGCGGCGCGTGGCGTGTCTTGCGCGGACGCGGCGCCCGCAAACAGCAAACCGATAACGAAAATGATTTTACGCATGGACAATCCTTCTGGCGCGCAACGTCGCATAGGCCCGTGCGCGCCGCATCGCAAATCACACCAGCGAGAGCTATTTGCCTTTGAACTTCGCTTGCCGCTTTTGCAGGAAGGCCATGACGCCTTCCACGAAATCTTCCGTCTTGCCGGCCGCACTTTGCATCGCGCGTTCGAGATCGATCTGCGCCTCGAAGGAATTGGTCGGGCTTGCGCTGTAAAGCTTGCGCGTCATGGCGAGCGATTGTGTCGGCCCATCGGCGAGTTTCGTCGCCAGCCGCAAGGCTTCGGGCATCAGTTCGGCATCGTCGCAAACGCGATTGATAAGGCCCCATTCCAGCGCTTTTTCTGCGGGCAGGCGTTCGGCCAGCAGCGAGAGTTCCCTGGCGCGCGCCAATCCCACCATGCGGGGCAGCAGCCATGTCGAGCCGCCATCCGGCACCAGCCCGATGCGCGTGAAGGCTTGCAGGAAATAGGCGGAACGCGCCGCCACGATCAGATCGCCCATCAGCGCCATGCTCATGCCGACGCCCGCGGCCGCACCATTCACCGCCGTGATGAACGGCAGTTTCAGATCGCGCAAACGCCGCATGAAGGGATGAAACACTGTCTCCAGCGAGTGCCCCGGATCGAACGTGCCCGCCGCGCGCTCCGGCCCTTCGGACAAATTCGCACCCGTGCAAAAGCCGCGGCCTTCGCCCGTCAGCACGATGGCGCGGAAGCCGCTGTCGGGCTTCTCGATGAAGCGCAACGCCTCGCTGGCACCCGCGACCAGTTTGGCGGATGCCGCATTCATGACTTCCGGATGATTGAAGGTCAGCACGGCGACGGAGCCGTGTGCCGTTACATAAGCGCGTTCAAAATCGGTTCGCATTGTTTTCCCTTGATAGCCTGAATCAGCATAGTCGGGGAAACGCGGTGAAGGAAAGTCAGGCGGCAGCACCCTCGGCAATCTCTTCGGTCGCGCCCATGCGGTCACCCACCACGCGATTGCGGCCGCCATGCTTGGCCGTGTAGAGGCAGGTATCGGCGCGGCGGATGAGGTCCGCTTCGGATTCGCCCGGCGCAAATTGCGCCGCACCCACGGAAATCGTCATGATGCCCAGCACGTCGCCGCTGGATTTTTTCACCAGCTTCTTGCGTTCCACATTCATGCGGATTTGATTGGCGAGTTTGAGGGCATCGTCCAGGCCCGTACGCCGCAGGATGACCGCGAATTCCTCGCCGCCGTAACGCGCCACCGTATCGCGGCCCTTCACGTTCTCGGACAGGCACGTCGCGACCAGACGCAACACATGATCGCCCGTCTGATGGCCCCATGTGTCGTTGAACACTTTGAAGCGGTCGATATCGCACATCAGCAGCGAAAGCGGTTCGCCGGTTTCTTCCGCCGTGGCGACGGCGCTTGTAAGTTCGGAGTCGAATGCCTTGCGATTGGGCACGCTGGTCAGCGGATCGGTCAGGCTTTCCTTGCGCACATTGTCGAGTTGCGCTTTCAGCTCCGTCACTTCCAGCGACGTGCGCTGCAATTCGTCTTCCAGAACGCGCGTGCGCGCTTCCATCACTTGCGTGGCGTCGATCAGGCCATCGACAAGTTTCTGCACGGCAGCGGGAGATTTGCTGCCGCCCAATTGATTGCTCGCCACCGACAGCGTGCGGCCATAGGCCTCCGCGTCGCGGCCCGCGGCCTCGACATTGTCGAGTACGGAGGTCAGCACATCGGCCATTTCCTCGCCGATGGCATTGACCACGGTTTGGGTGCGCGCGGCCTTCGAGGCTTTCTCGTGCAAATCTTGAAGAACGGTGGTGGTGAAGCGCTTGCCGGAGGCCAGCATTTCGCTGATGGACGCGGCCACGCCGCCCTTCTCGCCCGAGGCATAGGCGAAGAAAAGCTCGAAATTGTCTGGCGTCGGCACCACCTCCACGTCCGCCATCAAGGCGAGTGCGGCTTTGGCAACAGCCTGTTCGCGTTCGGTATTTCGCAAGTCCCAAATCCCCGAGTGGAAACCGGCCCACTATCCCAACTGACATCATGCTCAATGGGGGGTAAAGAAGCCTTAAACGGGATTGATGCGGCTGCTTTCCGCTGCTCTACTCCGGCTAAATCGAACCGGAGACGAATCCAGATGAGTGCTGCCGAAGCCTTGCCCCTGACATCCACGCATGAGGGGCAGATGCGCGAGATTCTGCGCCGCCAGCGCGCCGCCCATATCAAGGACGGCGCACCCAGCGCGGAGAAGCGTATCGAATGGCTGGACAAGGCCATCGCGCTCGTCTTCGACCACAAGGATCAGATCGCCGAGGCATTGCGCGAGGATTTCGGCCACCGTTCCGTCCACGCCACGATGCTGACCGATGTGGCCAGTTCCATCGCACCGCTGAAACACGCCAAGGCGCATGTGCGCAGCTGGATGAAGCGCGAGAAGCGCAAGGTGAACCCGGCGATCCTGGGTCTGCTCGGCGCGCGCGCCTATGTGGAATATCAGCCCAAGGGCGTGGTGGGCATTATCAGCCCGTGGAATTTCCCCGTGAACCTGACATTCGCGCCGTTGGCTGGGGTGCTGGCGGCGGGCAATCGCACCATGATCAAGCCGTCGGAATTCACCCCGCGCACCGGCGAGTTGATGGCGCGCATGTTCCGCTCAGCGTTCGACGAAACCGAGATTGCCGTGTTCACGGGCGGCGCGGAAGTGGGCTCGGCCTTTTCGAAGCTGCCCTTCGACCATCTGCTGTTCACGGGCGCAACCTCGATTGCCTATCACGTGATGCGCGCGGCGGCGGAAAACCTCGTGCCGACGACGCTGGAACTCGGCGGTAAGTCGCCCGTCATTGTGAGCCGCACGGCGGATATGAAACTCACCGCCAACCGCATGATGATGGGCAAGACGATGAACGCGGGACAGATTTGTCTCGCACCCGATTATGTTTTTGTGCCCAAGGAAAAGACGCGCGAATTCGTCACCGCCGTCGAAGGCGCGGTCACGACGATGTTCCCGACGCTGAAGGACAATCCCGATTACACATCGGTGATCAATCAGCGCCATTATGATCGGTTGATGGGTTATATCGACGATGCGCGCGCCAAGGGTGCGGAGATCATCGAGATCAATCCGGCCAAGGAAAATTTCACGCAGCAGCCTTACTACAAGATTCCGCCGACGCTGGTACTCAACACGACCGACGACATGGCGATCATGAAGGACGAAATCTTCGGGCCGCTTCTGCCGATTAAGACCTATGACAAAGTGGAAGAGGCAATCGACTACGTGAACGATCACGACCGTCCGCTGGGTCTTTATTATTTCGGCAAGGACGGCAAGGAAGAGGAACAGGTGCTGACACGCACCACCTCGGGCGGCGTCACGGTCAACGATGTCATCATGCATATTTCGATGGAGGATCTGCCGTTCGGTGGCACCGGCCCGTCGGGCATGGGTTCCTATCACGGCATCGATGGCTTCCGCACCTTCAGCCATGCCAAAGCGGTGTATCAGCAGGCCTCGCCGGACATCACCGCGATGATGCGCCCGCCCTACGGAAAGGGTTTCATGCGGATCGTGGGAAGCCAGATCAAGAAGTAGGTTCGGCTTCTTTTTTCGCTCTCGGCGCGGGCTTTTCCGGTTTCGGAAAATTGACCGGACGCAGCAGGAACGCGGGCAGGCTGTCCGCATCCGGCGTGGATGCGCGCGGTTGCTGTTGCTGCTGTTTCTGCGGTTTTTGCGTTTGAGCGGGCCGCTGCTGTGCCTGCGGCCTTACCGGCGCATTCGCAGACTGCCCATTGGTCAAATGTCCAGTGGTCGAATGTCCGTTAGCCGCACCGTTCGTTGGCGCAGCAACAACCGGTGTTGCCGGATGTTCATTGGCGAATTGGCCGTGTTGCGGCGGCGGACGATTGCGCCCATCCGATTTTCCTTTTGCACCACGTCCGCGATCGCGATTGCGCGGCGGATTGCGATCCTCACGCACTTCGACGTCGATCTTGCGTTTGGCAATTGGCAGCTTGGTCAGCCGCTCAATGGCTTCCACGGATTTTGAATCGCGTGGCGTCGCCAGCATGAAAGCGTGACCGGAACGGCCGGCGCGGCCCGTGCGCCCAATGCGGTGCACATAATCGTCCGCATGGAACGGCACGTCGAAATTGAAGATGTGGCTGACCGCCGGAATATCGAGTCCGCGCGCGGCCACATCGCTCGCCACGAGCAATGCGATTTCGCCGTTGCGGAAACCATCCAGCGTTTTCGTACGCAGCGACTGATCGAGATCGCCATGCAAGGGCGCTGCATTGAAGCCGTGCTTCTTCAGCGATTTCGCCACAATGTCCACGTCGCGTTTGCGATTGCAGAACACGATACCGTTTTTCACTTCATTCTCGCGCACGAGAATGCGCAGCACTTCGCGCTTTGCCCAGTCATTGGCAGGAACTTCGATAATCTCCTGCACGATGTTGGATGCCGTCGTCGCCGGGCGCGATACCTCCACGCGCACGGGACTCTGCAAAAACTGATCCGTCAGCCGCCTTATTTCGGGCGGCATCGTGGCAGAGTAAAACAGCGTCTGCCGCGTGAACGGAATTTTCTTGCAGATTTCTTCGACGTCCGGAATGAACCCCATGTCGAGCATGCGGTCCGCCTCGTCGATGACGAGGATCTGAACTTGCGAAAGAATAAGTTTGCCGCGCCCGACATGATCGAGCAGGCGCCCCGGCGTGGCTATGAGAACATCCACACCGCGGTCGATTTTCTTGTCCTGATCGTCGAACGAAACCCCGCCGATCAGAAGCGCCATCGAAAGCTTGTTGTATTTGCCGTAGCGTTCGAAACTCTCGGCAACCTGCGCGGCCAGTTCGCGCGTCGGCTCCAGAATGAGCGAGCGCGGCATGCGCGCCTTGGCCCGCCCGCGCGCCAGTTTGTCGATCATGGGCAGGGTGAACGAGGCGGTCTTGCCCGTTCCCGTCTGCGCAATGCCGATCACGTCGCGATGGGCCAGCACATGGGGAATGCCCTGCGCCTGGATGGGGGTGGGGGTGGTGTAGCCACTTTCAGCCACGGCCCGCAAAATCTCGGGCGACAGGCCCAGATCGCTGAAACTGATGGCTTCGGGGGAGGGGGGAGCCTCCAACCCATTGTCAGAGGAAGAAATTTCCGTTTGGGCTTCTTCCAGACCGGCTTCCGCGCCGGCGTTCGTCATACTCGTCATACGCTCCTAAACGGGCGCATTTTCGAGCGCCCATGCCGCAGATCCGAATCGACCGCAGCTTCGTTGCACTGCAACATAGACATGAAAGATGAAAAGTCAATGACAGGGCGTCACCATCGCTGTCGATTTATGCTTCGCGGGCCGTTAAAAGCCCCGATTTTCCGACAAAATCGGCAATTCGGCGACACATGAGGGCCCCATAGGCGGGACCCGCATGGTGGTGATCCGGCACGCCGGTTCTTAAAGGCGGCGCGTTGTATTCCGTCTTGAGAAAGCCATGCTTCGTCCCCGTTTCTTCAGGCGGAGCGATATAGGGAATGCCGTTCTCCGCCAGCCAGCGCGTCCACATTTGACGCGCCGCATGATCGATGTAGTTCACCACGTCCTTGCGAACGCCGGCCTTGATGCAAGGGTGGTCCTCGCGCGGAAAAGGGGCCGAGATCGCGAATGTTTCAATGCCGCATGCTTTGATCTGTTCGAAAAAGCGCTGAATATTCGTAGCATCCCGACAAATAAATTCGTTCAGAACATTGTCGGAAACCGCCTGCATGCCCGGCTTGGCGATGATCGCCGGTTCGTAACGTAACCACATCGGATCGCGATAGATTCGCGCGTTATGATTGATGTTGCAAAATCCCCAGATCGCGCGCTTCGATATCGCGGCTCGTCCGGTATATTTGGTCAGGTTTTGGGCATATTCTTCGATCAGGAAGATTGTTCTTCTGCCACGGCGCGCGCTGAAAGGGGTTGCTTCGAATTTTCCGTTGCCCAAGCAGAATGCAGAAATTCGTAAATCCTTATAATCCTCTCGTTTAAACTCGCTTGCCAGAACGGCCATGTGGGAATTGCCACAAATGTAAATGGTCACTGTCGCCGACCGTCTAGAAATTCTTCGTCGCAAAAAATATCGTCCGGATGCGCCGTTGCAGGGGCGGAAGCATCGGGCTTCTGTCCATGGACATCTGCAATAAGTGCAGTTCCTCCATGCGCCGAGAAAAAGACGTTCATGACATGTTCAACACCGCGCGTGGCAACCGTTCGCAGATTGGGATCGAAGAAAACCGCCCGCATCGGATGCGAAGCAACAAGTTCGTAAGACGGAAAATAGTCAACGAACTTGTGGCGTTGGTGGAGTTCCCCGCATACCGCGCGCAAAACGGATTTGGAATAGATGGTTGCCGGCAAGACGTGTCCACCCGAGGCTGTCGCGGTTAGCGGCACGGGCGAGACAGTGAAGAGGAACTGCATCCTGGGATTGACGCCACGCGCCAGAGAAATGAAAGCCTCAACATCGGCAATTATTTCTGAAAAGGAAAAATTGTGGAAACGGTGGCGATTGGGATCGAATTCGCCTGCGATTGTTCCGGGACAGGTCGGATAGACAATTCCTGTGTCCGCGTCGATCCACGCCTCGGTCAAACCGAACGTGAAAACGAAAATTTGCGTTTGCGGCAAGATTTCCCGGACTTTGGCCAGATGAGCGCTTTGCAGCACCGCTGCTTCTGCCTCGGTTGAAAAACCGCCTTCTTCGATGGATGGGCGAAAGGGATCGTAATATCGCCCGCCCGTGAACCAAAATTCTCCGGGCGGATGCAATTCTCCGTAGGCACGCTGAAAAAGCTGAAGCAGCTGGCGCGGGCTGTATACGTTCCCATAGCGCGCAGAATAAAGATCGTATCCGAATTTGTGATAACTCTCCGGCGTCAGAAGAGGCGGCGGCGGTTCGACATCCACGAATCCATAGCCGCGTTGTTTGAATTGTCTGCCGATATGTTGCGCGAAACAGCTGCCGGCGGCCGCTACTCTGGTGGATTTCGAAATCTGGAATCGGGGTTCATAGATGTTTTCCAGATGAAGCGCATTTACGTCCGAAATTGCCTGACGCCAATATGCCTTCGCCGGCAAATGAACATAAGGATGGTCCATTTGCAGTCCTCAGAACGCAAGCGGTGAAGAATAATAACGCCGAATACTTATGGCGATTTCTCAGCCAAATCAAATCGATTTTCGAATGCTACGGTTACGCAACCGGATAAGTTATATCCGCGCACTCGGCGACTTGGGCATTTTCAGGAATGAACCGGGACGCACATCATTGCCTTGACACCGAATGACATTGTACATATGGTTGTACAACAATTGGAGCCGCAATGAGCATCGTAACCTACAGCTACGCCCGCCAGAACCTCGCCAAGCTGATGGACGAGGTCGAACGCGACCGCGCACCTATCCATATCTCCCGCCAGCGCGATCGCGGCGCTGCCGTGCTCGTTTCGGAAGCGGATTGGGATTCCATGCAGACCACGCTGCATCTTCTTTCGAATCCGCATAACTCGCGCATCTTGCGTGAAGGCATCGCCGAACTTGATGCGGGAGGCGGCATCGAGCATGATATTATTCCCATTAAAGCACCGGCAAAGGAAAAACGCGCCACGCGCAAATGAAGATTATCTGGTCTTCAAAGGCGTCATCCGATTATGCCGAATGGCATAAGCACGATCAGAAAATCGCAGGCAAAATCAACAATCTCATTGAAGATATCAGGCGCGATCCGTTTGCGGGAATTGGAAAGCCGGAGCCGCTCAAAGCCAATATGGCGGGCTGGTGGGCGCGCCGCATTACAGGCGAACACCGTCTTGTCTATCGCATTACCGGAAAGCGCGGCGAAGGTCAGCGTCTCGAAATCCTGCAATGCAGATTTCACTACGAATAATCACACATCCACATCCGCCGCGGCGAATTGGGCGTTTTCCTGGATGAACTGGAAGCGGAGTTCCGGCTTTTTGCCCATGAGGCGCTCGACCAGATCGCTAGTTTCGGCTTCTTCGCCGCTCGCGATATTGACCTGAATGAGCGTGCGGTTGCCCGGCTTCATCGTGGTCTCCTTCAACTGCGCGGGCATCATTTCGCCCAGGCCCTTGAAGCGGGAAACCTCAACCTTCGCGTTCGCGCGGAATTCGCTTTTCAACAATTGCTCGCGGTGGGCTTCGTCGCGCGCATAGACGGTCTTGGAGCCTTGCGCGAGACGAAAGAGCGGCGGCATCGCCAGAAACAGATGGCCATTGTCGATCAGCGCGGGCATCTCGCGATAGAAGAAGGTTAGCAGCAGCGATGCGATATGCGCGCCGTCCACGTCGGCGTCGGTCATGATGATGACGCGCTCATAGCGCAGTTCGCCTTCGCGATAGCGCTCGCCCGTGCCGCAACCGAGCGCCAGCACGAGATCGGCCAGTTCCTGATTTTGCTGAAGCTTGCCGGCCGCAGCACTCGCCACATTGAGAATTTTCCCACGCAGCGGCAGCACGGCCTGCGTGGCGCGGTCGCGCGCCTGCTTGGCGGAGCCACCGGCGGAATCGCCTTCGACAAGGAAAATCTCTGTGCCGCCCGGCGCATCGCGCGTGCAATCGGAAAGTTTGCCGGGCAGGCGCAATTTGCGCGTGGCGGATTTGCGCGAGCTTTCCTTCTCCTGCTTGCGTTTGAGCCGCTCTTCCGCCTGATCGACGACGAAATTGAGGAGCCGGTCTGCATCGGCGGGGCTTTCGGCCAGCCAATGATCGAAATGATCGCGCACGATGTTCTCGACCAGACGTTGCGCATCCGGCGTGGAAAGTTTTTCTTTGGTCTGGCCCTGAAACTCCGGCTCGCGAATAAACACAGACAGCACTGCGCAAGCAGAGGCCATGATGTCGTCCGGCGTCACCAGCGCGGTCTTGCGGTTGTTCGCGCGTTCGCCATGGGTGCGCAGCGCCCGCGTCAGCGCATTGCGCAGGCCTTGCTCATGCGTGCCGCCCTGCGGTGTCGGGATCGTGTTGCAATAGGAATGGATAAACGGTTCGGCCTCCGGCGCCCAGGCAATCGCCCATTCCACCGCGCCCTTGCCGTCGCGGTTTTCTGTACGGCCTGAAAATTCGCGCGGCGTAACGGTGGTTTTGCCCTCGATCTCGCTTTTCAGAAAATCCAGCAAGCCGCCCGGAAATTTCAGCGTGTCTTCGGCGGGCGTGTCGCCTTTGATAAGAGAAGGCTCGCATTTCCACCGAATTTCGACGCCGCGATAAAGATAGGCCTTCGACTTCGCCATGCGGTAAAGCTGTGCGGGCGAGAAATGCACATCCTTGCCGAAAATCTGCCGGTCGGGTTTGAACGAAACAATGGTGCCGCGCCGGTTGACCGTGCCGAGGTCTTTCAGTTTGCCAACCGCATGCCCGCGTTCGAAACGCATCATATGCGCGTGACGGTCGCGCGCGACATCGACCTCCATCCATTCCGACAGCGCATTCACCACCGATGCGCCCACGCCGTGCAATCCGCCGGATGTGTCATAGACCTTGCCGCCGAATTTTCCGCCCGCATGCAGCGTGGTCATGATCACTTCCAGCGCGGATTTGTTCTTGAACTTCGGATGCGGATCGACGGGAATGCCGCGCCCATTGTCGCGGATGATGAGAATATCGTCCTCGCCGAGTTCCATCTCGATGCGGTTGGCATGGCCCGCCACGGCTTCATCCATCGCATTGTCGAGGATTTCGGCCGCCAGATGATGCAGTGCATGCACATCGGTGCCGCCGATATACATGCCGGGCCTGCGCCGCACAGGCTCCAGCCCTTCGAGGACTTCGATGTCCTTGGCGGTATAGCCTTTGCTGGCGCCCGCGTTATTTTCGTCGAACAGATCGGGTGATTTGGCCATTTCGTTTCGTTTGCTTGTGGAAATGATTCGGTAATTCCTTAACGTATCCTAACCGCGGCGCGCGGCAGCGGTTTCTTAACGGCCAATCTGTAGAGTGCAAGCCAAGAAGGGCAAAGCGGAAAGTACCGCCCCCCGGGAACGGTTGCACTTGATGCACGGCACGCGCACGGAAGCAGAGGCGGGCGGCAGGGACCATCGCGTCCTTCGCGCGCGGCTGGAGCTTATTGTCGCCACGTTGCCGATTTCAATCTTCATCAATCCGCTGGG
>DATCEI010000333.1:0-5701 GCA_036510185.1 Rhizomicrobium sp. | reverse complement strand
CCTCCGGCTTGTCGCCGGCGGTCCCTCTAGAGTGCCCAACTGAATGATGGCAACTAAAGGCGAGGGTTGCGCTCGTTGCGGGACTTAACCCAACATCTCACGACACGAGCTGACGACAGCCATGCAGCACCTGTCTCTGCGCCCCTTGCGGGGAAGCTCCCTTTCAGGAGTGAGCACAGGATGTCAAACCCTGGTAAGGTTCTGCGCGTTGCGTCGAATTAAACCACATGCTCCACCGCTTGTGCGGGCCCCCGTCAATTCCTTTGAGTTTCAACCTTGCGGCCGTACTCCCCAGGCGGAACGCTTAATGCGTTAGCTGCGCCACTGAATAGCAAGCTATCCAACGGCTAGCGTTCATAGTTTACGGCGTGGACTACCAGGGTATCTAATCCTGTTTGATCCCCACGCTGTCGCGCCTGAGCGTCAGTTACGAGCCAGTGAGCCGCCTTCGCCACCGGTGTTCTTCCCAATATCTACGAATTTCACCTCTACACTGGGAATTCCACTCACCTCTCTCGTCCTCAAGTTCAACAGTTTCAATGGCAGTTCCGGAGTTGAGCTCCGGGCTTTCACCACTGACTTGGAAAACCGCCTGCGCGCGCTTTACGCCCAGTAATTCCGAACAACGCTAGCCCCCTTCGTATTACCGCGGCTGCTGGCACGAAGTTAGCCGGGGCTTCTTCTCCTACTACCGTCATTATCGTCGTAGGCGAAAGAGCTTTACAACCCGAAGGCCTTCATCACTCACGCGGCATGGCTGGATCAGGCTTGCGCCCATTGTCCAAGATTCCCAACTGCTGCCTCCCGTAGGAGTCTGGGCCGTGTCTCAGTCCCAGTGTGGCTGATCGTTCTCTCAAACCAGCTACTGATCGAAGCCTTGGTGAGCCGTTACCTCACCAACTAGCTAATCAGACGCGGGCTGATCTTTCGGCGATAAATCTTTCCCCGTAAGGGCGTATACGGTATTAGCTCAAGTTTCCCTGAGTTGTTCCGTACCGAAAGGTACATTCCCACGTGTTATTCACCCGTCCGCCGCTCCCCTTGCGGGGCGCTCGACTTGCATGTTTTAGGCCTGCCGCCAGCGTTCGTTCTGAGCCAGGATCAAACTCTCATGTTTTGATCCTGAGCTGAAACAAACACTCACGTTGTTCGCAAAACTGATTGACTAGGGTTTGGTCATCTCGGTCCCGTCACAGGCCCGAAACAACCGAACATTTCAATTTCGTCTTGCTGAGAAACGCGAGCGTTCGGATAGCTCGATTAGTTCGCTCATGACTTTCGTCACGAGCAAGCGACCAAGCCGCCGCCCACGTTCCCCTTCCTTCAATCACAATGTCAAAGAGCCCGTCTTAAGCACGAAATTCCATCATGCCAGAGACGCAACACCGCCCGCAAGGCAAGCCCGGCGGGCGGCGTGGGCGCGGTGTATAGGCGGGAGGCTGGACAGTGTCAAACGCTAAACCGCCTGAAAAAACAGATTCTTTTGCAGTTCGTGTGAATAGGCTCAGGATGCCGCAGCGGCCATCTCTTCGGCCCCGCCCGGCGCCTCGCAACGGCCCGCGAAACCCTCAACAGCTTGTAGCAACACGCTTACCAACCGCTCTGGCTGCGAAAAGAACGGCGAGTGGGAGGAATCGAGCGAAAAGGTGAGGTCGCAGGGCGTATCGCGCTGCATCCGGCGCTGAAGGGGGAGCGTGACGGCGCGGTCCTGAAGGCATTCGATATAGGCCTTGGGAACTTGGCCGAACCGGGCCTGAGTGATTCGCAAGGGCTGGAACCCCGCCCAATTGGGTTCCGGCTCCAGAAGCGCATTGGCCAGTTCCACGATTTCCGGCCCGCAATCGGCATAGAGCGCGGCGCGATAGGCCTCCCGTTTCAGCCGGTGCTGCTGCATCGCGCGCTGCAGCAAAGCGGCGCCGATCGCTCGCAACAGGCCCGAACGGAAAAGCCTCGTCAGCAAACGGATCGTTTTGGGTGACAGCCCCGCCTCGACATTCCGGACGACAAGAGAGTCCGGATCATCGACGGCATATTCCATCATCGAGCGCCCATCCGGCACGAGATAGGCCGCCAGATACACAAGCCCTTTGAGCCTTTCCGGCCGCGCCTCCGCCGTTTGCGAGACGACAATGCCGTTGCGGCTATGTGCGACAAGTACAATGTCTTCGCGCGCGGGCACAACGTCCATGACGGAAAGCACATGATCGACACAGGCCGTGAGCGTCACCCGGCTGGGCCACATCGGGTTCTGCCCATGCCCCGGCAAATCGAGCGCAATCCCGCGATGGCCGCGCGCTTCGAGATAGGGCAGCACGCGATGCCAATTCCACGCGCCATGAAACGAACCATGCAGAAAAATGAATGTGGTCATCGGTCCCTCCGCGCGCGACCGTGACGTTTCGGCTTTGGCCGGGCCACCCGTTTCTTGCTGCCGTTTTACGTCTATATGCTATCGATGCGGGCGCATTGGCGAAGCCGGGGCATGGAATCACAACGCAGAAGTCTGGCGGCACGGATTCAAAACCGCCTCGCTCCGAACATGGCACGGTGGCTGAGGCGCATACGCCATCCCGGCATGCCCGATCAATTTCTGGCGCGGCAATTCGGCGATCTGCTGCAACTCCTGAAAGCCAATGATTGCAGCTTCCACAGTTGCACCGCACTTGGCGGCACGCCTGTGCCGGGTGGCGTTGCATTCCGCTACGACATTCATTTGCGCGATCTCGACCCCGCCTATGATTTCCTCGCCTTTCACTTGCGCGAGAATATTCCGGCGACATTCTTTCTGATGTGGGATCATTCGCGCACCGAACGCAGCCGCCTCAAAAATTTTCTGATCTTCGCGAAGAAGGTAAAAAAGCCCGTGGAATTGGGCCTGCACGATTCGCCAGTCGATGCCTTTTTGATTGAAGCGAAATTCTCCGGCGATGCGAAGGCCTATCGCCGGTGGGCGGCCTCGGACGACGCAATCGCGTGGCTTGAAACGCTCGCGGCCACGCCCGAACTCCTGACGCATTTCCATGCGGATGCACTGGAGTTGTTGAAGCGGCGTGTTCAACGCACATGCGAGCATTTCGGAAATATCGCGGCGATCGCGCCGCATGGCGGTGAACTGGTACAGGGCCTGCGCGAACGAATGGCCACGCTGAAGCCAGCTTCGCGCGAAATCGCCACCAGCCTGTTTGCCCAGAACTGGCTGACGCAGGAGCGTGTCGTGGCCGCGGGCCTCACCGCCAATGTCGAATACTCAAAGCGCGTGCCCACTTGGAAAGAAGTGAGCGACCGCGGCGGATCACGCATCGTCATGCAGAAAAAGATCGAGCAGGCGCTTGCATCCGGCAACGCGGTGCAAGCCCTGCTCCATCCCAACGCATGGCTGAAACGCGAGCCATGATTGTCTTGGCCTGCGGTTGCTTCATAGGATGCGAAGAAGGGGAATGAGATGAGCGGACCCGTAGCATTGCGCGCAGCAATCGGCGCGCCCGATCCCGCGACATGGATCGATGCAGGCGGCGTGCGGCTGGCAGTGATGCGGCGCGGGTCAGGGATTCCGGTTCTGTGTCTTCATGCCATCGGCCATGGCGCGCGCGATTTTGAGGATTTCGCGGCACGCGTCGGCAAGGATTACGAGATCATCGCGCTCGACTGGCCTGGACAGGGCCGTTCGCCGCCGATGACCGATGCGCCCAGCGCGAAACGCTACGCCGACATCGCACTCACCGCGATGGATGCGCTGGGCCTCGATAAGATTGTGCTGCTTGGCAATTCCATCGGCGGCGCGGCCGCCTTGCAGATCGCCGCGCGCGCGCCGGAGCGCGTGAAAGCCGTTGTTTTATGTAATTCAGGCGGCCTTTCCGCTGTCACGCCTTTCACGAAATTCATTATCGCGCGCATGGTGGCGTTCTTCCGCGCGGGCGAGCGCGGCAAGAAATGGTTCGCTGGCGCATTCCGCTTTTATTATGGCCGCATGGTGCTGCCTTATGGCGGCGCGCAACGCGACCGCATCATCGCCGCCGGTTATGAAATCGCAGGCGTCCTGCGCGCGGCATGGGAAGGTTTCGCGTTAGCTGAAGCCGACACGCGGACGTTGGCGCCGCAGATCACATGTCCGGTCTGGCTTGCGTGGGCGAAAAGCGACCAGATCATTGCGTGGCCGCGCGTGAAACAGGCCGCCGCCACTTTTCCCGATCATCGCGTGAGCATGTTTCGCGGCGGCCATTCGGCATTTCTGGAAGACCCGGAAAATTTCGCGAATGGTTTCCGCGCTTTTATGCTTGAAGTAAAATAAAAGCCCGGACCTTTTCAGATCCGGGCCATTAGTGTGGGTTACTGAAAACGCTTCGCGCTACGAATTTTCCTCGACCGACAAATCCCACAGGCGTTGCGCGGAAAGATCCGAATAGACCGCGTGGCCTTGAGGATCGAAGCGCAACTCGCCCGGCATCACCCAGACGAAGCGGTGATTGGTGAGCGCAATCTGCACGCGCGCGGGGCGGCCATCGACCGCTGTTTCCACATTGCGGACATGACCGATTTCATAACCCGCGAAATCAATGACGGGCGCCTGCGAAATCTGCTGCGTCGGCTCTGCGATCAGATAGAGCGGCTGCAGCCGTTCTTCCGGATAATCCGGATAGGCCGTGTAAACGCGATAATGATGTTCGTCATACCAGGCGCGGTTGGCGAGCAGCTGATCGGTCGAGATATCGTAATTCGAGCTTTGCAGCGCATAGGAGTCGCGCTGTTTTTCAAAGTCGGCCTGACTCTCCCAATATTTCCGCTCGCGCGCGCGATATTGATCGAGCTGCTGCTGATATTTCTGCTGGTCGGCATTATCGGCGGCTTTTGCGGACGCATCCATGGGCGCGGCGTTGTCGTCGGCCTTCTGGTTCAGGGTCTGCGTCTGCTGCTGTTCCTGCGGCGTGGGTTCGGCGCGATAGTCTGTCTGCGCAAACGCCATGCCTGCGCCGATGGTGACGGCGGCAAAGGCGGCGCTGGCGAAAAGGGCTGTACGAAGCGTCATGTTATTTTCCTTATGATTTTCCCGGTTCCGAAACCGATGCGGTGACAACCGGCTGGCTGTCTGGCGTTTGCGGCATGGGTGCGGAGATCACGGTTTCATACTGCACGGGATCGCTCTGGTCGGCGGCAGAAGCCGCAGCCGTTGCAACCAATGCAATTAACGCACCGAGTACGAGACTTTTCGTAAGCATCGCAAATCTCCCATTTCCCATTCGTCAGTAAAACGCGGGGGATGGGCTGCGGTTCCTGATTTTCAAAAAGGCAATTTCAGGGCGCAGGCGTCCAGATGACGTCGTTGAGGTTCCGCGCACCGGTTGCCAGCATGACCAGACGGTCGAATCCCAAAGCAACGCCAGAGGCTTGCGGCATATGGGCGAGAGCGGCAAGAAAGTCCTCATCCAGCGGATAGCGCTCACCATAGACGCGATTTTTTTCGTTCATCTCGGCTTCAAAGCGGGCGCGTTGTTCCACGGCATCGGTCAGTTCCCCGAAACCATTGGCGAGTTCCACGCCGCACACATAAAGCTCAAAGCGTTCGGCGACACGGCCGTCATGGGGCGTGGCGCGGGCCAATGCGGCCTCGCAACGTGGATATTCATATAGAAGTGCCGGCTGGCCGATGCCCAGTTTCGGTTCCACGCGCGCGACCAGAATCTTGCTGAAGATGTCAGCCCAATTG
>DATCEI010000332.1:0-5890 GCA_036510185.1 Rhizomicrobium sp. | reverse complement strand
GGCTTTTCAAGCCCCGCCTGGGCGCAGCTGCCGCATCAGGCCAACGATCCCGGCAATGTCACGATCGATCCCAGCGGCGATTCCGGTCCGCAACAGGTCCGGTTGCCGCCCGATCCTGAAGGCAAAGCCGAGGATTTGCGGCTGCACGGCAAATGCGACGAGGCCGTGCCAATCCTGCGCAGGCTTTCCAACAATGATGGCGACGACATCGCGCAATACAATCTCGGCCAATGCCTGCTCGATCTGGGCAAAACCGAGACTGATGCCGCGCGCGCAGCAACCCTCAAACACGAAGGTGTTGCGTGGGTGCTCCGGATGGCGAACCGCGGCTTGCCCAATGCGCAATCGAGTTTGATCAGCGTCTATCTCGACGGCGAAGGCGTTACGCCCGATCCCGTGGAAGCCGCGAAATGGGCGCTCATCTATCACGGCAACGGCACGCGCATGGCCATCGGCATGCCGGACATTCCGCACGATCTGGCCGTGCGGCTGGACAATGCACTGACCGACAAGACATGGGACGAGGCGCAATCGCGCGCCAATGCGTGGTCGGCGAATTAGCGCTTGCCGGCGCGCATGATCAGGCCGTCAAAAGCTCGCAACCGGGAATTTTGGCCGCGCGCGCATCGAATGTGAGCATCGCGGCGCACCCCAAATCCTGATAACGGGCCATCATCAGGCAATCCGCGAAATCGGCGTTGCTGTTTTCAAAGACATATAAGGCGTGTTCCAGTACGCCTTCATTTTCAAACAGCAGATCGCGCGCTTCGAGCAATTGTTTGAACACGCCGACAATCGCCAACTTGTCCAAACCGGCGCGCGCGCGAAGAACCCATTCGGTTTCGAGAATCGTCAACAGCCCGATCAGCAACGGCTCGCCCGCGGCAATCGCGCGATCGATTGCGGATTTCGCGGCGCTCGCCTGAAGGGGATCGTCGCGCAGCAGAAACCGGACAAGCACATTGGTGTCCAGGCCGTGCATCTTCAGCGCCAGGCCCGCATGCCGCTCAGCGAAACCGGCTTACGCCCACGTTTGTGCAACGCGCCATAAAGCTCGCTCACGCGGCGTTTTTTGGCGCGCATGATCACCGTTCCATCGGGCAGAAGCGTGAAATGAACCTGATCCTGCGGCTTGAGGCCGAGACCATCCCTGATGTCTTTGGGGATTGTGGTTTGGCCTTTGCTCGTGATGGTCGCGCTCGACATGGCGGGATTCCTTTTCCTTACAAATTCTATTATAGTAAGGAATTCCGGTTTGTCCAACAGCCGCCGGTTTGCTTCGCTACGCGGCCCGCAACGGCATGATGACGATGCGCGCGGGCGGAAACGTCACCGTGACGGTCGTGCCCACACCCAATTTGCTCGTCATGGCAAGCGAACCGCCATGCAGTTCAACAAGCTCCTTCACCAGTGGCAGGCCAAGGCCGGTGCCCGTATGCTTGCGGGCTAGCTTGCTATCCACCTGACCGAAGCGTTCGAGTACCTTGGGCAAATCCGCTTCCGCGATGCCGATGCCCGTGTCGCTGATCTTGAGCAGGATTCCATCCGGCGCTTCCTCGCACGCGACGGTGACGGCGCCGCCGTCCGGCGTGAATTTGATGGCGTTTGAAACCAGATTCCAGATGATCTGCTTGATGCGCCGTTCGTCGCCGCGCAAAGAGGGCAAATCGAATGGCGCTTCGATGTTGATTTTAACATGCGCCTCCTTGGCCTGTAATTCGACGAGGCGGCAGGCATCGACGATGGTGCTGTGCAGGTGGATTTCGTCTTCGGCAAGGATGGCCTTGCCCGCATCGATACGCGACAGGTCGAGCAGATCGTCGATCAGCGCCAGAAGCTGCAATCCGCTGTGATGGATATCGCCGAGATATACGCGGTAGTGCGGATTTTTGACCGCGCCATATATCTCGCTGAGCATCACGTCCGAGAAACCTATAATGGCGTTCAGCGGCGTGCGCAATTCATGGCTCATGGTGGCCAGGAACGTCGATTTGGCGTCGTTGGCGGCGGATGCTTTTTGCAACGCAAGCTTCAGCTTCTCGTTCAGCCGCTTGCGCTCGGTGATGTCGCGCACAATGGCGATGTTGGCCGGCTTGCCGCCGATTTCGGTGAAAGCGACGGAAATTTCGGTCCAGAACAGGCCGGCGTTTTTCGACTTGCACTGCCACTCGAACATCTGGGCGTTGCCGCTCATCGCGCTTCGGCCGCGCTCGATGGCCATGTCCAGAGTGTAAGGATAGATCCCACTCGAAAGCGCGCCGATATCCAGCCCGATGAGTTCGGCCCTGCTGTATCCGAACATAAGACAACCGGGTGCGTTCACATCGATGAATCGTCCGGTGTGGGGGTCCGAAATGAAAATGCCGTCGTTGACGGTGTCGAAAATCGCCTGGAAACGATCATCGACATTCCACACCGGATGTTTCGCGTTCGCGCCGTTTATGGTGTCCATCATGTTTCGATGCCGCCGTGCTTTCTATTCTAAGTAGCAGAAAGCGTTAGGCGCTATGTTGAGCGGTATCAACGAACGCCGAATTTTGGTTAGCGGATATTAACGATGTGAAGGCCCGTATCCGGCAATCGGTTCAACCCACGACGCGCTTTTATAAATTGTCCAATGTTTCGACAGCGAGGTTCGCGGGCGGCGCCGCGGGCGGGCGCGTGAACGCGATGCGGCAAAGCAGGCCGTCGGGCTGATAGTCCATGCTCACATCGCCGTCCTTCTCGCGGGCGGCGGCGAAATGCACCACGCGCGTGCCGAAGCCTTCATGCGAGGGCTTTGCAGGCGCAGGCCCACCGCTTTCCTTCCAGATCATGACGAATTTCTCAATCCCGCTTTGCGGCTCGCACCGCCAGTGCAGCGCAACCTTTCCCTGCGGCACGGACAGCGCGCCATATTTCAGCGCGTTCGTGGCGAGTTCGTGCACGGCAAGACCGATCGCGCCGCCGGTTTCCTCCGGCAATTCGATTTGCGGCCCGTCGATGGAAATGCGTTCGGCGTCCTCCACCATGAAGGGCGCAAGCGTCGCCCGCACCACGGCGCCGATTTCGATGGCGACGCGCCAGTCCACCATCACAAGATCGGCGGCGGCGTTCAGCGCATAAAGCCGTCCTATGAGTTTGTTCAAATACACATCCACCGCGGGCTGGTTGGGCGGTTTGGAGCTTTGGGCCAGCGAGCCAATGACGGTGAACAGGTTCTTCAGCCGGTGCCGCAATTCGCCGAGGACGATTTCGCGCCGCTCGCGCGCGCGCTTGCGCTCGTGGATGTCGGTCATCGTGGCAATCCATGCGCGCACGTGGCCTTGACTGCGGCGGATGGGTACGGCGCGCATGCCGAACCAGCGCCAGTCTTTCGATTGCGCGTCGCGCAGGCGAAATTCCATCTGCTGGAATCCCAGCGGCCCCAATTGCGTGGCATCGGGCAGAAGCCGCGCCCGGTCTTCCGCATGCACGCTTTCCAGCCACCGCCGCCCGCCATAGTCGGGCCATGCAACGCCCGTCACTTCGGTCCATCCGGTTTGCGGCGTTTCGACATCGCCCGCAGCATTCGTCGTCCACACGATGCCGGATGTGACATTTATCAATTGCCGAAACCGCGCCTCGCTTTCGTCCAGCCGCTCCACCGTCTGGCGCAGCCAATGCGCCAGCGCCACCTGAAAACTCGCCGCCGATGCGAAAATTGCAATGTTGAGCAGTTGCGCCTGCGTCGGCCACGCCAGTTGCATGGTGGGCGGCATGAACAGCCACGCGCCGATGAAAACGGTAATCAGAACAGCGGCCGCGCCCGTCTCCCATCCCGCCAGAATCGTGATCACCATGATAGCGGGAAAATAAAACGCGAACGGCGCGCCCGTGATAAGAATGCCGAAAAACACGCGCACGCCCGTGGCAATGGCAAGCCCCGCCGCGAGAATGAGCAGCCGCGAGGCGATGCTGCGCCGCCCCACAAGCGACGACCAGCCGCTTCGCGCGCTCACGATTGTTTCGTTTCGGTTCGCCATGCCAGCCCGGCTGCTCCAACGCGCCACCTTACCGGATTCTCGCGGCGCACAATATTAAGGGCCGAAGCGCGAACATCGTTTTTGCTGAAAGAAGTATTGAGCCGCCGCCGAAGTTTTTAGAGAGGTTCCACCCCCATTCGTTGACTCCGAGATAGTTTCATATGAAACTATCTACTGGGAGAACGCGATGACCGCCTGGGACAATCCCGCCGGCACGGACGGGTTTGAATTCGTCGAATACACCGCGCCCGATACGCAGGCGTTGCACGCGCTGTTCGAGCGCATGGGTTTTCGCGCCGTTGCGCGCCACCGCTCCAAGGCGGTGACGTTGTATCGGCAGGGCGGCGTCAATTTCATCGTCAATGCGGAGCCGGACAGTCATGGCAGCCGTTTCGCGCGCGCGCATGGGCCGTCGGCGTGCGCAATGGCGTTTCGCGTGAAGGATGCGGCGGCGGCGTACCGGCATCTGATCGGTTTGGGCGCGCAGCCATTCCAGAATCATGTAGGGCCGATGGAGCTGAACATTCCCGCCATCGAGGGCATCGGCGGCAGCGTCATCTATCTCGTGGACCGTTACGGCGAACATTCCATCTATGATGTCGATTTCGTGCCGACCGATCCGGATCTGGGATTTTCACATGACGGCGCGGGGCTGACCGAGATCGATCACGTCACGCATAATGTGTTTCGCGGCAATATGGACAAATGGGCCGGATTTTACGAGCGCTTCTTCAATTTCCGCGAGATCCGCTATTTCGATATCGAAGGCAAACTGACCGGCCTCAAATCCCGCGCCATGACCAGCCCGGACGGAAAAATCCGCATCCCCATCAACGAATCCTCAGACGACAAATCGCAGATCGAGGAATATCTGCACGCCTATCATGGCGAGGGCATTCAGCACATCGCGCTCGGCACATTTGATATTTATCATACCGTGGAAACGCTGGCCCGGCGCGGCGTTGCGTTTCAGGATGCGCCGGACACCTATTACGAGCGCATCGACAATCGTGTGAAAGGCCACGGCGAGGATATTGCGCGGCTGAAGCGCGATCACATCCTTATCGACGGCGCTCCGGTGGAAGGCAGCGGTCTGCTGCTGCAAATCTTCACGCAGAATTCCATCGGCCCGATCTTTTTTGAAATCATCCAGCGCAAGGGCAATGAAGGGTTCGGCGAGGGTAATTTCCGCGCGCTGTTTGAATCCATCGAGGCCGACCAGATCAAACGCGGAGTGCTGAAGGAATGAAACATTCGATCGAATTGCCCCGCGTGGAAGGCGAGGTTTCGCGCCAGGCCCATGCCGATCTGCCCGCGGGCACGTACGAGCGCGAAATCGGCCGCGATGGATTCTTTGGCCCAGCAACGCATATCTATCATCGCCACATGCCGACGGGATGGACCGCGTTCGAGGGACCGTTGCGCCCGCGCGCCTTCGATGCCATTATGGCTGCAAAGCAGGCAACTGCGGAGCCTTATCGCGGCGCGCTCCTGCTGTCGAATGCGAATTGCCGCATAGCACTGTGGCGCGTGGCTGAAGCGATGCCGATGTTGCAGCGCAATGCGGATGGCGACGTCCTGCTTTTCATTCATCAGGGCAGCGGCGATCTATTCTGCGATTTCGGCCATCTTGCCTATACCGAGGGCGACTACATTCTTCTGCCGCGCGGCACGATGTGGCGGATGGAGCCGAAATCGGTGACCGCGTCGCTGCTGATCGAAGCCACGAACAGCAGTTACGGATTGCCGGATCGCGGTCTGCTCGGCCCGCATGCGATTTTCGATCCGGCGGTGCTGGAAACACCGAAGCTCGACGCGATATTTCAATCGCAACGCGACGGCGAATGGCAATTGCAGGTAAAGCGCCGCAACGCCATTTCAACGAT
>DATCEI010000331.1:0-11849 GCA_036510185.1 Rhizomicrobium sp. | reverse complement strand
ACGTTCACGAAGACAAATTTTTCCGGCTATTCAATTCAGTTGCGCGGCATCGGCACGCAGGCAATTTCGGTGACGACCGATCCCGCCGTGGCCGTCGCGTTCAACGACATCCCCTTCATCCGCAATCATTTCTTCGAACAGGAATTTTACGACGTTTCCCAGGTGGAAGTTTTGCGCGGTCCGCAGGGCACGCTCTATGGCCGCAACGCGACAGCGGGCGTCGTCAACCTGATCTCCGCAAAGCCCAGCGATCAATTCGAAGCGATGGCGTCCATCGACATCGGCAACTACAGCGAACGCCGCCCCGAAGGCATGATCAACATCCCGGTTGTCGATGATCGGTTGGACATTCGCGTCGCCGGTGAATGGACGAAGCGGCAGGGTTATACGTTCAATACCATAACCGATGAGCGTACCGATGGCCGCGATCTTTGGTCCGGCCGCGTGTCCATCGGCTTCAAACCATTTGCAGCTTTGCAGACCAATCTCGTCTGGGAGCACTTCTCTGAAGATGATGATCGTCTGAGAAGCTCCAAGCAGCTTTGCAAGACCGCGCAGCTTCCCACATCTGTGGACGGGACACCCGTCCCGCCCATCGGATCGGACACCGGCTTTGGCGGAGCATTCGATCCGGCCAGTTATATGAGCCAGTCTTGCGCACTCACGTCGCTCTATTCGCCTGATGCGTATGAAGTACCGGAAGGTTTCGCGTTGTCGTTCCTGAAAGCGGCGAAACTTTCCGGTCAGATCAATCCCACGCTCGATCCTTATGCGGAAACGACACAGTCATCGAATTTGCGTGTCATCGAAACAACCGTGAATCCCGTCTATAAAGCAAAGAACGATGTCGTGGAGTTTAATGCCGATTACGCAGTGACACCGGAACTGACGTTCGCGTCGCAAACCGGATTCAATCATGATTTCCTGTCATCGAACGAAGACTATAATCGCTTCGATACCGCGCAGGGAATTTTTCTCGCCGGAAGCTCCTCGCATCCGGGCGAACTTTTGCCCGACCCCGTGGCTGGAACCAACGGCATTCCTTCGACCTCAGCGATTTTCTGCGATCCCCAGGTCGGTTGTTCCGATCGCGTTGTGGCGCAAGATTTGTCCGACGAGCATTCGTGGCAATTGAGTCAGGAATTCCGTCTGTCGTCGAACTTCAACGGGCCATTCAACTTCAGTTTCGGCGGAAATTATCTGCACTATGAAACGGAGGAGAACTATTACGTCTTCATCAACGCGCTGACATTGTACACACTGGAGTCGTTCGATTTCAGCGCAAACCCAGTGCAGAATGTTCCGTGGGTGCCAGGTGTATCGGACAATCACCAATGCTTATTCTATTATAATCTCGGCTACAATCCGCCGAGCATCGCACAGGAAGCGGGCAGCACGCCATCGCAGGATCAATGCAATTATATCGACCCGAATCCGATTTCGAAGGTCAATAACCTCGGCCACAATTACTTCCTGAGCCAGAATCCATACGGCCTCAACTCCTATGCTGCGTTCGGCGAGACCTATTATAATGTGTTGCCCGATCTGAAACTGACGGCGGGGTTGCGCTGGACTGAGGATCAGAAGCATTTCGTCGATATCCCAAGCGAACTCCTCACGGATGGCCGCGGTTATGCGGTCAGCGGCGTCGTCGATCAGCAATGGGACAAGTTCACCGGCCGTGCGGCCGCGAACTGGACGCCGAAACTCGATTTCACCGATCAAACGCTCGTCTATGCATCCTACTCGCATGGCTACAAAGCAGGCGGCGCCAATCCGCCTGGCGCAATCCTGTTCGGCAATGCGACGGGCAACAGCAACATTCCGATCCATCCGCTGACGTTCAAGCCGGAATATATCGATGCATTCGAATTGGGCTCGAAGAACACGCTGCTTGACGGCTCGCTCACGTTCAACGCCGACGTGTTCTATTACAATTACGAGAATTACCAGATTTCCCGCATCGTGGATCGCACGGCGATCAACGACAATTTTGACGCTCATGTAAAAGGCGCGGAAATCGAATCGACATGGGAGCCCCTCGCGGGATTGCGCTTCAATTTCGCGGGCGGCTGGGAAGATACGGCTCTTGCGAAGGGGTCGAAATCCATCGATCTGATGGATCGTACGGCGGGCAATCCCGATTGGATGGTTCTTAAACCCTACCCCACGCAATCGTCGAATTGCATCGTGCCGACCTATCTTGTTGCTTATCTGTTGGGAGAAACGTCGGGTTGGCCGGGTCTGTATATCGCCGAGTCATGCGGAATTGCGTATAGCGAGGGATTGGACCCGCTGACACGCCTACCATATGTGAAGAATCCCACGGTGGCCTGCAACGATTGCGCGGGCGGGGCGGGCGGCCAGCCCCTGCCGCCCGTTCCGGATGGTTATCCGGGTTTCGATCCCTCGCAACCCGCCATTAACAACGGCGAAGGTTTCGACAAGGATCTGAGTGGCCACAAACTACCCAATGCGCCGCCGTTCACCGTCTCATGGGGCGCGCAATACACGATGCCGCTTAGCGAGGATTGGGCGGGCACGGTACGCGGCGATTACTACTGGCAGGACTATTCCTGGGCGCGCGTCTTCAACGACAATCCCTACGATCGCCTGCGCGGTTACACGAATGTGAATCTCACGCTTATCTTCACAAACCAGAATGGTTGGCAGGTGATGTTTTACGACAAGAACGTGTTCAACACGACGGCCATCACTGGCGACTTCCTGAACAGCGACGACAGCGGCCTGACGACGAATGTATTCCTGACCGATCCCAAGTTGATCGGTATCCGCGTCACGAAAAATTGGTAGGGGGAAGCGATGAGCGAACTAATTCATTCTAACGGCCGCCGCGATTTCCGCTGGCATTTGCTGACAAGCGTTTCGGCCCTTGCGCTGGTCGGGTCGATCTGTGCGATCGATGCGGCGCGAGCCGATAGCGACGATGGTGACCGCCCGACAATCTGGATCGAACTCGGCGGCCAAGTCGAGCGCCAAACGGGGCAGGGCGATCCTTACGATCCACCGGGCGTTGCCAATTATTCGTCTTCGTTGGCCTACAAACCGATCTCGCCGTTGCAGGTTGAGAAGCCACCCCTGTTCGGCAACGGCGCAGAAGCAAAACTTTCGTTCCAGCCCGAAGATTCCGACTGGGTATTTTCGGCATCCATGCGCTATGGCCGCGCAAATGGTAGCAAGACACGCTATCACAACACGCCGGGACAGAATCTTTCGCGGGTTTACGAAACTAGAACTTATCCGGCGAGCTTGCCGGTATCTTCGCACACTTTCGGTCAAGCGGTTTTCCATTGCTGCAAGACAGTTACCTACGCAAATCCGAATCCAGCTTACGCGGATATAAAAGCGACGCATCGGGACAGCCACACGATTCTGGATTTCCAGGCCGGTAAAGAAGTTGGTCTTGGATTATTTGGACAAAGCAGTGAATCCGTTTTCGGCGTCGGCGTGCGCTTTGCGCAGTTCTCCGCGAAATCGAGTGTTTCGATCCACGGTAAGCCGGACCCACAATTCTATAACCATGCGACGTCATATTTCCTTCAGCACTACCCGCAGAAATATTTTCCCACGGACAAATTCCACGTCTTCGCCGCGTCTGCGAGTAGCCAACGCAGTTTCCGGGGCATGGGACCATCGCTTTCCTGGAATGCGTCTACGGCGCTGCTCGGTAATGCGCAGGCGGGCGTCTTCTCATTCGATTGGGGCGTGAACGCGGCAGTATTGTTCGGCAGGCGCACGGCAAAAGGCCAGCATCATGAATCCGGCCATTATCATCACGCGAAATATTATCCGGCAAACAGTCACTATTACACGAATTCGCCGCCGCCGTTCGACCGCAACAAAACAGTGACGGTTCCCAATGTCGGCGGGTTCGCGGGCGTGTCGTTCAAATTTCCGAATGCAAAAATCAGTATGGGTTATCGCGGCGATTTTTTCTTCGGCGCGATGGATACAGGTATCGATACGGAAAGAACGAAAACCGTCGGCTTTTACGGGCCGTTTGCATCTATCAGTTTCGGTTTTGGAGGATAGGAACCGGGCCAGCCGGGTTTACTCATCGTCTTCTTGCTGATCCCAGTCGCTGCCGTGCGTGCCGTCGAATTCTGGCATCAGCGCAATCAGGGTCAGCAACAGGCCGATCAGGCAGATTGCCTTGGCGACATTGCTTGCGTTTGAATCTGCCGAGTTCGCACTACGCCAGTTGAGGAGTTGTGCCGGCGACGGCGTCCATCCCACGGGCATCGCGTTCGGCGTGCCGCATCTGATCGTGTCGCCGTTTCTGTCCACGCATGTCGGCGCTGCGAGCGCAGCGGAAGCAAACAGCGGCAACGCGGCGAGCGCAAGAAACAATCGCCGCTTCGGGCGTCTTCCCAGTGATGGCCGGGCGCGTGCCATGCGCGACAATAGGATCGAGACGCCGTTCCGCCAAGCGAGATAGGTAGAGCCGTCTACAAACCCCGCCCGTCGTAAGCTCGTTGGCGCAATTTTTGTGCGTTGCAAAACACATCGGGTTGATTGGCCTCGGCTTTCGCAAACCCGGCCGTGGGCGGGAGCCACCCGAACTGGCGCTGCCTTGGACAAGGGTATGGTTCATCCCGGGCGCCCCGTTCGTTCTTAATAGGTGAGGGGCAGTCCGGTTTTGCGGGGAATGGCCAGCATGGTCGAGAGGTCGGAATCCAGCCGCGACGGCGCCGATTTGTCTATTGTCGGTATCGCCATGACCGCGCCGGACATCAACGACTGGTTCATGCGCGACGTGCTGCCGCTGGAACCGGCTTTGATGCAGTTCCTGCGCCGGTGCGTGCGCGACGCCGCCGCCATCCCCGATCTCCGGCAGGATGTGTATGTGCGCATCTATGAAATGGCCCGCAAGCAGATTCCCTATCCGGTCAAGCCGCTGCTTCTGCTGACCGCGCGCAATCTCGTTATAGATCGCGTCCGGCGGGATCAGGTCGTGTCCATCGAAACTGTCGCCGACCTTGAAGAACTGGATATGGCGGCGGACGAACCCGATGCTGAACGCAGCGTGATTGCGCGCCAGGAATTGCGCCGCCTGCAGGCCGCACTCGATCGCCTGCCGCCGCGTTGCCGTCAGGCGATGACGCTGCGGAAAATCGAAGGGTTGCAGCGCCGCGAGATCGCAGCCCGCATGGGCATCTCCGAACCGACCGTCGCCAAATATCTGGCCGCGGGCATGTACGCGCTGGCCGAATATCTGGCGGGCGATAACAATGTTGGAAGTGTGCAACCATGAGCGATATCGCAGAAGAAAATCCGTGGGACGCACTGAACGCCAAGCCAGTGGATATGCGCGCGGCCGGCTGGTGCGAGCGGCGAGGGCAATCCGGCTGGAACGAGAAAGACGAGGCCGAGCTCAACGCATGGCTCGCGGAAACGCCCGCTCACATGGTGGCGTATCTGCGCATGAGCCATGTGTGGAATCGCGCAGACAGGCTCGCCGCGTTGAAGCAGCCTGTGCCGGATGTGGTTTCGTCTTCAACTGAGACGCGCAAGCCGAATTTCCCACGCCGCGGTACAATCATGGTTGCGGCAATCGGTTTAATCGGCGCGGTAGCCTTTGCGTTACTGCGCACATCCGCCGAAGAGAATTACGCCACGCGCGTAGGAGGCCATAAAATCGTAGCACTCGCCGATGGCTCGCAGGTCGAACTGAACACGGACACGCAATTGCGCGTTGTTTCCGATGCGCGGCAGCGCACCGTGTTGCTTGACAGAGGCGAGGCATTTTTTCAGATCAAACATGATGCCGCGCGCCCGTTTGTCGTGATCGCGAACGGTCAGCGCGTCACCGATCTCGGCACGAAATTTCTTGTCCGGCGCGAGGTGGGCGATTTACGGGTTTCAGTCGTGGAAGGGCGTGTGCGGCTTGAAGCGGGCGCGGCGCACGCAAAACCGGCCATCCTGTTGCCGGGTGATGTCGCCATTGCCACAGCGAATAGTGTTTCGGTGGCAAAGCAGGCAGCGCCCCAATTGTCGAGCGAATTGGGCTGGCGGCATGGTGTGCTGATATTCCGCCATATGTCGCTTGCCGGCGCTGCCGATGAATTCAACCGCTACAATCGCGAAAAACTCGTAGTCGCCGATACGGCCACGGCGCATCTGACCATCGACGGTACGTTTCCTGCGAATAATCCCGGCGCGTTTACGCGTCTGGCAGAGGAAATTTTCGGACTGCGCGTGATGAGGGGCGACAACGAGATTGTGATCTCGCGCTGAACCGCGCAGCAAAATTGCGAAGGCGGTATGTCCGCCAAGGGGGAGTGGAATGATAAAATACATATCCGTTAAGCCAGCTCTGATGATTGCCGCGCTCGCGATCCTCGCCGCACCGGCGACTTTTGCGAAGAATTTCGACATTCCGGGCGGAGATCTGGAATCGGCGCTGAACGCCTACACAGCCGAAACCGGCGTGGCGCTGATCGTTTCCGACACGGCGGTCAAAGGCGTGCACACCAAGGGCGCGCACGGAAATCTGTCCGAGGATCAGGCCCTCTCGGATCTCCTGAAGGGCACTGGATTTACAACGCGACGCGATCCTTCCGGACCGGTCGCCATTGTCCGTGGCGACACGCGAGCCGAAAGTTCACTCGTCACGCTTCATGAGGCGGCTGCTACAGCGCCTTCGGTTTCAGGTGCGGCACTTGAAACCGTGACAGTTACATCCTCGAAAATCGGCGGTGATGTTCAGAACATCCCGATTTCGATCACCGCGCTGTCGCAGGAACAATTGACAGCCACACAAACCGCCGGCGGTCCCGATCTCGTGAGGCAGGTGCCGAACTTGACATTCTCCAAAACCAACTTCACCGGATACAACATCCAGATCCGTGGTATCGGCACGCAGGCAATTTCGGTAACGACCGATCCCGCGGTCGCCGTCGCCTTCAACGACATTCCATTTATCCGCAATCATTTCTTCGAGCAGGAATTCTACGACGTCGGTCAGGTTGAGGTTCTCCGCGGACCGCAAGGCACGCTCTACGGCCGCAATGCTACGGCGGGCGTGGTGAACATTGTTTCGGCGAAGCCCAGCGATCAATTCGAGGCCATGGCGTCCGCCGATATCGGCAATTATCAAAACCGACGCCTCGAAGCGATGATCAATCTACCCATCGTGGACGACAGGCTCGATCTTCGCGTTGCGGGCGAGTGGACCAAACGCAAAGGGTATACATTCAACGAAGAGACTGACCAATCTGTCGATGGCCGCGATTTGTGGTCGGGCCGTGTGACCGTTGGCTGGAAACCGTCTGCGCAAATCCAAACCTATCTCGTCTGGGAACATTTCGACGAAGACGACGACCGCGTGCGTTCGTCCAAGCAGCTTTGTAAAAAGGATCCCGGACCCGATTCGGTGGGTGGCTTCGCGATCACTCCCACAAATCTTCCTCTGAACGGCCAAGAGATAAGTAATGGCGATCCGGCGGATCTAAATTCGCAATACGTAAAAACGTGGCTCAGTCAAGGTTGCCTGCCGGTGTCCTTCTATTCGAAGGATGCTTTTGAAACTCCGAATGGGCAGACGCTTCCGTTCGTAGCTGCCGACGAATTCGTCTTTAATGGTTTTGCAGACTCAACCTATACAGGCGGATACTTGGTGAAGGATGTCGATCCTTATGCCAGCCAGACGCAGTCCACAAATCTGCGGGTCATTCAGTCGCTGATCAACCCATCCTATCGCGCAAAGAATGACACTGCGGAGTTCAATGCGGATTACGCCGTGACGCCGATGCTCACGCTGACTTCACAGACCGGTTACAACAAGGACTTCCTGTTCTCCACCGAAGACTTCAACCGGTTCGATACGCAGCCGGGCATATTCGATCCGACGGTCCGGTCCATTGCACCCGGAGCAACGGCTATCTCACCCGGCGGTGTCTATTGCGATCCGCAATTGGGTTGTTCGAGCGCAATGGTCGGTCAGGATTTGTCCGATGAGCGCGCCTGGCAATTTTCACAGGAAGTTCGTCTGGCATCGCATTTCGAAGGACCGTTCAATTTCAGTGTTGGCGGCAACTACCTCCACTATCAAACCGTGGAAAACTACTACGTTTTCTTCAATCTGATCACTTTGCTTGAACAGGTCACAAATGGCCAGAGTCCCGGCGACTTCACCCATTGCCGCGGTATCACCAACCCTCCGCATGACACGCAGGTATTACCGATAAGCGCGGTGCCGTACCTGCTGAAACGAATCGACGGACAAGTCGTAGCTGTCACCTCGAATTTCGGCTGCGCCAGCGACGCTAATATCGGCGACAGATTTGCCGCCACCTATATTGATCCCAATCCGATCAGCCAACTCGACGGGCAGGGTCACAATTACTTCCGCAGTGAAAATCCCTACCGCCTGAATTCCGCGGCTGGTTTCGGCGAAGCCTATTATCAGGCGCTGCCTGATCTCAAACTGACGGCGGGTCTGCGCTGGACCGATGATAGCAAAACCTTTTTCAACATTCCAAGCTGGGTGTTTCTCGAAGGCGGCGGTTATCCGGTAGAAGGCATCGTTCAGCAGGAATGGAAGGAATGGACCGGGCGGTTCGTCGCGAACTGGACGCCGAAGCTCGACTTCACCGATCAGACGTTGATCTACGCGTCCTATTCGCGCGGCTACAAAGGCGGCGGCGCCAATCCACCGGGACCGCAAGCAGACTTCGTAAGCGCCCAGGCCTCCGTCACCCATCCGGCCACATTTGCTCCTGAATTCGTGAATGCATTTGAATTAGGAACGAAGAACACGCTGCTCGACGGCGCGATGACGTTGAATGGCGACGTGTTTTACTATGACTACAAGGGCTATCAGATTTCACAGATCGTTGATCGTACCTCGATCAATCTCAACTTCGACGCCAAGGTCAATGGCGCGGAACTGGAAGCGATGTGGGAGCCCGTGCCGGGTCTAAAGTTCAATTTTGCAGGCGGCTATGAAGATACCCGCGTCAACGATGGCCAATCGGCCATCGATCTCATGGATCGCACCGCCGGTCACAGTGATTGGATGCTCGTCAAGCCATTTGTTGCCGAAACCTCCAACTGTATTTTACCCGTAACCGTCGTACACCAGATTGTGACCACCATGAACGGCGGCCCAGGGTTTACCTCTGCCGATCTTATGGGTGCATGCGACGCCGCTTACTTACCAAACAATGCCACGTTCACGGCTGATCCGTCGAGCGATCTGGCGGCTTTCGCCGCGGTCGGCTTCGATCCCACGACCGCACCCAACAATGGCGAAGGCTTCGCAAAAGACCTGGGTGGCAACAAGCTGCCGAATGCGCCGCCGTTCACCTTATCTTTCGGGGCGCAATATACGATGTCCGTCACGCCGGATTGGGCGGGGACTTTGCGCGGTGATTTCTACTGGCAGGGCAATTCCTTCGCCCGCATCTTCAATGATGAGCCATACGATCAGTTGCACGGCTACACCAACGTCAATCTGTCGCTGATTTTCACCAATCAGGACGGCTGGCAGGCGATGGCTTATGTGAAGAACGTGTTCGACACCACAGCTATCACGGGCGCGTTCCTGAATTCCGACGATACGGCGCTGTCGACAAACATCTTCGTCACCGATCCGCGCCTGTTCGGCGTGCGTCTCACGAAGAACTGGTAAGGGGGAAATCATGAACGAGTTGAAAAACGCGAACCGGAATCGGAATCACATTCGCCGGCAATTGCTTGCAACGGTTTCCGCCAGCGTGCTGCTGGCGGCGATTTCCACCGCCGCCAAAGCGGATGATGGCACATCCGATCACGCTCCATTCTGGATTGAACTAGGCGGCCAATTCGCCTGGGATCAGAACCAGCAGCAGGCATTTCTTTCACCGTTCGTTCCCGCGACACATCCCCCGTTTGAAATCATATCGCCAGCGCAGGTGGAGAAACCGGCGTCCACGAGTCTGGACGGAAGCGCCAAGATTTCGTTCGAACCTGTCGGCACGGAATGGATATTCTCCGCAGCCATTACATATGGCCGGAATGGCCGGAACCAGTTTCTTCGCCAGATGACACAGCAGCCCGATCTTGGTACGCATGGTATATATGTCGCCTATCAGAACGTCACCTCCAGAAATACCGCAAATCACGCAATTCTCGATTTCCAGGCTGGGAGAGACGTGGGGCTGGGAGGTATAAATTCATCGATCAATCTCGGCGTGCGCTACGTTCAGTTCACGGCAAAGTCCGATGCTCTGCTTCAATCGCAACCAACGAATGCTGGTTTTGGTCATTCGTATCACAGGATCAATGCCCATTTGACCGCCGACCGGAAGTTCAGCGGCGTGGGGCCATCGCTGTCATGGGATGCGTCCGCCGCGATCATCGGGAACCACGATAATGGTGAAATCGCTATCGATTGGGGTGTTAACGGCGCGGTCTTGTTTGGCCGTCAATCGGTCCGCGGGAATCATCAGACGACGAATGCTTTCTATACAACCTATATTCCCAGGAGCTATCCCAAGCATTCCACACCTCTGAGCCGCAGCAAACAGGTTACCGTCCCCAACCTCGGCGGCTTTGCCGGCGTGTCGTGGCGCTATCCCAATGCCAAAGTCAGCGTCGGCTATCGTGCGGATTTCTTCTTCGGTGCAATGGATGGCGGCATCGATACGGCGCACCGCGAGAATGTCGGTTTCTACAGCCCGTTCGCCACGGTCAGTATCGGCATAGGCGGATAGTTTCCGGTCTTTTCCCTGTGTATTGTCGGTCCGGGAATGACCCCGGATTGATTGAAAATTTCAATTTCCCGCGCGGAATAACCGGGCCGGGAAAATAATTTCCGTGCGCGCCCCCTAAATCCGCATTGCGCCACTCGTTCATCCCATTGAGGGCTAGACTGTAGCTCTCGATGGGCGGGACGGGATGGTCGAAAGATCGCAGACCGGTCGTGAAGGCGCCGACAACACTGGTGTCGGCAAGAGCATGGCTGCGTCCGATCTCAACGACTGGTTCATCCGCGAAGTCCTGCCATTGGAGGCTGCGCTGATGCAGTTTTTGCGCCGTTGCGTGCGCGATGGGCGCGATGCGGCCGATCTGCGGCAGGATACTTACGTGCGCGTCTATGAATCCGCGCAACGGAAAATTCCGCATCCGCTGAAACCGTTTCTGATCGCGACCGCGCGCAATCTGGTGATTGACCGCGTGCGGCGCGAGCAGGTGGTTTCCATCGAAACTGTCGCGGACCTTGCCGAACTCGAAATGGCCGAAGATGCGCCGGGGCCGGAGCGCAGCGCGATGGCGCGGCAGGATCTGCGCCGTCTTCAGGCCGCTCTCGATCGCCTTGCGCCGCGATGCCGCGAAGCCGTGGTGCTGCGCAAGGTCGAAGGGCTTTCCGCGCGCGAGATCGCCGCGCGCATGGGCATCGCCGAGGCAACCGTGAACGAATATCTCGCGCTTGGAATGTTTACGCTCGCCAATTTCGTTCATGGCGATGTGCCCAACGCAGGAAGCGGCACATGATCGACGCAAGCAACGAAAATTCGTGGAAGACCGCGGGCGCCAATTCCGTGGATGCGCAAGCCGCACTCTGGCTCGCGCGCAGCGACCGCGACGATTGGAATGAGGCCGATCAGGCGGCGTTCGATGTGTGGCTTTCCGGAGCCACGATTCACATGATTACTTATTTGCGGCTTTGCGATGCGTGGAACCGGGCTGATCGTCTGGCCGCATTGCGTCCATCGCCGCGAACGCAGGCATCGAAGCTGTCACTTGCGAAGATGTGGCGGTTTGCCGTTCCTGTTGCTGTCTTTCTTGTCGCCGCTGCGGGATTGGCCGTGACCATACTGTATGGCTTGCGCGCGCGTGAAACG
>DATCEI010000330.1:0-15364 GCA_036510185.1 Rhizomicrobium sp. | reverse complement strand
CATGGTCTGTTCGAGTTTCAAGGGCGGGAAGCAGAAATATTTTAAGCCATTGAAACAATAATAATATTTGTCATGGCCCGCCGGAGTGCGGGCCATCCAGGTGACGCGAGTCATATGCCCGCGTGGACACGCGGGCGGTGGCCGGGTCAAGCCCGGCCATGACGGTGAAGGCTATTCTCCGAGTTGCGCGCGCCCTTCGGCCACCAGCCGCGCCGTCGCGGTTTCGATTTCCGTTTCCAGCGCCGTCATGAACTCCCGCCGTTTCAGGCCGGGCGGGATGGGCTGAAGGAATTCGATCACCATTTTGCCGGGCTTTTTGATGAAGCCGCCCGGCCCCGTCCAGTAGAGGCCGGAGTTCAGCGCCACGGGCACGCAAGGCACATCGAGCTGGCCGTAAAGTCCCGCCACGCCCGGTTTGTAGTCGGGTGGTGCGCCCGGCTTTTTGCGCGTGCCTTCGGGGAAGATGATGACGGAGCGTCCGCCATCGAGAGCGGCTTTCGCCTTTATCACCATCATGCGCAGCGCCGAGGCGCGGCCTTCGCGGTCGATGGCGATCATGCCGGTCTTGCGCGCATACCAGCCGTAAAATGGAATGTTGAGCAGGTTGCGCTTCAACACGAAGGCGGGCCGCCCCAGCATCACGAAAAGCGCCATCGTGTCGAGCATGCTCATATGTTTTGCGGCGATCAGCACGCCGTGCGGCGGCAGCGGCCCGCGCATTTCGCAATCGAGGCCCGCAAACATCTTCAATCCCCACAGCGACGCCCGGCACCAGAATTCGGCGACGCCATTGGCCGCCGCGCGCGGCATCAGCATTGAGGGTAGTCCCAAAATATTGATGACCGCGGATTCCAGCGCGAACCACAGAAGGAAAATCGCCGAGCGAAAAATCAACATGTCAGCTTCTCACGAGGCTTCTCGCCAGACTGACAAGGTATTTGAGATATTCGCCCTGCAGCACAAAAAATGTGTGCGGATTGCGCCACCAATGCGGAACATCCGTGCCCTGTGCCGCCACCGGCCACGGCTCGAAATCCACATGCGGCATGGCGGTGGAAAATTCGTTCAGGCTGCGCGGCATGTGGTAATTCGTCGTCACGATGATGAGGCTGCTGTAGTCGTTCTTGCGCACCCATTCGGCGGTTTCCTTCGCGTTGCCATGCGTGGAGGTGGCGGAGAAGCCGAGATCGGCGCAGCAATCGAAACGTGGGCCACCATGAGCGAGAAGTTTCAACTGGGTTTTGGTGGTGGAGCGCGCAACGCCGGTGATGAGCAGGCGCTTGCCCAGTTTCATTTCCAGCAGGGCGGCGGCGGCTTCCAGCCGCAACGGCCCGCCCGTCAGCACAACAATTCCGTCGGCAGGATTAAGCGGCGGCGTGGCGCGCTCGATCGCGTTCACGAACAGCAGGAAGCCCGCGAAGTAGATGACAGCCAGAATGGCGACGCCCACCCGCAACATCAGTAGATCTTTCGCAAGGCCGAGAGAACGGAGGCGCGCGCTGTCGCCCATGCAATCGCGCTCACCACAACGGGCACGGCGATCAGCCACAAGGCTTCGGTGGGCCGCAGCGCGATGGGCGGCAGGAACGGCACGGCTTCCACGCCCGCCATTTCCAATCCGCCTGCCGCGAGGAAGAACACGGCGGCAGCACCCGCGCCAATTGCCGACGCAATCAATGCCGAACGGAAATAATGCCGCTCGAACGCATTCGAGATGAACGAGGAATGCGCGCCCATCTGATGCAGCAGCGAAACGATCTCGTGATGCGCCTGCAATCCTGCGCGCGTGGCGAAGGTGACGGCGGCGGCGGTGGCGACCGCGATCAGCATGAGGATCGCATAGCCTGACCAGATGATTGCATCGGCCATGCCTTTCAGCCGCGAAATCCAGTGCGAGTGATCGTCCAGCGCGGAATCGGGAGCGGCCGCTTTCAGGCGCGCTTCAAGGCCGATGAGATCGACGCGCTGACCGGGCGCCAGCGTGGCGTCGATCAGGCGCGGCAGCGGCAGGTCGGCGACCAGCGCATCCGCGCCCAGCCATGGCCGCACAAGACTCATCGCTTCTTCCTGCGAAACGGGCGAGACGTGAACGATGCCCGGCGTTGCGTTCAGCACAGCCAGCGCCGCCGTGGTTTCGGTGTCGAGGTTCTGCATGCCTGCGACTTCGGCGGGCGGAAGGATCTGCACCGTCACGCGGCCGGATAATCCCGCGCGCCAGCCTTGCGCCGCTCGGTCGGCCACCAGCGAAGCGCCAAGCGCAAGCGCGGCGAGGAACGCCATCACGCCGATGACAACTTCCAGCGGTGCCGCGCCCTGCTCGCGGGGAAGAATCGCGCCGGTTCTGATGTCGTCGTCGCTCATGGCCGCGCCGCCCGCAATTCGACAAGCCGCCCATCGACCAGCCGCATCTCGCGCGCTCGCGTGCGCTCGATCAGCAACCGGTCATGGGTGGCGATCAGCACCGTGGTGCCGAGCCGGTTCAACTCCGCAAACAGGCGGATCAGCCGCGCGCCGATTTCGGGATCGACATTGCCCGTCGGCTCGTCGGCGATGAGAAGATCGGGCCGCGCCACCACCGCGCGCGCAATCGCCACGCGCTGCTGCTCGCCGCCGGACAGCGTAGGCGGGCGCGCATTCATGCGGTCGCCAAGGCCGACCCAGGACAGCAGTTCCTCAACGTCATGGGTGAAATCGTCCTCCTTGCCGCCTGCGAGGCGCAACGGCATCGCCACATTCTCGAACGCGGACAGATGATCCAGCAGCCGGAAATCCTGAAACACCACGCCGATGCGCCGCCGCAGCGCCGGAAAATCCTGACGCTTGATCTGGGCAGGATCATGCCCGAACAGCGAGATCACCCCGCGCGACGGCGGCTCGGCCAGAAAGATCAGCTTCAGCAGGGTCGATTTGCCCGCACCCGAAAGGCCCGTGAGGAAGGTGAAGGAACCCACCTCCAGCGTGAACGTGACGTCGCGCAGGACTTCCGGCCCCGCGCCATAGCGCATGCCCACATTTTCGAAGCGAACCATGGCCGGAACATAATCGCCGCGCGCCTCAAGGCAAAACGCGGCGCGCCTTGCCGCCGGGTGTGCGTTGCGCCTAATTTTCCCGGCACATGATCCTGACCTGTCCCCAATGCGACACGCGCTATCAGACCGATGCGGCGAAGTTCGCGCCTTCGGGCCGCACGGTGCGCTGCGCCAAATGCGGCCATGCCTGGCATCAGCAGCCGGAAGGGGCGTCCGCCGCCGTTGCCGCCGATGCCGTGGCGGAGGTGGAACCGCCGCCTGTGGTGGAAGAGGTGCGGCCACCCCGCGCGGCCTTCACCGCTATCCCCACGCCTATTGCGTCCACCGCCGATGCGCCGCCACGGCGCGGCCGTATGCGCGCGATTCTGGGCTGGGGCGGATTGGCGATTCTGATTGCGCTGATCTTCTGGGCCGCGATCAATTTCAGGGAGAATATCGTCGCCGCATGGCCGCAATCGGCTTCGATGTACGCAATGCTGGGGCTGGAGACGAATGCGGAGGGCGTGGCCTTCGTCGACGTGTCTTATGCGCGCGAGACGGAGGACGGCGCGCCTGTGCTCGCGGTGTCGGGGCGCATAGTCAATGTGGGCAATCAGGAATTGCCCGTGCCGCCGATCCGCGTGGCGCTGACCGATCACGACAAGCGTGAGCTTTATCACTGGAGCTTTTCGGCAAGCGTGGCGACGCTGCATCCGGGTCAGGCCGTGCCCTTCACGACGCGCCTGCCGAGCCCGCCGCCTGCCGCGCGGCATCTGGAATTGCGATTCGCGAAGGCGAATGAATAATCAGAATTCGCGCAGTAACCTGTCGATATAATCGAGTTCTTCCTGCGGTCGGCCGCGTTCGGCGGCGCGGCGGCGCAGCTCCATTAAAATAGATCGCGCGCGTTCCAGCGTCGCCTGATCGGGCACTTTCACGCCATTGCTGGCAAGCGGGCCTTTCGCGCCGTTCATGCGGCCCAGCGGGTCTTCCTGGCCTGCGCCCGCCTGACCGGGTTGTCCGTTCATGAGATCTTTCGCAAGTGCATCCGCCCCTTTGCGCAATTCGTCGAGCGCGCTTTGCTGGCTGTCATGCGCGCCGTCGAGGTCTTTGCCGCCAAGCTTGCCTTGCGCATCGCCCATCGCCTGCCCTGCTTGACCGAGATTTTGCGGCGTCTTCACGCCCTGTCCGTTCAGCGTTTTCTGCATTTGATCCAGCGATTGCTTCAACTGGCCCTGCTGTTGCGAAAGCCCTTTCGGCCCGCCGTCTTTCGGATCGCCAATGCCCTGTTCCTGCCGAAAAGTTTTGTCCAGCAATTCGCGCTGGTGACCCATCAACTCGCCGAGATTCTTCACCGCATCGGTGCGGGCTTTGTCCTGCGGAGAATTTCCGCCGCCGGCGCCGCCCTGGCTCATTTGAAGATTCTCAATCATCTCCTGCATCATGGCGAGCAATTGGGCGGCCTGATCGCGCGCGCCCGTTTGCGCCATCTGCTCGATGGCCTTGAGCAGCGCCTCGAGGTCTTGCTGGCTCAGTGTTTTGCTGCCCGCCGGTGGCGGCGCGCCACCGGGCTGTGCGTTTTGTGCCAGCGTTTGCAAGTATCGTTGCAGCGCCTCGCGATAGCGTTGCAGCAGCGCCGCGATTTCATCGTCAGGTGCGCCGCGCGCCAGCGCCATGGTCAGCATCTGCTGCAACATGCGCAATTGCGCGGCGGCGAGCGACAAGCCGCCCTGTTCCAGCGCAAGGGCCGTCTGCCAAAGCAACGCCTGCACATGTGCGAAATCTTCCGGATTGTGCGCGTTCCACAACGACCAGTAGGACGAACGGATGGCAAGATAGATGTTGCTCTGGTTCTGATAGAAACGATCCGGCGCAATGGTGAGTGCATCGAGCGCCTTAAGCACCGTGTCCTGCGTGCGTTCTTCGGCGGCAAGATTTTGCCGCTGCTCGATCAGCGCGCGCGCCAGCGGATTGGCGAAAATACGTTGCGGCAATTTGAATTTCACAGGAAGCGAGTGGCCGGTCTGGCCCGCGCCGTCTTTCGCTTCCAGCACGATGTTGACGTCGAGGCCCGCATACGGATGTTCGGTCAGATCGCGATAGGCGGTTTGATTGACGACCTTGCCGTTCGTGGCATTGGCGGGCAGATCGACACTGAGTGGGCGCAAATAGCCTTTCACCGGCGTGATGATGGCGCGTATGCTAACAACACCATAATCATCGCCTGCAGTGTAGCTGAGTTTCACGGCCCCTTGCGGTGTTTTCTCGGGCTTGCCGGCGAACGCGATCAGCGGCGGATTGTCGGCAATGGATTTGATATGCCAGCGGCCGAGATTACGCCCACCGCTGCGCACATGCACATCGCTTGTGGAGGCCAACGTGAAGCTGGCCGCATACTCACCGCCCGATCCGGCAAAACGCGCATCGGTGGAAGGTTCGGGGCTGACGGACAAACGCGGTCGTCCGCCCGCACCATGCACGCGAAGATTCACATGCGAGCCTGCGGGCACCGCAAACGCATTGCTGCTTCCGCCTTCCGTCAGATAAAGCGGCGCCCGTCCAGTGTAAGCGGGCGGATCGATCCACGCATCAATTGTGGCGTTGCCGCCATTCGCATCCCATTGCGGATCGAGGCTTCCGGCTAGACGGTCGAACGCATCTTGCCGCGCAAAGGCAAGTCCCGCGATCAGCACCGCGAGCGCCGCAAAACGCAAATGATGCGGATCGCGGTAGGTGAGGTTCGCGCGCGGCCATGTCAGCCGCAACACTGCCGCGCCCAGCAGACGTTTGATATGTGCTTTCCATAATTCTTCCGCGACGGGATCGTGTTGTCCGGCGGCGAGAACATCATCGCCTTCGCTGATCGGGCGATGGGCAAGTGCTGCATCGCGTTCCAGCCTGCGCGCGCCGTCACGCCATTGCGGAACATGAAAATCCTTGAAGCCTTCGTAAAGCGCCAGCGCACACGCAAACAATGTTGCGGCGAGTACAATGCCGTGCAGCCATCCCGGCATAGACGCGAACGCGCCGAACAACGCAGCACCCGCATACACACACGCAATGCCGCTCGCCGGCCACGCTCCGCGCCACACGCGCTCCCACAACAACGCGGCCCGCGCGAGAATGATGTGACGTTCGAGGAGATCAGGACTCATTCCCCAAGCCAATCGGGAATGCGATCCATGCCGAGCAGCGTTTCATAATCCATCCTTGGCCGCACAATCGCCCAGCGCGCGCCTTTCACCAGCACTTCGGGCGCGGGCGGGCGCACATTATACGACGACGCCATCACCGCGCCGTAGGCCCCCGCCGTCAGAATCGCGACGAGATCGCCCGCCTCCACGCGCGGCATGTCGCGGGCCGCTGCAAACAGGTCAGACGTTTCGCACACAGGCCCAACCACATCATAGGTCGCGCGCGCATCCGTGTGAGGCTCGGCCACGGGCACGATTTCGTGATGAGCGTCGTAAAGCGCGGGCCGGATCAAATCATTCATGCCCGCATCGATAATCAGGAATGTTTTTTCGTCGCCGCGTTTGACATAAATCACGCGGCTCACCAGCACGCCTGCGTTGGCGGCGATAAGGCGGCCCGGCTCGAAAATCAGTTTCGCGCCGATGTCTTTGGTCACGCGCGCAATGAGTGCGCCGTAAGCATCGGGTTCCGGCGGCGGCGCGTTGTCCTTGCGATACGGCACACCGAGGCCGCCGCCGAGATCGATGCGCGAGATCGTGTGGCCAGCGCCGCGCAATTCATGCACGAGTTCCATCACGCGCTTGAACGCGGCGTCGAAGGGCGCAAGTTCCGCAATCTGGCTGCCGATATGCACGTCAATGCCGACGATCTCGATGCCTCTCAGGCGCGCAGCAAGTGCATAGGCCTCGCGCGCGTGTTTCCAGGGGATGCCAAATTTGGTTTCGGATTTGCCGGTGGAAATCTTCGCATGCGTTTTCGCATCGACATCGGGATTGACGCGCAAGGCGACGGGCGCGCGCACGCCCAATTCGAGCGCGACATCGTTCAGTGCTTCAAGCTCCGGTTCACTTTCGACATTGAACTGATGAATGCGCGCAGCCAGCGCGATGCGCATTTCTTCTTTCGTTTTGCCGACACCGGAAAACACGATGCGCTCGGCGGGAATACCTGCGGCTTGCGCTTTCAGCAATTCGCCCGCCGACACCACATCCGCGCCCGCGCCCAGTCGTGCCAATGTTTTCAGCACCGCGAGGTTGCCGTTCGCCTTCACCGAATAGGCAATCAGCGTGTCTTTCGGCAGTGCCGCGGCGAAGACGCGGTAATGGCGTTCCAGCGTCGCGCTGGCATAGCAATAGAATGGCGTGCCCACTTCGCGCGCCAATGCGGCGAGATCGACATCCTCGGCATGCAGAATGCCGTTTGTGTAATGGAAATGGTTCATTGGCCGATGGGCTGCGGCGGCCGCGAAGGATCGTGCTGGGTCTTGGGCGTGGCTTTGCCGTCCGGCATGACGAGATCGCTTTTGACGCCGCAGGCCGCGAGCGCCAACGCCAGGCCGAGCGATAGGAGAATTCTCATTTGAGTCTCTCCTTCCAGAACGCCACCTGTTCGCGCACGCGGTCGGGCGCGGTGCCGCCTTCGCTGGTGCGCGCATTCACGCTTGCTTCCAGCGACAGCACGGCGAGCGCCTCTTTCGTGATCATCTGGTCGATGTTCTGCATTTCGCCGATGGGCAGTTTGTCGAGCGTCACGCCGCGTTCCTCCGCGCGCCGCACAATCGCGCCCGCAATGCGATGCGCCGCGCGGAACGGGCGTTTGAGATTGGTGACGATCCAGTCGGCCAAATCGGTTGCGGTCGGATAGCCCGCTTCGGCGGCTTTGCGCATGGCTTCGGGCTTCGGCGTAAGATCGGCCACCATGCCCGCCATTGCGGCGAGCGAAAGATCGAGCGCATCGGCGGCGCTGAACACCGCTTCCTTGTCTTCCTGCAAATCCTTGGCATAGGCGAGGGCGAGGCCCTTCATCACGGTGGTGAGCGCAACGAAGCTCCCCAATATTCGGCCCGTTTTCGCGCGCACGAGTTCGGCGGCGTCGGGATTGCGCTTCTGCGGCATGATCGAGGAGCCGGTGGTGAACGCATCCGTCAGCGTGATGAAGCCGAACGAAGGCTGCGCCCAGAGCACGATCTCTTCGGCCAGCCGCGACAGATGCGTGGACGCGATGGAGGCAGCGCTGAGAAACTCCAGCGCGAAATCGCGGCTCGCCACGGCATCCAGCGAATTGCGCATGGGCGTGTCGAAGCCCAACGCATTCGCCGTCGCCTTGCGGTCGATGGCGTAGGGCGTGCCCGCGAGTGCCGCCGAACCCAGCGGCGATTCATTCATGCGCGCGCGGGCATCGGCAAAGCGCCCACGGTCCCGCGCGAACATTTCCACATAAGCAAGGCAATGATGTCCGAATGTCACCGGCTGGGCAGGCTGCATATGGGTGAAGCCGGGCATGATAGTTTCCACATGCTTCTCGGCCTGATCCACAAGCGCGCGTTGCAGCGCCAGCAAACCTTCACCCGCGCGATCACACGCCTCGCGCACCCACAGCCGGAAATCCGTCGCCACCTGATCGTTGCGCGAGCGCGCCGTGTGCAGCCGCCCCGCTGCTTGCCCGATGATTTCGGTCAGCCGCGATTCGATATTCAGATGAACGTCCTCGAACTGGCGGCTGAAATTGAACTTGCCCTGCGCGATCTCGGCCTCGATGGCGGCAAGGCCTTTGAGGATCGCGTCGCCATCTTCCTGCGAGATGATGCCCTGCGCCGCCAGCATCTGGGCGTGCGCGCGGCTTCCGGCCAAATCCTGTGTGGCCAGCCGTTTGTCGAAATCGATGGAGGCGTTTATCTCCTCCATGATGGCGGCGGGGCCGCGCTCGAAGCGCCCGCCCCACATTTTGTTCGTGCTCATGATCCCAGGGTCACAATGTCAGCGTCGCGCCTTTTAGCATTGATTGTGGCCTTCGCCGGAATAGGGGTGGGGCTGTTTTTGTGGTTCTCCTTGCCGCGCCTGCCCACGCCGCCGCCCGCGCTGGCGCGGCTGACCGCAAATCAGAAGCTGGCCGGAACGCCCGATCTGGTGCTGACGGACGCCGCCGGCTTCCGCCACGCGCTGCCGGCGCTGAAGGGGCACTATGTCCTTATCAATGTCTGGGCCTCGTGGTGCGGGCCTTGTGTGGCGGAGCTTCCGGCGCTGGCCCGGCTGGCGGGGGCCTTGCCCGATTCCCAGCTTTCCGTGCTGGCGGTGGACGAGGAAAAGGGGGCCAACGGCATCGCCGCCCCGTTTCTGGCCGCTCATGGGGCCGAACTTCTGGTACCCTATGCCGATCCGGGCATGGCGGTGATGCGGGCCTTCCATGTCTATGGCTTCCCGACCACCATCCTGATCGACCCCAATGGCCGCCAGATCGCCCGCGCCGTCGGCCCCGCCAATTGGGGCGATCCGGCCGCGATCGACTATTTCCGCAAACTGACGGAACCGCGCACGAAGCCGTGAATCGCGCGGGGCCTCGGCCCGCGCTAGGGTCATTCCAAATCCACAGAGGTCCATCCATGAAAATCAGGTCGTTGGTTGCAGGCTCGGCGTTCGCGCTGGCCAGTGTGTCTCTGGTCTATGCCGCGGGCGGCGATCCGCTCGCCCCCATCGGCCTCACCGAAAAGCAGCCGGTGGCCCCCGTGAAGCCCGTGACCGAGACGCTGTTCGGCACGCCGATCACCGATCAATTACCGCTACATGGAAAACATGGACGCCGACACGGTGGCGTATCTGAAGGCGCAAGGCGCCTACACGCGCAAAGTGTTTGACGCCATCGCTCCGCGCGCAGCACTTGAAAAACGCATCGCCGATTTCAGCGGCAGCTTCGGGTTCATTTCGTCCTACCAGAAATTCGGCGGGCGCGAGTTCTACGAATATCGCGCGCCGGGTTCAGACAATTTCGATCTCATGGTGCGCGATGCGAAGGGCGAGCGCAAAGTGATCGACGTGGCGGCGCTGCGCGCGAAGAACGGCGGCAAGCCCTACGCGATCAATTATTTCCAGCCATCGCCCGACGGCTCGAAATTCGCCGTCGGCATTTCGGAGGGCGGTTCGGAAGCGGCCGCGATTTCGGTTTACGACGCGCAGACGGGCGCGCAGATCGCAGGGCCCCTCGACCGTGCGGAATTCGGCATCGTCACCTGGAGCGACGATTCCAAAACGCTTTATTTCAGCCGCCTGAAATTGCTCGCGCCGGGCGAACCCGCCGTGGACAAGTATAAGGATTCCGCCATGTATGCGTGGAATCTGAAGACCGAACCAAAAGCGGTGTTCGGCACGCCCAGTGGCCATGGCCCCGCCTTCAAGCCGGACGAAAATCCCGCGCTCGGCATTTCGCCGGGCGCACCGATGGCGGCGGGCCTCAACGTCAACGGCGTGCAGAACGAGTTTGAAATCTGGCTCGCGCCGAAAACAAAACTCAGCGATCCGAAGGTAGCGTGGCGTGAACTGGCGACGCGCGATGACGGCGTGACCAATCTCGACATGCGCGGCAATGAAATTTTCCTCATGTCGCACAAGGATGCGCCGACCTTCAAGGTTCTGGTGCTGAAGGCGAACGAACCGTTGAGTGCTGCGAAAACATTGGTGCCGGCGCTAGCAGACCGCGTGATCGAATCCATTCATGCCGCGTCCGACGGGCTTTATGTGCTGGCGCGCGAAGGCGTTTATTCGCATCTGCTGCGTATTCCGACCGGCAGCACGACAATCGAAGAGGTGGCGTTACCGTTCAAAGGCTACGCGGCGGAAGCCTTCACCGATCCGCGCCGCCCCGGTATTTCGATTGCGGAAGAAAGCTGGGTCGTGCCGCCGACGGAATTTTCCTACGACCCTAAAACGAAAGCCTTCACCGACCTGAAACTGGGTGTGAAACCAGATTACGATCCGGACGCGTTCGTCGTCAGCGATCTGGAAGCCAAAGCGGGCGATGGCGTGATGGTACCCGAAACGGTGATCGAATCGAAGGACGCCAAGGGACCGCAGATCATGATGGTGCAGGCCTATGGCTCATATGGAATTTCGCAATTGCCGAATTTCAGCCCGCGCAGCGTGACGTTCCTGCGCGAAGGCGGCACGGCCTATGCCTCGTGCCATGTGCGCGGCGGCGGCGAGTTGGGCGAGAATTGGCGGCTCTCCGGCAAGGACGACAAGAAGTTCAACACCTGGCGCGATCTGATTGCGTGCGGCGAAGATCTCATCGCGCGCGGCATCACGACCAAGGACAAGCTGTTTATTTTCGGCGGTTCCGCGGGCGGCATCACGATGGGCATGGCGCTGACCGAACGGCCCGATCTGTTCGCGGGCGTGATCGATGCGGTGCCCGCCGCCAACACCACGCGCTCGGAATTCTCGCCCAACGGCCCGCCGAACATTCCCGAATTCGGAACGGTCACGAACGAGCAGGGATTCAAGAATTTGCTGGCGATGGATTCCTATCAGCATGTGAAAGACGGCACGCAATATCCGCCCGTGCTGATCACGACCGGCCTCAACGATCCGCGCGTGTCGTCATGGGAGCCTGCGAAGTTCGAAGCGCGGCTGCAGGCGTCCGGCACGACCAATCCCGTGCTGCTGCGCGTGGAGCTTGATGCAGGCCACGGCATCGGCTCGACCAAATCGCAGAACGATGAACTTTACGCCGACATGTTCAGCTTCATCTTCTGGCGTGCGGGCAAGGAAGGCTGGAGGCCGGATTTGACGAAGGGGCATTGACCCACAACACCGTCATTGCCCGGCCCTGAGCTTTTTTGCGAAGGGTCCGGGCAATCCATTTTCCCTCTCCAAAAAATTGGATCACCCGGACAAGCCGGGTGATGACGGGTGTGTTAAAAGATATTCTGATTGATGGGAGACATACGAGAAATTATGTCGAAAGCAAAACCAGAATCTCGGTCTCGGAAATATCATAAAGGAAATTTGATTCCGGCCTTCAGAATTGCTGCATCATTGCGCAACCAGATGATCGCGACTGGCTTCACAGACAATGGAGGTGCCATTCATAGCGCGGAACGCATTATGAATATCTTGGGAATGCACCTAAAATATCCCGATCTCACGCACATAAATAATTTGCGGAAGCTAGCGAACGCATGTTTCTCAGTTGAAGGCTTGGCGGCTCACGGCCGCGGAGAGAAGGTTTTTATCGAGCATATCGCGCCATTGCGCGATTTAACGAAGAAAGCAATCGCCGAAATTGATCGTGGCGTAACCGACAAGAAATTTGAGGCGTTTGTGCGCGCCAATTTTGATTTGGTGCTCTTGTCTTTTCAAGAAACTCAACGGCTGAACAAACAGAATAGATCACGGATGGAACCGGATCGACTCACGAAGGCCGGCATCAAATTGGCGCCACAGGAGAAACGCAAGATCGACGCTGTTCGATAGCCTTTGCGCCACTTCCCCCAATGTGGTTCAATTGAAACCGCCGTCTCGGGAGAACAATCATGGCCACAAACGTCAAGCAAATGATGGAAGCCGCCAATGGCGCGGTGCCTAAGATCACGCCCGCCGATGCGAAGGCGCTGATGGCGAAAAGCGGCACGCTCGTGATCGACGTTCGCGATGCGCCCGAAGTGGAAAAGAGCGGCAAGGTCGCTGGCGCCGTCAATGTTTCGCGCGGCATGCTGGAATTCCGCGCCGATCCGGATTCGCCCTATCACGACGCGAATTTCGCAAAAGACAAAACGCTGATCGTCTATTGCGCGTCCGGCGGACGCTCCGCATTGAGCGGCAAGGTGCTCAAGGATATGGGCTACGAAAAAGTCTTCAATCTCGGCGCATTCAAGGATTGGACGGAGCAGGGCGGCGCGGTCGAGAAAATTTCCTAGGGCGCGCCGGTGTATCTTGTAAGCGTCCTTCTGCTGATGCTGATATTTCCGGTCGGCTCGATTTACGCCGAACATTCCTGTCTGCATAGCACCGTGCCGCTCATGCTGCTGGTGGGGAAATGGTTTGTGTTCTGGAGTGCGGGCGTCCGACTTTTCCTCGCCGGCCTACGGCAGTTCTTTCAGCCACGATTTACTTCCGAACAGATATTCGGCATCAAAAGCGACGACGCATTGCCCATTGTGCGCGAACTGGGCGTGGCGAATTTCGCAACGGGCGTCGTCGGAATGGCGTCGTTGGGCATGCCGGGCTTTGTGCTGCCTGTGGCGATTGCCGCGTCCATATTTTATGGCATCGCAGGTATCCGGCATGTCGCGGAAAAAGGTCGAACGCGTAACGAAAACATCGCGATGATCAGCGACCTTTTGGTGTTTCTGGTTTTTGCCGTCTATGTGGGGTTTGTGGCATTCGCCTGAGAACCATAATGGAACGCATGCTTTAGCGCAGATGCCGATGGCGAAGGGCGCACAAACCCGCCTCTTTGCCCCTCTCTCCCCGATGTGGTTGAATAGGTAACCGCCATTCCTTTGGGAGAACGCCATGTTGAACAAGCTGCAATTCTATATCGACGGCAAATGGGTCGATCCGGTTACGCCCAGGACGCTGGATGTGATCAACCCGGCCAATGAAGAGGCGTTCGCGCGCATCAGCATGGGCAGCAAGGCCGATGTGGACAAAGCCGTCGCCGCAGCGCGCCGCGCGTTTGAAACCTTCTCCCGCACGACCAAGGAAGAACGCCTCGCGCTGATGGCCAAGATCGTCGAGGTCTATCAGAAGCATTATGGCGAGATCGTGGAAGCGATCAGCACGGAGATGGGCGCGCCGCTCGGCCTCTCCAAGAACGCGCAGGCCGCCATGGGCATCGCGCATTTCAGCCAGGCGATGAATGTGCTCAAGGACTTCAATTTCGAAACCGTGAAAGGCTCGACCGCAATCGTTTACGAACCTGTCGGCGTCATCGGCATGATCACGCCGTGGAATTGGCCGATCAACCAGATCGCCTGCAAGGTGGCACCCGCGATTGCCGCCGGCTGCACGATGGTGCTGAAGCCGTCCGAAATCGCGCCGATGAACGCGCTGCTGTTCGCGCAGGTGATGGACGAGGCTGGCGTGCCGCCCGGCGTGTTCAATCTCATCAATGGCGATGGTCCCGGCGTGGGCGAGGCGATGAGCGCGCATCCCGGCATCGACATGATGTCGTTCACGGGTTCGACGCGCGCTGGCATCGCGGTTGCGAAGGCCGCCGCCGATACGGTCAAGCGCGTGGCGCAGGAATTGGGCGGCAAGAGCGCCAACATCATCCTCGACGACGCCGATCTGAAAAAGGCGGTTGTGAGCGGCGTGATGAACATGTTCTCGAATTCGGGCCAGTCCTGCAACGCGCCGAGCCGCATGTTCGTGCCGCGCGCCAAAGCGGACGAGGCTGCGGGAATCGCGAAAGTGGCCGCCGAGCGCGCCAAGGTCGGCGATCCCTTCGCCGACGGCACGACGATGGGCCCGGTGGTGAGCGAGACGCAATACAACAAGATTCAAGGCCTTATCCAGAAAGGCATCGACGAGGGCGCGACGTTGGTGACCGGCGGCGTCGGGCGGCCGGAAGGATTGAATCGCGGCTATTATGTGCGTCCCACCATATTCGCGAATGTGACAAACGACATGACCATCGCGCGCGAGGAAATTTTCGGGCCGGTGCTGGCGATGCTTCCGTATGACACGGAAGAAGAAGCGATCCGTCAGGCGAACGATACGGTCTATGGCCTGTCCGGCTATGTGCAATCCGGCGATATCGAACATGCGCGCAAAGTGGCGAGCCAATTGCGCACCGGAAACGTGCATCTGAACGGTGCGGGCGTCGATCTCAACGCGCCGTTCGGCGGCTACAAACAATCGGGCACAGGCCGCGAATGGGGCGAGTTCGGATTTGAGGAATTCCTGGAAGTCAAAGCCGTGATGGGTTACGCGGCGTAAACGCTATCTGTCATCCCCGGCGAGCGCGAGCGTTTCACGCGAGTGCGAGGGAAGGGGACCCAGGTGGTCACGTTCGCAAGGTGTTGAAAGCTTGAAGAACTCGCCAGTTCTTTGAGACCGGACGGCGTCGCCACCTGGATCCCCTTCCCCTCGCAACGCTTCGCGTTGCTCAGCCGGGGATGACAAGAAGTGCTTAATCCTTCGCCCGTTCCACGTAAGACCCATCCTCCGTCGAAACCACAATCCTCACGCCGGTCACGATATGCGTCGGCACCATCGTGCGCACGCCGTTGGACAGCAGCGCCGGCTTGAAGGAGCCGGAGGCCGTCTGGCCCTTCATCGCGGGTTCGGTGTCCACCACCTCGAATGTCGCGCGTTGGGGCAGTTCGATGGCGATGGGCAGACCGTTGAAGATGCTCAGATGCACCTCCATGTTTTCCAGAAGGT
>DATCEI010000329.1:0-4300 GCA_036510185.1 Rhizomicrobium sp. | reverse complement strand
GCGGCTCGATGCCGGATGGGCGCGCGCCGAGCGCATGGCCGTGTTGAACCGTTCGGTGCCGGAAGTGGCCGCGCCGGCTCCGCGCCGCTTCCCCCGCGTGTTCGGGCGCGCACTCGCGGGCGTGCTTGCGGTCGGCATTCTCGCATTCGGTGCGTTCGCTTACCTGTCGCGGTCGCATGAGGACACATATGCGACATCGCTGGGCCAGCATCGCACCGTCGCACTGGCCGACGGATCGAAAATCGAACTCAATACCAACAGCGTGCTGAGTGTCACCACTGACGGCGGACAAAGGTTGGCGTCGCTGGAAAGCGGCGAGGCGTTTTTCCAGATCAGGCACGATGCGTCGCATCCTTTCATCGTGATGGCGGCAGGACATCGCGTGACCGATCTAGGCACCAAATTTCTGCTGCGGCTGGACAATGATCATTTGACGATGATGCTGACCGAAGGCCGGGCGCGGCTGGAGGCGAAGAATTCGCAATCCCTGCTTCTCAAGCCCGGCGATATGGCGGTGGCGACAAATTCTTCCCTGACGCTGCACAAACAACCGGCGCAGGCCGTGGCCGAAATCCTCGGCTGGCGGCGCGGCTTGTTGCTGTTCGATCACGTCACGATTGCGCAGGCGGCCACCGAGTTCAACCGCTACAACAACCGCAAGCTTGTTGTTGCCGACAGTGTGGCCGCGCGGCGAAGCGTTACGGGCACGTTCCAGACAACCAATATCGACGACTTCACCAGCCTGGCGCGCGATGTGCTTGGATTGCACATCCAGCATATGGGCCAGGAGATCGTTATTTCACGCTAAGGGCAGCCGCGGACATTTCATTGTGCGCGCGATGCAGGGGAGATCATGAAGATGTTCAAATATGTGAAGGTTGCTTCGCTTGCCGCTTTCTGTGCGCTTGCTTTGGCGACGAACGCCTTCTCCAGGCAATTCGATATTCCCGCGGGCGATCTCAGAGTTGCGTTGCGCACCTATATGTCGCAAGCGGGTGTGCAGTTGATGTTTTCGGACGACGCGCTTGGAGACGCGCGCTCGGAGGGCGTAAAGGGCGCGTTATCGGCGGATGATGCGCTGGCGAAACTTCTCCACGACACGGGTTTCACCACGCGCCACGCGGCATCGGGCGCCATTGGTATCGTGCGCGAACAATCCTCCAGCATGCGATTGCCGAATGAAATCGCGGCGACCAGCGCGCCAGCCGCGCCGGGCGCGGCGCTGGAAACTGTCACCGTCACGTCCTCAAAAATCGGAGGCGACGTGCAGAACATTCCAATTTCTATTACCGCACTATCGCAGGAGCAGCTGACGGCGACGCAAACCGCAGGCGGCCCCGATCTTGTGAAACAAGTTCCAAATCTCACTTTCTCCAAAACGAATTTCACCGGCTACAACATCGAAATTCGCGGCATCGGCACGCAGGCGATTTCTGTGACGACCGATCCCGCCGTCGCCGTCGCCTTCAACGACATTCCGTTTATCCGCAATCATTTCTTCGAACAAGAATTCTACGACGTCAGTCAGGTCGAAGTGCTTCGCGGCCCGCAAGGCACGCTCTACGGTCGCAACGCAACGGCAGGCGTCGTGAACATGGTTTCGGCCAAACCATCCGATCAATTCGAGGCGATGGCGTCGGCCGATATTGGCAATTATCAGAACCGCCGTCTTGAGGCGATGATCAATCTGCCCATCGTGGACGACAAACTCGATCTTCGCGTCGCCGGCGAATGGACCAAGCGCAAGGGATATACATTCAACGAAGAAACAGACCAATCCGTCGACGGCCGCGATCTGTGGTCGTCCCGCGTCACGCTCGGCTGGAAGCCGGCCGCAAGCGTGCAGACTTATCTCGTCTGGGAACATTTCTCCGAAGACGACGACCGCCTGCGCAGCGGCAAGCAGCTTTGTAAAAAAGACCCAGGGCTGACTTCGGTCGCTGGGCTGGATGTGACGACGCTTCCGCTGCCGTCGTATATGGCGGCAAACGGTATTCCGTCGAACTTCAATGCCGACTTCGCCCAAACATGGCTCAGCCAGGGTTGTTTGCCGACATCGCTCTATTCGAAAGACGCATTCGAAACTCCGAATGGGCAGGTCATTCCATTCGTGGCCGCCGACGAATTTATTTTCGACGGCTTCGCTGATTCCACCTATCCTGGCGACTATCTGGTGAGGTCGGTCGATCCCTATGCCAGCCAGACGCAGTCCACAAATTTGCGGGTTATCCAATCACTCATAAATCCGCGCTACAGCGCCAAGAATGACACGCTGGAATTCAATGCCGATTATGCGGTGACGCCGGAACTCACGCTTACCTCGCAGACCGGCTACAATCAGGACTTCCTGTTTTCCACCGAAGATTTCAACCGGTTCGATACGCAGCCTGGCATATTCGATCCGACAGTTCGGTCCACTGCGCCACTAACAACGGCCATCTCACCCGGCGGCGTCTATTGCGATCCGCAACTTGGATGCTCCGACCGCATGGTGGGTCAGGATTTGTCCGACGAGAATGCCTGGCAATTTTCGCAGGAAGTGCGCCTGGCTTCGCATCTCGATGGGCCGTTCAATTTCAGCGTGGGCGGCAATTATATGCACTACCATACCGTTGAGGATTACTACGTCTTCTTCAATCTGATTACCATCCTCGAACAGGTTGCCAACGGCCAGAGCCCCGGCCAGTACAATGTATGTGGCGGTATCGGCAACCCCCCGCACAACAATGAGATTTTACCGCTCCCGCCCGTGCCGTTTCTATTTAGTCATGGGCGAGGCGCCACCGCGAATTTTGGCTGTGGTGAAAGCGTCGATCTCGGCGGAATTTTCGAAGGTCCCTATATCGATCCCAACCCGATCGGTAGCCTCGATGGTCAGGGACACAATTACTTCCGCAGCGAAAATCCCTACGATCTGAATTCCTATGCAGGCTTTGGAGAGGTCTATTATCAGATAACACCCGATCTGAAGCTGACGGGCGGCTTGCGCTGGACCGACGATCAGAAAACATTCCTCGATATTCCGAGTTGGGTATTCCTCAACGGCGGTGGTTATCCGGTTGAAGGCGTTGTCCGGCAGGAGTGGAAAGAATGGACTGGGCGCTTCGTCGCCAACTGGACGCCGAAGCTCGCTTTCACAGATCAAACGCTTGTCTACGCATCCTATTCGCGCGGCTACAAGGGTGGCGGCGCCAATCCGCCGGGGCCGCAAATCGATTTTGTTAGTGCACAAGCCTCTCTCACGCATCCGGCCACGTTTGCACCCGAATTCATCAACGCCTATGAACTGGGAACAAAAAACACGTTGTTCGATGGCGGCCTGACGTTGAACGGCGATGTCTTCTATTACGATTACACGGGCTATCAGATTTCCCAGATCGTCGATCGCACATCGATCAACCTCAATTTCAACGCCAAGGTGAACGGTGCCGAACTGGAAGCGACGTGGGAACCCATACCCGGCTTGCGGTTCAACTTTGCGGGCGGTTACGAAGATACGTCTGTGAACAAAGGTCAATCCGCCATCGATCTCATGGATCGTACAGCCGGCCAACCCGGCTGGGTCGTCGTCAAGCCGTTCGTGGCCGACACATCCAACTGCATCTTGCCCGCAATCGTCGTGCGCCAAATCCTCTTGAACCGAGTCCTGATGAACGATCCACAAGCAGATCCGTTTGGCGGCGGTCTCGATGGCGCGTGCGATTCTGCCTATATCCCAGATAATAAGTCATTTACCGGCGTCTCGGGAGAGGATCTGGCGGACTTCGCGGCAGTTGGATTCGATCCAACGACGGCGCCGAACAATGGCGAAGGATTCACGAAGGATTTGAGCGGCAACAAGCTGCCCAATGCGCCACCCTTCACGCTTTCTTTCGGAGCGCAATACTCGATGCCCGTCACGCCGGATTGGGCAGGCACATTACGCGGCGATTTCTACTGGCAAGGAAATTCCTTCGCCCGCATCTTCAATGACGAACCATACGATCAATTGCACGGTTACACGAACGTCAACCTGGCGCTGATCTTTACCAATCAGGACGGCTGGCAGGCGATGGCCTATGTGAAGAATGTGTTCGACGTCACCGCTATTACGGGCGCATTCCTGAATTCAGACGACACCGCGCTGACAACCAACATCTTCACAACCGATCCGCGCCTGTTCGGCGTGCGCATCACGAAGAACTGGTGAGGGGGAACATCATGAGCGAATTGCTAAACACAAACGACAACCGCGCCACCATCCGCTGGAAACTCTTGACAAGCGTCTCGGCACTGGCGCTGGCGGCCTATGTTTCTTCCA
>DATCEI010000328.1:0-2260 GCA_036510185.1 Rhizomicrobium sp. | reverse complement strand
TACTGGTCGGTCGGCGAACTCGGCGTGCATTGCGCGCCGTTCGGGAGATTCAGGCAGGGACCACCTTGAAATGCGCAGTGACCGATGCCGCTGCCATCCGGCGATGTTGCGTTAAGCTGCCACGCGCCCGTATCCAGCGGTTGATACGAAAATATACCCGGTGCCGTGCTGAAACGGTTGTAATCCTCCGTCGACCAAAGGAAATCGTTGTTGTATCCGGTTTGCGATGTGAAAGTCAGCGACGGCGAAACGCTATAGTCCGCATTCAGCTCCAGCGTATCATTCTTTGCGCGATACATGGGGTTAAGCGCCGTCTCGATGACACGCAGATTTCGAGATTGCTCGGTGCTGGCGTAAGGATCGAATAGCTGCTGAATCACTGGATCGACGGCGCCAATCGCCGAGGCATAAGGCAATGCAAGTCCGTTGGGAACTTGATACGCACTCGGCGAATAAAGCGATGTCGCTTCGCAGGCCTGGCTCACATAATAGATTGGATCGTAGGCGGCCGCCTCCACATAATGTCCTTCGACCGATATGCCGTCGATCGACACGGGATCAGGCGCGGTTTTGCAAAGCTGTTTTGCCGTGCGCATGCGGTCGTCATCTTCGGAGAAGTGCTCCCAGACGAAATAGGTCTGAAGCTTTTCAGTCGGCTTGAACCCCAATGTCATGCGGCCAGACCACAGATCGCGGCCATCAATGCGAGCATCGGTGAGCGTGTTAAAAGAATAACCCTGCCGCTTGGTCCATTCTCCGGCAACGCGAAAATCGACACGATCATCGATGATGGGAATGTTGATCATGCCCTCAAAGCGGCGATTGCCGTAATTTCCGATATCGGCGGACGCCATGGCTTCGAACTGATCGCTGGGTTTTGCCGAGACAAGATTGACGACGCCAGCCGTCGCGTTGCGGCCATACAACGTGCCTTGCGGCCCGCGCAGGACTTCAACCTGCGAGACGTCGTAAAACTCCTGCTCAAAGAAATGATTGCGGATGAAGGGCGTGTCATTGAAAGCCACTGCCACCGCTGGATCGGTCGTGACGGAAATGGCCTGTGTGCCGATACCGCGCAACTGGATGCTGTAACCACTAAAATTCGTTTTCGTGAACGTCATATTCGGCACTTGTTTCACGAGATCCGGGCCGCCGGCCGTTTGCGTGGCCGTCAACTGTTCTTGCGACATCGCCGTGATCGAAATCGGAATGTTCTGGACATCGCCACCGATTTTCGAGGACGTAACGGTGACGGTTTCCAGCGCGTTGCCGCCTACGCTTAGCGCAGGCGCGGCTGCTATTTTCAGCGAATCCGGGTCGGAGAGATTCTCGGTCCGTGAATCGCTGCGCACGATGCCGACCATGCCGGAAGCATGGCGATGCATGACAAAGCCGGTTCCGGCAAGAATGTGAAGCAGAGCGTCGTCGGAGGACAATTCGCCTTTTACACCGCTTGTGTGAACGCCTTTGAGTTCCGCCGTGGGATACATCAGCGCCACGCCGGATTCCTTCATGAAATTGTCCAGCGCGGTTTTGAGATCCCCGCCCGGCACATCGAAAGTGGTAGCAGACGCGGCGCAGATCGTTGCCGAAAAGGCCGCCACCGCAATCATATATTTCAAATAATTGTTCATCGAATTCCCCTCAATTTCGCACGCGGAACGAACCCCTTACCGCGAGATCACGATTTCTCCGCCGCGTTTTTCCACATGCAGCCCCAGAACGTCCTTGGCGACGTCCGCGAAGGCTTCCACATCCGTCGTCAGAAGCGTTGCGCCGAATGTCAGCCGCCTTGTCGCAGTACCGGCGATTATAAGTTTTTCATGGTTGTAGCGATTGAGCTCGTCAGCCGCTTGGGCCAGCGTCGCGTTCTGGAAAACCAAAACTCCGCGACGCCATCCCAATTGGTTGTTCAGCGCCTGCGTCGAAACCTTCGTCACCGCGACGGCATCGGGGGTCGCCACGGCCACATCGCCGGGCAAAAGCACCGCCGATTTCGCCGAAGCGCCCATGGTGCCGGGATCGAAGCGTGCCTTGCCTACCATCACCGCCACTTCAAGCCGCGTGTCATCACGGCGAACAAGAAATTTCGTTCCGAGATCGGTGACGCGCCCGCCGCCCGCGAGCACGGAAAATGGGCGCTTGGCATCGTGCGTCACCTGGAAAAAGGCTTCTCCTTTATCCAGAACGACGCTCCGCTCTTTCTGATCTTCCAGCACGCGGATTGCGGTATCGGTGTTGAGTTCAATCTGCGTGCGAT
>DATCEI010000327.1:0-3113 GCA_036510185.1 Rhizomicrobium sp. | reverse complement strand
CCGTTCCACCAGTACAACGAGCTGCCCCGCATCACCGGAGGTTCGCACTAGAGTATGGCGAACGCAGCCGCATTAGCCCTACGCCCGCGCGCCGCGACGGCAGGCGACTGGTTCGCGCTGATGAAGCCGCGCGTGATGTCGCTTGTGATCTTCACGGGCCTTGCGGGCATTGTGGTCGCGCCCGGCATGATCAATCCGTTCACGGCGTTTGCCGCGCTGCTCTGCATCGCGATTGCCGCAGGCGCGAGCGGCGCGCTCAACATGGCCTATGAAGCCGACATCGACGCGATCATGACGCGCACGGCCACGCGCCCCATTCCGCAGGGCCGCATCGAACGCCAGGAGGCGCTGGCGTTCGGCTGGGCGCTTGCTGTCGGCGCGGTGTCGCTGATGGGCCTGTTCGTGAATGTGCTGGCCGCGAGCCTTCTCGCCTTCACCGTCTTCTTCTATGTCGGCGTTTACACGCTGGGCCTCAAGCGCCGCACGCCGCAGAACATCGTCATCGGCGGATTGGCCGGCGCGTTGCCGCCCGCCATCGGCTGGGCCGCGGTCACCGGATCGCTGACACTCGCGCCCATCATTCTCGTGCTCATCATCTTCCTGTGGACGCCGCCGCATTTCTGGGCGCTGTCGCTGTTCCGCTCCGAGGATTATGCGCGCGCAGGTATTCCGATGATGCCGGTCGTGCGCGGCAAAACCTCCACACGCCGCCAGATTTTCGCCTATGCGCTGCTGCTCGCGCCGGTCGGTCTGTTGCCTGCATTCACAGGCATTGGCGGCTATCTCTATCTGGCGCTCGCATCCATGTCGGGTGCGTGGCTGCTCTGGGAAGCGGCCTCTGTCCTTCGCGAGAAAGACGCAACACGCGAACCCGCCGCGCGCCGCCTGTTCGGCGCCTCGATCGCGTATCTGTTTCTGTTGTTCGCCGCTTTGATCGCGGAGCATGCACTGGCGCTCGCGCCTTTGCCTGCGCGGATATGAGGCGATGGACGATGAGGACGAACAAATCCTTCAGGAACAAAAGGCGCGGCGAGGGCGCAACATCGCCATCGCGCTGTTCCTTGGCGGGCTCGTGGTATTGTTTTTCATTATGACGGTTGTGCGGCTTCAACAGCCGCATTGAGAGGGGTCCATGGCGCATAGCGAAGTCAAGCACGACTATCATCTCGTCGAGCCGAGCCCGTGGCCCATCATCGGCTCCATCGGCGCCTTCACGATGCTGCTTGGCGCGGTGTTCTGGATGAACAAGGACGCGCCGTTCTGGGGTATCCCGATTGCGGGCAATCCGGTGATTTTCTTCGTCGGCCTGGCGCTGGTGCTGTTCACGATGGCGTCGTGGTGGCGCGACGTGATCAACGAATCCGTCGTCAAGGGCAATCACACGCCCGTGGTGAAGCTGCATTTGCGTTACGGCATGCTGCTGTTCATCGCGTCCGAAGTGATGTTCTTCCTGGCGTGGTTCTGGGCCTTCTTCAATTTCGCGCTGTTCCCGCACGATGTCTCCATCGGGCAATGGCCGCCCGTGGGCATCACCACGCTGGACCCGTGGCATTTCCCGCTGATGAACACGCTGATCCTGCTCACCTCCGGCACCACCGTCACATGGGCGCATCACGCCATCCAGACGGGCGACCGCAAGGGCGCGATTCAGGGCCTCATCCTCACCGTGCTGCTGGGCTTCTCGTTCACCTGCGTGCAGGCCTATGAGTACACGCACGCGCCGTTCACCTTCGGCTTCAATCATCTGGCGCTGGCGCCGTTCACCGATCCGGCGCACATGAACCTCGCCACGGGTGCAGGCAATTTCGACGCCATCTACGGCTCGACTTTCTTCATGGCCACGGGCTTTCACGGCTTCCACGTCATCATCGGCACGATCTTCCTGACCGTGTGCCTGTTCCGCGCCATCGCGGGCCAGTTCACGCCGGAGCGCCATTTCGGCTTCGAGGCCGCCGCCTGGTACTGGCATTTCGTGGACGTGGTGTGGCTGTTCCTGTTCTCCTGCATCTATGTCTGGGGAGCGTCGGCGATCACCGCCGCGTAATGGAAAATAAAGAGCCGAGCGTTCCGCGCGCGGCTCTCCTCGGCCTGTGCCCGCGCTGCGGCGAGGGCAAACTGTTCGACGGCTATCTGAAAATCGGCCGCGTGTGCAGCGCCTGCGGCCTCGACTATGCGATGTTCGACGCGGGCGACGGCCCCGCCGTGTTCGTTATCCTCATCGTCGGATTTCTCGTTTCCGGCAGCGCCCTCATCGTCGAGGTGAAATACAGCCCGCCCTATTGGGTGCATATCGTGCTGTGGCTTCCCGCGATTGTGATTTTAAGCTTCGTACTCCTGCGCCTCATCAAAGCGACGCTGCTCGTGCTGCAATACAAACACCGCGCGGGCGAGGGGAGATTGGAGAAGTGAACAAGGCTTAATCGTCCATGCAATCTTCGCGATAAGTCTCACCTTCTGGCTCGTAAACACACCCTTCGCTTTCAAACGGTCCGATCAGAAGCCTGCCAATTTTATAACTCTGGAAAAGCGCAATTCTTTTCAATGTTCCGACCGTTGTGGTGAAAGCAGGTAGTTTAGAGCCTTTGCCAAATGGCCCATTGAATATCAGAAGCATTCCTTTGTCGGGGTTGTGAAGGTCGACGACAATGATTCCAAAATCTTGCTTGCCATCGCCGTTAAAATCTCCGACCGATAGGTACGGTTCGTATGTTGGCAAAGGGCTTCCGAAGGGACCTTTTTCCCGCGTGAAGCGAATATCGTCGTCGCAATCGCAATCTTTCTCTGTTGCGATACGAAAGTCGGGATTTCTTACCAACCAATCCGCCACAGCTATCTTTTGCAGGTTATCCAGAAGTGGCAGCGCAACGATCTCGGGAGAGATTGTTGGAGAGCTTACACATGACGGCAATGCTGCAACGAGCAGGAAAGCAAAAGCCTTAGAATGAATATTACGCAATTCATTGTCCCCGAATGTGCAGTTTCAAAGCGTCAGGCTAATATGCGGTGAATTCAAGGCTAGGTTGTATGCGGTTTCAATGCAGATTTTTTCTTTCCTCCCCCGTTCACGGGGGAGGTGGCACGCCGTAGCGCAGCGAAGGCGTGACGGAGGGGGG
>DATCEI010000326.1:0-4515 GCA_036510185.1 Rhizomicrobium sp. | reverse complement strand
AAACGGCACGCCCGCCTCGCGCAAATGGGCCGCCAGAGAAAGCCCGTAAGGCCCCGCGCCGATAATGGCGATTTCGGTCATGTGTTTCATTGCCGGAAATCCATGGGTGGAACGCCTCGTTTCAATGCGGGACAAGATCGTTAATTGTTGCTTCACGATGAAGCTGCAGCGCCTGTCCCGCAGCCAAATTTCCAAGAGCCGTGCCAGCTTTGCGGCTTCGGATTTGCTTGGGAGTGGGACGAAGCATCGGTTCGGGACGATGGCGCGGATACTTTTAACGGCGACGCTGAAATGGCCGGCAGCGGCGCGGCTGGCAGGCGCGTTTGCAGCATTGGGCGCGGAGGTCGAGGCGCTGGTTCCACGCGGGCACGCGATAGAAGCGAGCCGACACGCCGCGCGGCTGCATGTTTACCATCCGCTTGCGGCGTTGCGCGGTTTGCGGCGCGCGATTGAAATTGCAAAGCCCGATTTGATCGTGCCCTGCGATGACCGCGCGGTGCGGCATCTGTTGGCGCTTCAGGCGCGCAGGCGCGAATCGGCTGTCGCCGAACTGATCGCGCGTTCCATCGGCAAGGTGGATTCCTATCCGCAGATGTTTTCGCGTTGCGCCTTTCTGGAAGCCGCGCGCAAGGAAGGCATTCGCGTTCCCGACACAATGCCGATCCTCAACGAACACGAACTCGATCTCGCGCTATCGCACACCGGATTTCCCGCAGTCCTGAAAGCAGACGGCACCTGGGGCGGCGATGGTGTCGCAATCCTGCGCAAGCGCGATCAGGTGCAGACGGGATGGCGCGGCCTTGCCATGGCGCCGACACGGCTGCGCAGTCTGGCGCGCGCGGTGAAGCGCTGGGATGCCCATCATCTCCTCACGGCATTGAAATACGATCATCCGGCCATGAGCCTCCAGCGCTTTGTCACCGGCATGCCGGCCACGAGCGCAATCGCCTGCCGCGACGGCAAGATGCTCGCCGCGATTCATATGGACGTTGCGAAAATGCACGGCGATACCGGCCATGCCAGCGTCGTGCGCCGCATCGATTGCGCCGAAATGGACGAGGCCGCCCGGCGCATCGCGGCGCGGTTCAAACTCATCGGCCTGCACGGGCTCGACTTCATGCGCGACGAAAAGGGCGTGCATCTGATCGAAATCAATCCGCGCGCCACCCAGATCTGCCATCTGGCGCTGGGCGAAGGACGCGATCTGCTGGCCGCACTCCTCACCGCCCATGGAACTCACACGCCCGCGCGCGTGGCGTCCACCGCGTCCGATCTCATTGCCCTGTTCCCGCAGGAGTGGAAACGCGATCCCGAAAGTCCGTGGCTGAAAGTGGCCTTTCGCGACATGCCCGCGGACGATCACGGCCTTATCGCCGCCCTGTTGCCCGCAACCCACACAAATTTCCGCGTCACCGCGCCGCTTTCGCCCCAAAAAGCGTAGCCTTTCGGCAGCCAATGCTTAATCTGCAACGAGTTGCAGAGGGGGCCGCATGCCGATTCGTCCGATTTTCGCAGGCCTCGCGCTGGCGGCCCTTTGGGCCCTGCAGGCCGCGGCCCAGATCGATCCCGCCGACCGCCCTCATCCCGAATATGACGCGCCGGGCGTGGCCGTGGGCAGTTTCCGCCTGCACCCGATGCTGGATGTGGGCGCGAATTACGACGACAACGTCTATCGCACGCCCACCGATCTTGCGAATGATGTGTTCTTCAACATAGCCCCCAGCTTCGACCTGAAATCCGACTGGTCGGAGCACATGCTCGATCTCACAGCCGGCGTCGTGCGCGACCAGTACCTCACGCACACCAAGGAAAGCATCACCAACTGGGATGTAGGCAGCAGCGGGCGGCTGGACATTCTGCAGGGCACCGAGCTTGACGCCGATGCGTCCTACGCCGCCCTGCATGAGCCGCGCACCTCGCCCGACCTGCCCGGCAATGCGGCGGCACCCACACCGTTTTCCGACGCGCATGGCGATGTGACGTTCACGCATGATCCCGGCCTGCTGGGCATTTCGCTGGGCGGCACGTTTGACCGCTTCAATTTCAGCGACACGCCGCTGGATGGCGGCAGCGTGCAGGACAATCAGGGCCGCGACGAAGACCAGTACAGCGCCTTTGCCAAGGCGATCTACAATCTGACCGATCAATCCTCGCTGTTCCTGCGCGGCACGTACAACACGCACAATTACGATCTGCGCGTGGACAATCCCGATGACCGCACCTCCCACGGTTTTGCGGCGGATGCGGGCTTCGACCTGTTCTTTACCCATCTCATTCGCGGCGAAGTCTATGCGGGCTATGAAAGCCAGAATTTCATCGCGCCATACCAGAGCGCCAGCGGCATCGATTACGGCGCGACACTGACCTGGTATGCGACCGAATTGATGACGGCGCATCTGACCGCCTCGCGCAAATTCGACGACACGACCATCACGGGCGCATCGGTCAGCGACGACCAGTCGGTGGATGCGGGCTTCGATTACGAGATTCTGCGGCCGCTGATCTTCAAGGCTGACGTCTCCTATCTGGACAGCAATTTCGTCGGCGCGGCCCGGCAGGACCATGTGTTCGGGGCCACTGCCGGCCTCGATTACCTGCTGAACCAATATATGCGGGCCTATGCGAGCTACACCTTCAGCCACCGCAACTCGGACGCGCCGGACCAGGACTTCACGGACAGCCTCATCAGCGCCGGGTTAAAATTCGGGCTGTAAATGGGCCACCCGGAAGGTTTCGTTAACGCTTCTTAAGGATTGAAGGGGCTAAACCGGTACAGCCCCTTTGACGCCTTTCGGCCGGAATGACGCTGCATCGCACCCATTGGCCCGAAGACTCCGCCGACCCGCCCTTCGGCTTTGACGGGTTCATCCGCACGATTGAAGCCCATACCGGCCTGATCCTGCGCACCATGCTGGCGGTTGCCGCGCTGGCGGTGGCGGCAGCCGCGCTCTGGCCCATGCACTACACGGCCAACGCCGTGGTCATGCTGGAGCCGCGCAAGAACAACATCACCGATCTCTCCGCCGTGCTGTCGCAATTGCCGACCGACCCGGCCTCGCTTCAGAACCAGATACAGATTCTCACATCGCGCGAACTGGCCGGCCGCGTGGTGGACAAGATGCACCTGATGGACGATCCCGAATTCGCCCCGCGCACGGACGATCCCGCGCTGAAGCGCGACGGCGTGATCGATGTGTTCCTGAAACATCTGTCCGTCGACACGATTGGCCTCTCCACCAGCCTTTCCATCGGCTTCGCCTCCAAAGACGCCGACAAATCCGCCCGCATCGCCAATGCGGTGGCCGAGGCCTATGTGGACGATCAGGCTGATGCGGAATTCGACATCACGCAGCGCACGACGCAATGGCTGAGCGGGCGCGTGCGTGCGCTGGCGGCGGATGTGGAAACCTCCGAAGAAGCCGTGCAGCTTTACAAGGCGCAGAACGGCCTGAACGACACGCCCACGGGCGGCTCCATCGCCGATCAGGAAATGGCCGCGATTGCCACGCAACTGGTGCAGGCGCAAACCGATCTGGCCGCGAAACAGGCGGCTTACGACCGCTCCGGCGCGCTGGTCAAATCCGGCAATGCGGGAAGCAATTCGCAGGCCGCGGCCTCGCCCGTCATCACGCAATTGCGCGCGCAGGAATCCGATCTGATCCAGCAGGAGGCGCAGCTTTCCACGCGCTATGGCCCGCGCCATCCGAAAATGATTCAGCTGGAATCGCAGAAGCGCGATCTGGAAAACAAGATCAACACCGAAGTCAGCCGCGTCGCCGACACGGTGGGCAACGATCTGGCCGTGGCGCAGGCGCAGGTGAATTCGCTGCAGGGCAGCCTTTCCATCGCCGAGCGCCAGTCGGCGGCGCAGAACATGGCGCGCGTGAAACTGAAGGCGCTTGAGGCCGACGCCGCGTCCACACAAAGCGAATATGAAGCCTTCGTCGCGCGCCTGCGCGAAACGCAAACGCCCGATGCCGAACAAATTCCCGATGCACGCATCATCTCGCACGCCGCGATTCCGCTTTCGCCCAGCGGGCCGCCGCGCCTTGTGATGGTGGGCGCTGCGTTGCCGCTTGGCTTGCTGCTTGGCGTGTTGCTGGCGTTGATTGCCGAGCGTGGCAATACCGTGCCGTGGCCTTCGGGGCCTGCGCCGCGCACGCGCCTGCCGAATACGATCAAGATTCCGGAACCCTCCGGCGGCAATCTTGCGGGCCTCGCCGATCTCGTCGCCCGTGATCCCAATTCAGCGTTCGCGAAAGCCATCGCGCAATTGCGCCGCAAGATTGCGCCCGCAGGGCCAAGCGGCGGCGCGCGCGTTGTCGTCGTCACCGCACCCGTTACCGGCGAAGGCAAAACGACCATCGCCGTGAGCCTTGCACGTTCGGCGGCCCGCAGCGGATTGAAAACGATTTTGCTGGACGGAAATTTCCGCTCGCCGCAAGTAGCGCCGACCATCGGCGCGTTTCCTGAGCGCGGTCTTGTGGCCGCGCTCACGGGCCGGTTGCCGCTCGA
>DATCEI010000325.1:0-8796 GCA_036510185.1 Rhizomicrobium sp. | reverse complement strand
CCGGCTCGGCCCCCACCGCCAATGCCGCCGCCGCATAGCATTGATAAAACGGATTGGGGATGAGGATGGCGGGCCGCGCGCCCACCTTCGTTTCCGGCGTCACGATATAGGGCGCCAGAAACAGGCCCTCGCGCGTGCCGTTCAGCGGCAGAAGATTTTTCTCCGCATCGATGCTGACGCCAAAGCGCCGCGTCAGCCATGCGCTCGCCGCTTCGCGCCAATCCGCCGTGCCGTTAATCGCGGGATATTGGCCGAACAGATGGGCATTTTCCGCAATCGCATCGCGCACGAATTGCGGCACCGCGCCGTTCGGATCGCCGACCGCAAGACTGATCGGTGGCGCGCCGGGCTTGTGCGGGTCGAGCAGCGTTGCAAGCTGCGCGAAGGACGAGGGCGGAAGCTGGGCCAGGCGGCCGGGCAGGGACAAAGCGGTTTTCCGGTGTGAGACGCCGCGAATCTATCGTTGCCGGAGTCGCGCGTCCATCGCGGGATTGTTCAATCCTCGCGCACGGAAATCAGCACGCTCGAAGATCCGAGCGCCTTGGCATTTGTGCGCCGAAGATCGTCCGGCCTGCGCCAGCCGGTCTTTCGGCTGAACACGCGATGATCTCCGGGCATGATCGCGATCATCTCGTCGCGGGGCATGACGTTGCTGCGCGCAGGCCCGGACGACGTGTTGTCCTTCACGATCTCGTTGATCAGCAGAACACCGCCGGGATTCAACGCGCGCCACGCACGTTCCAGAACGGCGCGGCGTTCATCGGGCGCGATGAGATGCACGCATTGGCAGAACATGATGAGGTCCGCGCCCCCGCCGAAATCTGCCTGCTCCGCCGAGGCGTTTGCGATGCTGTAGCTCCGCGCGGTATCGCGATGCGCCCATAAGAGATCGAGTGCGGCGTGGAATTTCTGCTCCGGCTCGAACAATGTGAATTGTCTCAATTCCGGCAAATCGGCCTGCAACAGCCACGGGATCATGCCGACGGCCGTTCCCGTGTCGATCATGCGCCGGATGGGGCGATGCTTCACATGGCGCAACGCCGTTGCGATGGCGCGGGCGCGATGTGCGCCGCTGGCGAAGACATAGGAAAGCTGCTCAACACGAAAGCGGAATCGTTCTCGATCTCGCGCCACTTCAATCAGCCAGTCGGCGAGCGCGCGGCTCATCGCTTTCTGCATTTTGTTATCGAGATAAGGACGGCGCCATGGCGGTCGTCCGGTATGGTGCTCAGTGATGTTCGCAATCGCCTCGATCGTCACGGAATGTAGATTGTTGCGGACGGAGGCTCCCAACGCCGCGTCACGGCCCGAAGGCCACAAACGGCCATCAATCGCGGCATCGACAAACGAAACAGCCGCGTTCGCTTCATCACTCGGCTGCAGAACCAGATTGGAAATCGGCCAGGCGGGAAGGCGCAGCGCATCCGGCAGAAACCGGTTGGACCAAACGGAAATCTGGATGGGTCGCCGGAGGAAGCGCGCAAGCGGCATGGGCGCACTCTATCCGCACCACGCATGAAAAAAAGGGGCGGCCGAAGCCGCCCCAGTTTTCCCAAGAGAACAACGAGAACTACCCGTGAATGGCCTCGCCATGGAGGTTGATGTCGAGACCCTCGACTTCGACTTCCTTGGAAACACGAATGCCAATCGTCAGATCGATAAGCTTGAGGATGATGAAGGTGGCAATGCCGCAGAACACGAACACAGCCGCCACATCGTAGAACTGGATCAGCATCTGGCCGCCATTGCCATCAATGAGCCAGCCCTTGGACGAAGAGTTGATCGCGTTGGAGGCGAACATGCCCGTCATCATGGCGCCGAGTGCTCCGCCCACGCCGTGCACGCCCCATGTGTCGAGCGCGTCGTCGTAGCCGATCCACTTCTTCACCCACACCGACGAGAAGTAGCACACCACACCGGCGGCGACGCCGATGATGAGCGCGCCCGTCGCGTTGACGAAGCCCGATGCCGGAGTGATGGCGACAAGACCTGCCACCGCGCCGGAGATCATGCCCAGCACGGATGGCTTCTTGTTGATGAGCCATTCGGAGAACATCCAGCCCAGTGCCGCCGCGGCCGTTGCGATCTGCGTTGCCGCAGCCGCCATGCCCGCATTGTAGCCTGCCGTCACGGCCGAACCGGCGTTGAAGCCGAACCAGCCCACCCACAGCAGCGACGCGCCGATGAGAGCGAAGAGCAGATTATGCGGCGCCATGTTTTCCGTGCCGTAGCCCACACGCTTGCCGAGCATCAGGCAAGCCACGAGGCCAGCAGTACCGGCGTTCAGATGCACGACCGTGCCGCCTGCATAGTCAAGCGCGCCCATCGTGCCCAGCCAGCCGCCGCCCCACACCCAATGGGCGATCGGGCAATAGACGAACAACAGCCACAGCGACATGAACCACATGAAGGCAGAGAACTTCATGCGGTCGGCAATCGCGCCTGCGATAAGGGCGGGCGTGATGATGGCGAAGGTCATCTGGAAGAACATGTAAACGGATTCAGGAATCGTTCCCGCCAGCGGATTGATCGACTTCAATCCCATCTTGCCCAGCATCAGGTAATCGAAGCTGCCGATGAACTTTTGCAGATTGGGATCGGCGTTGTTGGTGAACGATATCGAGTAACCCACGATCATCCACAGCACGGTGATAATGCAGGTGGCGCCGAAGCTTTGCGCCGCAGTGGCAAGGATATTCTTCTTGCGCACCATGCCGGCATAGAACAGCGCCAGTCCCGGTATGGTCATCATCAACACAAGCGCGCTGGACGTGATCATCCACGCCGTGTCGCCCGAATTCAGCGGATCCGGAGGAGGTGCTGCCGCAAAGGCCGCCCCCGTGCCAAGCGCGAGCGCGCCCAGCGTCGCCGCCACGCCCAACCCGATTTTCTTCATTCTGTCGAGAGTCATTCTTGAGCCCCTTTGTTTTGCATCGCGTAAGAGCGCTCGCGCCGTTAAAGCGCGTCGCCGTCGGTTTCGCCGGTGCGGATACGCACGACCTTGTCGATCTGGGAGACGAAAATTTTTCCGTCGCCGATCTGGCCGGTCTTGGCGGCGTTGGTGATGGCCTCGATCACGGCATCGACGATTTCCGTCTTGACGCCGACTTCGATCTTGACCTTGGGCAGGAAGTTCACCGCGTATTCCGCACCGCGGTAGATTTCCTTATGCCCCTTTTGCCGCCCGTAGCCTTTGACTTCGGTCACCGTCATCCCTTGCACGCCGAGGGCAGAAAGTGCTTCACGCACCTCGTCGAGCTTGAAGGGCTTGATGATCGCCGTAATGAGCTTCATCGCTAGTCCTTTCATGTGTGAACAGAGTTCAGCTTTAACCTTTCATCAAGAAGCGTGCCGAGATGCTGCAAAGCGGTATGTATTTGTATTCGCTGTATATTTTTTTGTATGACTCGTTTGCAGGCAGACGAAATGCACAAAGAATATGCAGATTCCTGAGCTTGCCTGCTTTTTCGCCATTCGTTGTGCTTGCGCAAAAAGCGAGCGGCGCTAGCTTGAGTTCATGACGGATCGCAAAGCCGATGTGGTCGTGGGCGGCGGAGGCATGGTGGGCCTCACGCTTGCCATTGCGCTGGCCAAAGGCGGGTTGGACGTGGCCGTCGCCGACCCCGCGCCCAAGGCGATCATGCTGGACGCCGGTTTCGACGGACGGGTCAGCGCGCTCGCCTATTCCAGCGTGCGGATGTTCCAGGCGCTGGACCTGTGGCCGCATCTGGAGGCGCACGCCCAGCCCATCAACGACATTCTGGTCACCGATGCGGGCAAAGACCGCGAGGCCTCGCTGTTTTCTCTGCATTTCGATCATCGCGAGATCGGCGAGCCGCTGGGCCACATTGTCGAGAACCGATACATCCGCACCGCCCTGTTCGCGGTGGCCGAGGAATTGCCGAACCTTTCGCTGATCGCACCGATGGCGATGAGCGGCGTGGAGATGGATGGCGCCGGCGTTGTCGCCACGCTCGCCAATGGCGACACAGTCCGCGCGAGCCTTGCCGTTGCCGCCGATGGCCGAGAATCTCCGTTGCGCGTGGCACAAGGCATCGGCGTCGTGGGCTGGTCGTATCCGCAAACGGGTATCGTGGCGACAGTCGCGCATGAGAAACATCACAATGGCGTGGCTTACGAACATTTCCTGCCGTCCGGCCCGTTCGCGATCCTGCCGATGACGGGCAATCGCTCCTCCTTGGTCTGGACGGAAAAGGATGCGATCGCGCCCGCGATGATGAAATTGTCCGATGTCGAATTCGATGCGGAAATCGCGGCGCGTTTCGGCGCGCATCTGGGCGCGACCAAAGCGGCCGGCCCGCGCTGGTCCTATCCGCTCAAATTTCATCTGGCGCGCGATTATGTGCGCCCGCGTTTCGCGCTCGCGGGCGATGCGGCGCATGGCATTCATCCCATAGCGGGGCAGGGATTGAATCTCGGTTTGAAAGACGCGGCGGCTCTTGCCGAAGTGGCACTCGATGCCGCGCGCCTCGGCCTCGATATCGGCGCGCTGGATATTCTCAAACGCTATGAACGCTGGCGGCGTTTCGATGCGCTGGCACTCGCCGCAGCGACCGATGGCCTGAACCGCCTGTTCTCCAACGACATCGCACCGCTGCGTTTCGCGCGCGATCTCGGCATGGGGATTGTGGACAGCGTCGGCCCCTTGCGCCGTTTCTTCATGCGCCACGCCGGCGGCGGCATCGGCAAACTGCCGCGATTGCTGAAAGGCGAAGCGGCTTAGCTCTTTTTTACTCACCCCTGAACTGTCATTGCCCGGCTTGTCCGGGCAACCCATTTCGTTTCTGGAAAATTGGATCACCCGGACAAGCCGGGTGATGACGGAATTGGATTTGGAAAGAAACTATTCTTTCCCCAACTTACCATTGCCCCTACTTGCCAGCGCGCGCGGCAATTCCACATAAAACTCCCGCGCCAGCCCGCGAATTTTTTCTTGCCGCGCTTTATCCGCCTCGAACCGCGTGGCGTAAATCTCGCCTTCAAACACAAACCGCGCCACGGGCGTCGCCGTGCGCGGATCGCTTTCGACGATTTCGTTCACCGCTTCCACCTGTTCTTCGGCAAGCTTCAGCGTGTGCCGGAAATGCGCCAGCGAATCCGCGCGGTCGCTGATTTCCTGTTCCTTGCGCGCGATATTCTCCGCATCGAAGCGGCGGAGCCGCGCAAGGATGGGCGCACGAAATCCGTAAGTAAGGATTCCCAACAAAACAAAACCAGTCGTGATGAACAGGTCACGCATCAATCCACATCCGCCGCGCGCCAGTTTTCAATCGCATGGCCGCGCGCAAGATAATCCGCGCTCTGCATTTCCGCGAGGCGCGAGGCAGTGCGGCGAAATGCTTCCGCGCCATCGCCAGTCGCGTATAGCGCATCGGGCGCCGCTGCGGCCGAACAGATCAGCTTCACGCCTTCATCGTAAAGCGTATCGATCAGCAGCACGAAACGGCGCGCCTCATCGCGGTTCGCGATGACCGGAATATTGTCGATCATCACGGTATGAAACGCACGTGCGATGACGATGTAGTCCGCCGCCGCCAAAGGCCGCGCGCACAAATCGCCAAATGAAAATCGCGCCACACCATTCGCCGCGCGCGGCACATCGATGATGCGTCCTAGCACATTCAATTTAACAGGCTCGGCCTCCGCGCGATTGGTCAGTGCCAGCCAATCCTCATCCATCGCATGGTCGGCATCCGCGCCCAGCGGCATGATGTAGGTGTTCAGTCCCTTCATCCGATGCAGCCGGTAATCGACCGTGCCGTTGAGATTGAGCACTTCCAGCCTCTTTTCGATCAGCGCAATGAAAGGCAGAAAAAGTTGCCGGTTGAGGCCGCCTTCGTAAAGTTTTCGTGGTTCGGTGTTCGACGTCGCCACGATCACCACGCCCAGCGAAAACAGATGCTCGAACAGGCGGCCCAATATCATCGCATCCGCGACGTCGCTCACCTGAAATTCGTCGAAGCAAAGCAGTGCGGCCTTCGCCGCAATCGCTTCGGCGACGGGCGGAATGGGATCGTCATGTTCGCCGCGTTCGCGCTCGGCAAAAATGCGGGCGTGCGTCTCAACCATGAAAGCATTGAAATGGATTCGCGTTTTCGCCGCGGCGGGTGCAGCCTCGAAAAACAAATCCATCAGCATGGATTTGCCGCGCCCGACATCGCCCCAGATGTAAAGCCCGCGCGGGGCTTCGCGTTGTGCAAAGAAAAACCAGCGGCCCAGCCGATAATTCTTCAGCGCGCGCGCCAATGTGTTGAGTTTTTTTGCGGCGGCTTCCTGCGCCGCGTCAGGCTTGAGCGCGTTTTTCGCGATCAATGCGCGATAGCGGTCCAGCACCGGCATTACGCGCGCCGCGGCATCAACGCCCAGTAATCGAAATCGAGAATGACATTCGCGGGATATTGACCGTCCGCGCCTTTATCGGGGAATTCCGCGCAAGGAAGATCTTTGGTGGCGACAAGCCGCAAGCGCAGCGCGCCGCAATCCTTGCGCCCAATGTCGGCTTTGTCGAGAACCTGCGACCACGCAAACACCGTCTCGCCCGCGAACAGCGGATTGACGTGGCGGCCTGCATTGATTGCCGCAATGCTCAGCGCATTCGCCAAGCCGTTGAACGAAAGCGCGCGCGCCAGGCTGATCACATGGCCGCCGTAAATCAGCCGCTTGCCTAAGCGGCCTTTGCCTTCGGTGTATTGATTGAAATGCACGCGCGCGGTGTTCTGGTAAAGCCGTGTCGCCAGCGCGTGTTCGGATTCCTCGACCGTCATGCCGTCCACATGGTCGATCTTTTCGCCCGGCGCGTAATCTTCCCAGACAAACGGGCTGCCGGATTGGGCGGAATCGAAGAATGTCCGGTAGTCGATGTGATGATTCACCGATAGCGCATCCGGCGAGACACTTTCTTCAAGCATCGGCACATGCGCGTCGGCCACAGCCGCATTCGCATCGCGCTTGCGCACCATCACCCAGCGCACATAGGTGAGGACTTTCTCGTCATGCTCATCGAAGCCATCGGTGCGCACATACACGACGCCCGTTTGCTTGTTGGAATTTTCCTTCAGCCCGATCACTTCGGAAACCGCCGTCAGCGTCGTGCCCGGATAAACAGGCTTCAGGAAACGCCCCTCCGCGTAACCCAAATTCGCCACGGCATTCAGCGAAATATCCGGCACCGTCTTGCCGAACACGGTGTGGAACACCAACAGATCGTCCAGCGGGCTTTGATGGAAGTTCAACTGCTTGGCAAACGCATCGCCCGATTGCAGCGCGAAACGCGAGCCATATAGCGCGGTGTAAAGCGCGACATCGCCATGCGTCAGCGTGCGCGGCGTTGCGTGTTCGATGCGCTGGCCGAGTTTGAAATCCTCGAAGAAATTGCCGGGACTGGTTTTGGTGCTCATGCGCGTTCCAGTTCCGCGATCGCGTCGGAGAGCGCCACCGTGCGCCGCGCGATTTCCGCGTGCAGCAATTCCACCATGCGCCCGTCCAGCTTGATTGCGCCTTTGCCCTTGTTTTCCGGCAAATCGAAAGCAGCGATGATTTTGCGCGCGGCGTCCACTTCTTCGGGCGATGGCGCGAAGATCGCGTTGCAGGGTTCAACCTGCGTGGGATGGATCAGCGTCTTGCCATCGAAGCCGAAGCTGCGGCCTTGCACGCAGATGGCGGCGAAACCGTCGGCGTCCTGAATGTCGTTGAACACGCCGTCGATGATGGCGAGGTTGTAAGCGCGCGCCGCTGCCACCGACAGGCCCAGCGCGGCGGCGAGGTTCATGCGATCTTTCGTATGATTGCCGCGCACCTCTTTGATCAGGTCGTTGGTGCCCATCACGAAACAGGAAAGCCTGCCGCCTGCGCCCGCAATGGCGGCGATATTGAGAATGGCAAGCGGCGTTTCCACCATCGCCCACAGCGCGATGCCGGGCGCGGCGTTCTTCATCTTCGCGTCGATGACGTGCAACTCGGCGGGCGATGAAATCTTCGGCGCCAGAATGGCGTCCGGTTCGGCTTTCATGGCCGCCGCAAGATCGGCCTCACCCCAAGCGGCCGAAAGCGCGTTGATGCGGATGATGATCTCGCGCTTGCCGAAGCCGCGCGCGGCGACGGCAGCGCACACCTGCTCACGGGCGAGGTCTTTCGCGTCGGGCGCGACGGCGTCTTCGAGGTCCAGGATCAGCGCGTCGGCGGGCAGCGTGCGGGCTTTTTCCAGCGCGCGGGCGTTGGAGCCGGGCATGTAAAGCACGCTGCGGCGCGGGCGGATGTCGCTCATGAATGGTCCCCTGATGGCGGGCGACATCTACGGCAAGAACTTCGCTGCGCCAAGGCTCTTTAATTGTCGCGCAATCTGACGCGAACCGCTCACACTTCGCGGGATTGCGCTCCATAGCGGGCGCGAACCGATGCCGCATAGGCCTCCACGTCCGGCCGGGCGCGGAAGCGGGCGGCCCATTTGGCCATCACCTTGGCCATGCGCGCAGGCTCGACGCCCAGTTGCGCCTGCGCCACGCCGCCATTGACGCTTTCGTGATACGCGGCGATGAGGCCGTCTTTCAGGACAAAGCGGCTTGTGCCGTCGATGACGATTTCGCGGCCCTTGTAGTCGGGGATCGTGGAGACGAAACGCGACAGCGAATGGGCATAGCCGATGCGGCCGTCCGTGACGGGTTCATAGAATGTCCAGTCGTAATCGGTGGCGTCGCGGTGGAACAGGTTTTCCAGCATGTCGGCGATGGAGTCGCGGCCCCGATGCGGACCATAGATGTAATCGTGATAGACGCCGTC
>DATCEI010000324.1:0-3055 GCA_036510185.1 Rhizomicrobium sp. | reverse complement strand
AATCATCCACAACGCATCCGCCGACATTCGCACCGGAATTCATTAATGCCTATGAACTTGGGACAAAAAACACCACACTGGACGGCGCGGTGACGTTGAATGGCGATGTGTTTTACTATGATTACAAAGGTTATCAGATTTCCCAGATCGTGGACCGCACTTCGATCAATCTCAATTTCAACGCCAAGGTCAAAGGCGCGGAATTGGAGGCGACGTGGGAACCGGTCGCGGGCCTGCGCTTCAATTTTGCGGGAGGTTATGAAGATACGCGCGTTGACAATGGGCAATCCGCAATCGATCTGATGGACCGCACGGATGGTCACACCGATTGGCTCATCGTCAAACCATTTGTTGCGGAGACATCCAACTGCATCTTGCCTGCGAATGTTGTGCGGCAGATTCTGATGACATATCCTTATCCGGCTGTGTTCGAAACCGGTCTCGACGGCGCCTGCGATGCCGCGTATCTGGGCGAGATCTCGACATTTACCACCAATCCGGGCCCGGATCGGGCGATTTTCGCAGCCGTTGGTTTCGATCCCTCCACAGCGCCGAACAATGGTGAAGGTTTCTCGAAGGATTTGAGCGGCAACAAATTGCCTAACAGCCCGCCCTTCACGCTTTCATTTGGCGCCCAATATACTATGCCGCTCACGTCGGATTGGGCAGGCACGTTGCGCGGCGATTTCTACTGGCAGGGAAATTCCTATGCCCGCATCTTCAATGACATTCCTTATGATCAGCTGCATGGTTACACCAACGTCAATCTGACGCTCATTTTCACCAATCAGGATGGCTGGCAGGCGATGGGCTATGTCAAGAACGTGTTCAACACCACTGCCATCACGGGCGCGTTTCTGAATTCCGACGACACGGCACTGACGACCAATGTGTTCCTAACCGATCCACGCCTCTTCGGCGTGCGCATCACGAAGAACTGGTGAGGGGGAAACAATGAGTGAAGCGATCCAAAAGCACGGCAACCGCAACCCCATCCACTGGAGACTGCTCACGGGCGTTTCGGTTTTGGCGCTGACGGCCTATGTTTCATCCACCGGCATGGCGACGGCCGAGGATTCCAGTCAGCCTCAATTCTGGATCGAATTGGGCGGCCAGCTTGCCCGGAACCAGACTGATCTGGAGCCTTATCTTCCGCCTTTCGTGCTCACAACGCCGCGTCCGCCATTCGAAACGATTTCGCCGCAAAGCGTGCAGAAAGCAGAGCCGTCGAGTTGGGATGGAAACGCCGGCATTGCATTTCGACCTACCGGTTCCGACTGGATATTTTCAGCGGCATTTCTTTATGGAAAAGCTAACCGCGACAGATCTCTGAGACAGCAAACGGCGAATCCCGCCGGTGGTGGCACCGCGTATGGCGGTGTCGCTGTCGCTTACCAAATCGTCACGTCCAGAAACAGCGAAGATCATGCAATCGCAGATTTTCATGCCGGACGGGATTTCGGCTTGGGCATGGGCGTGAATTCGACAATCAATTTCGGGATACGCTATGTCCAGTTCAACGCAAAAAGCGATGCTCTCATCCAGTCATGGCCGACCAATACCTATTATTTCGGTCTTCACCATAGAATACACGGCCATTTGCTCGCCGACCGGAAGTTTGACGGCATCGGACCGTCGCTGTCGTGGGATGCGACCGCCGCGTTAGCCGGTAGTGCTGCTGACGGTGAAATAGCCGCCGATTGGGGCTTCAACGGCGCTTTATTGTTCGGCCGCCAGACGGTTCGCGGTCATCATCAGACAACGAACATCGCGTACATTCATTATCCTACGCACATATCGCACCTTACCGTGCCTCTCGCCCGCAGCAAACAAGTCACCGTGCCAAATCTCGGCGGTTTCGCCGGTATGTCGTGGCGCTCCTCTCATGCAAAGGTCAGCATTGGCTATCGCGCCGACTTCTTCTTCGGCGCGATGGATGGCGGCATCGACACAGCGCACCGCGAGAATGTCGGCTTCTACGGGCCATTTGCTACGATCAGCGTAGGAATCGGAGGATAGCCGACAGCTTGGCGCCGCCTCACGCTAAGACTGAACCTTTCGGAATGAACCGAATCTGCACTTGTGTCGGAGCATTCGTACGTTTTGAAATTTAAACGCCACACTGGCTGTTAGCCCGGCAAGTTTCTTTCGACTTTCAGCGCTGTCGCCCGCAGGGTCTCTTGCAGGTGTTCTAAATATTTCGCGTCCCACCCCTACGCCGCGCATGCGCCATCCGTTCAACCGGGTGAGGATGTACGGTTTGACCCTCGAATACGCGCGGAAAGTCGGCGGGGGATGGTTGACGGAACTGATCAGGGACGAAACGACACCGACGCGCGCTTTGCCGGTGCGCGGGTGAATGCGCCCTCCGTGAACGACTGGTTTGTCCGCGAAGTTTTGCCGCTCGAAGGTGCATTGATGCAGTTTTTGAACCGATGCCTGCGAAATCCGAGCGATGCCGCCGATCTGCGGCAGGATGTTTATGTCAAGGTTTACGAGACGGCGACGAAGAAATTTCCGGATCCCGTCCGGCCCTTTGTGATGACGATGGCGCGCAATCTCGTCATCGATCGCATTCGGCACAAACAGGTTGTGTCGATTGAGGCGGTCGCGGATCTCGAGCAGATGGGCTTTGTCAGCGACGACCCCGGACCGGAGCGTGCGGCCGTCGCGCATTCCGAGCTGGGACGGTTGCGCCGCGCGCTGGATCGTCTGCCTCAACGCTGCCGCGAAGCGATGATCCTGCGCAAGATCGAAGGACTTTCCCGCCGCGAGATCGCCGCGCGAATGGCGATCAGCGAGGCGGTTGTCGCCGAGCATCTTGCCGCCGGAATGCGCATCATTCTCGAAGTGTTGCATGATCCTTTTTCCGACGGGGGAGGGGTATGACCTTATCGAACTCGGAGAATAATCGCGAAATTGCAACGGTCGAGCAGACAGATGCGCAGGCAATAGAATGGGTGGAGCGCGCCGACCGCGAGGATTGGAGCGCGGACAGCCAGGATGCGCTGGACAAATGGCTGGCGCTATCGGTCGCTCACACAATTGCGTTTCT
>DATCEI010000323.1:0-7155 GCA_036510185.1 Rhizomicrobium sp. | reverse complement strand
GAATGTTGGGGAGTTCACTTTTGACGATGGTCATGCAGAAGCAATCTATAACCCGAGCCGGAGTTTTACCTACGTTTCTCAGCCGGATATTAAGGTCGATCTGCTGCGGGGTGATACCTTCGATTGCGCCTTCAAAATCGTGAAAAAGATAAGCCCGTTCCGTAATAATGAGATGCCTCTCATTTTGTTTAGCGGCGCACCAAGTCGCTATCCACAAACCCATCGTCGAGAAGAAAAGAAAAAAGGTGAAAGCGGCGACAGCGAGAGTCGCCCCCGCCTCAACGGCGTCGTGGTTGGTCGCAAACCAGTTGATAAAATCACTCACGCAGGTTGGGTGGCCTTGGAGGTGTTCGGGGGGTTCATGCTGGCTACGGTCCTAGGTGTAGGGGCGCTCATCAAATGCGTATTCTAGCATCCTCTAATCGCCTCTCCGAAAATATCCATATTCGCGCGATTATTGTAGCGAAACTGAAATTCCGCGATATACAACGGGAGGTACTTGGCGCTAACTTTATGGAACGTGCCGACCATGCCGCGCTTCACCAGCGACCAGAAGCCTTCGATGGTTTGGGTATGAACCGCACCGCAGACGTACTGACCGCGCGCGTGATCCACGACGCCATGCGGAAACTCGCGGTCCAAGTGTTTGTAACCGACCCACTTGTCGGTGCAGAGCAGACTGACTTTCGTGGAGACGCTTTCGCGGACGAAGGTTTCGAGGGTTGCCGCGCGAACATCCGCGATCACGCGAGCGACTACGTTTCCTTTGCGCTCAACCGCGCCCGCGACGATGGCTTTACCCATTCCGCCCGTCCCGCCGTCACCGCTACCGCGCTTGTCTTTGTGCCGGTTTTTGGCTTTGCCGCCCACGAAAGTTTCGTCAACCTCAACCACACCCATGAGCTTGCGGAAATCTTCGTTCGCGAGGCCCGCACGGATGCGCATGCACATGGACCAAGCCGTGCGGTAAGAGCCGAAACCAAGCATCCGGTGAATTTGAAGGGCGCTCATGCCCTTTTTGGACGTGAGCATGAGGTGGATGACCCGAAACCAGTCGCGCAGGGGTTTGTTGGTGTTCTCGAAGATTGTGCCGGTGATGTGGCTGAAACGGTAGTTGGTGCCCGAAGGCGAACATTCGTTGCACAGCCAATTCCAAGCCCTCGTGCCGTGTTCACTGACCTCTGTATTGCCGCAACGGGGGCAAGCCACGCCCTGCGGCCAGCGGTGTCCTACGAGGTAGGCGCAACAGGCGTCCTCGGTGGGGAAAGCCTTTTCCCATTGAGCGAAGGTCATTTGGTGTATTTGCTTTTTCATAGCCCGGAGTCCCGTCATGTCTAAGATAGAGCATAGGCCTCCAGAATCTATTAGTCAAGTCCGGCATAATCGCCCTAATTTGGGTCAGGGCTTTGACAAGAATCTGTCCGGCAATCAATTGCCCAACACGCCGCCGTTCACGCTTTCTATCGGCGCGCAATATTCCATGCCGCTGAGCGCGGACTGGACAGCCACCGCGCGGGCCGACGGTTACTGGCAGGGCAATTCGTTTGCGCGCGTGTTCAATGACAAGCCTTACGATCAACTGCACGGTTATTCCAACCTGAATCTGACGCTAATCTTTACCAATCAGGATGGCTGGCAGGCGATGGCCTATGTGAAAAACGTGTTCGACACCACGGCCATCACAGGGGCGTTCCTCAATTCCGACGACTCGGCGCTGACGACCAACGTGTTCACCACCGATCCGCGACTGTTCGGCTTGCGCATCACGAAGAGCTGGTAACGGCTCACAGCAAATTCCCCACACCTTGAGCGGCGGAGTGATCCGCCGCTCTTTTTTTGTGGATTGACTGGAAATGCCTGCAGCGTGCCATGCGTGGGCGTTTCTTCCGATACGTGCCCTAGGATTATCTACGCCTTTGCCAAGACATTTCAAAGGCTTAAGGCGAAGTTTTCCCTGACCTTGCCCACCGTTCCGTCCCTTGCGGGGGCGGGGGCGAGCCGTTATCTAGGCCGCGCATTGAGGCCCATGATGAGCGAGCAGAAAACATTTCGTCCGAAAGCGCGGCTGCCGCGCGGCTTCCGCGACCGCGGGGCCACCACGATTGCGGCCGAGCGCGCGATGCTCGACACCATCCGCCGCGTCTATGAAAGCTATGGCTTCGACGCGCTGGAAACGCCGTCTTTCGAATATGCCGATGCGCTGGGCAAATTCCTGCCCGATCAGGACCGGCCCAACACAGGCGTGTTCTCGCTGGAGGATGACGACAGCCAGTGGATGTCACTGCGCTACGATCTCACCGCGCCGCTGGCGCGTTACGTGGCGGAGAATTTCCAGAACCTGCCCAAACCGTTTCGCCGTTATCAGGTGGGCACGGTCTGGCGCAACGAGAAGCCGGGTCCGGGCCGTTTCCGCGAATTCACGCAATTCGACGCCGATACGGTCGGCAGCGCCTCGCCCGCCGCCGATGCGGAATTGCTCATGATGCTTGCCGATACGCTGGAGGCGCTGGGGCTGAAGCGAGGCGAGTACATTATAAAGGTGAATAGTCGGAAGTTGCTCGACGGTGTGTTGGAGGCGGCAAATATCGACGCTTCTAAGCGCGGAGTCGTGTTACGGGCAATAGACAAACTTGATCGTTTGGGCGAGCGAGGCGTGCGCGAGTTGCTTGGAGCTGGCCGCAAAGACGAATCTGGCGACTTTACCAAAGGCGCTGAACTCAACGAAGACCAAGTTGCGCGCGTGATTGCGTTTGTCATCCCGAACATGGAGGCCGCGCGCACTGACGTGCTAACGGAAATTCGATGGGCAGTTCAGGACAGTAACGCAGGGCAAATCGGCGTCGAGGATTTGCGACAGATTCAAAAAGTTCTGGAAGATTGTGGTTATGCCGAAGAATGTATTCAAATTGACACCAGTACCATTCGTGGCCTCGACTACTACACGGGCGTTGTCTTCGAAGCGCAGTTGACATTCCCCGTCCAGAACGAAGACGGCGAAACTGTCGTTTTCGGCTCCGTCGCGGGCGGCGGGCGTTATGATGATCTCGTCGCGCGCTTTACCGGCCAACAGGTTCCAGCAACCGGCGTGTCCATTGGCGTCAGCCGTCTGATGACCGCGCTCGTTTCGCGTGGCCTCACCGGTGACGTGAAACCGCTGATCATTGTGCTTGCAATAGATAAAGACGAAATCGCGCGCAGCTTTGCGATGGCGCGCGAATTGCGCGAGGCGGGTTTTCGCGCCGAAGCCTATGTTGGCACGAAGAAGTTCGGCGACCAGATGAAATATGCCGACAAGCGCGGGGCCGCCATCGCCATCATCGAAGGCGCGGACGAACGCGCGAGCGGAAAGGTGACGGTCAAAAACCTGCAGGTCAACGCCGAAGCTGCCGCAAAAGATTTACAGGATCGTGCTTCATGGCTCGAAGCGCGGCTGTCGCAAGTCACGGTGGACCGCGCCGATCTGATCAAAGCGTTGCGCGAAACGCTCGCGGGCAGGGCATAGATGGCGGCGTTTCCCACATACGATTCCGCGTTGCTGGCCGCGCTCGATGCGCAGGCCGGTGCGATCCTCGGCGTCTTCGCGGGCCGCGCCTATGCGCGCGCCGAACCATCCGTGCTGCAACCCGCCGAAATTTTTCTGGACCGTTCCGGCGAGGAAATCCGCAGGCGCACATTTCTGCTCACCGATCCGTCGGGCCGCGAATTGTGCCTGCGCCCCGATCTCACCATTCCGGTTTGCCGCGAACATGTGATGCGCGGCGGCGCGTATCCCGCGCGGCTTTGCTACAATGGCCTCGCGTTTCGCCATCAACCCGCCGAGCCTGACCGCCCGACGCAATTCTATCAGGCGGGCGCGGAGTTGCTGGGCGCGGATGATCGTACGAATGCCGACATCGAAATCGCAACCGTCGCTATCGAGGCGTTGCGTGCGGCAGGCCTTTCCGAATTCGAAATGAAAATCGGCGATCTCGGGCTTTTCTCCGCGCTGATCGACGCGCTCGACGTGCCGCCGCAATGGCGCGGCCGTCTGAAACGCCATTTCTGGCGGGCGGGTTATTTCGAAGCATTGCTGGATCGTTTGTCCAATGGTGGCGCAAGCGGCGCGCAGCGCCTGCTTGCGCATCTGGGCACGCTCAGCGGAAGCGATGCGAAACCCGCGTTTGAAGGATTGCTTGATCTGCTGGGCGAAGCACCGCACGGCGCACGCACGCGGGAAGAAATTGTGGAACGTCTCATGGAGCAGGCGGCCGATGCCGCAGCCGTGCGTCTCGACACGCGCGTGGCGAAATTGATTGCTGACGTGCTGGCAGTTTCCGGTCCTGCACCGCAGGCGCTCGATCAAATCCGCGCGTTGACGAAATCTGCTGGTGTCGCGCTCGATGCGCCGCTTGCTGCCATGCAAACGCGGTTGGTTGCGCTCGCAAAACTGAACATCGAGCCGTCACGCATTTCGTTCGCGGCACGCTTCGGCCGCAACATGGCATATTACACGGGCTTCGTGTTCGAACTGTGGTCGCGCGATGCGGAAGGCGCGGTGCAGGTCGCGGGCGGCGGGCGTTATGACAGGTTGCTCGAAAATTTCGGCGCGCCCGCGAACACGCCTGCCATCGGCTGTGCCATCCGCACAGAGCGCGTGCTGGCCGCGCGCCGCGCAACGGGAGCGGCGAAATGAGCGCGCTGATGCTTGCCATTCCGTCGAAGGGCCGCCTGCAGGAACAGGTGCGCGAATATTTCGCCGATGCGGGCATTCCGCTGAAACAGGCCGCCGGTTCGCGCGGCTATCGCGCCACGCTGGGCGGATTGCCGGGCATCGACGTCATGTTGTTATCCGCATCCGAGATCGCGTCGGCACTTGCTTCCGGCGAAGTGCATCTGGGCGTGACAGGCGAAGACCTCATTCACGAAACGGCAGATGTCGCGGAAGCGCGCGTCACATCCGTGATGCCGTTGGGTTTCGGTTTTGCCAATGTTGTCGTGGCCGTGCCGCAGGCGTGGATCGATGTTTCCACGATGACGGATTTGGATGATGTCTGTGCGGCGTTTTTCCACCGCCATCGCCGCCGTCTGCGCGTGGCGACGAAATATGTGAATCTGACGCGGGCGTTTTTCGCGCGCGCCGGTATTGCAGATTATCGGATTGTGGAAAGCGCGGGCGCCACGGAAGGCACGCCGGCCGCGGGCACGGCGGAAGCCATCGTGGACATCACCACAACGGGCGCCACGCTGGCCGCGAACGGATTGAAGATTCTCGACGATGGCACGATCCTGGAAAGCCAGGCGCAATTGGCCGCGAGCCTTGCGATTGAATGGACCGCCGAACAACGCGCTGCTGCCTCCGCGCTGCTTGCCCGCTTCGCCGCGCGCGAACGTGCCAAGACCTGTCATGTGCTACGCGTGCGATTAGAAAAGAATGCGGCGTCGATCCTGCAACGCCTCGCCAAGGACGCGAGCGTTAGCGTGTTGTCGCGGCCCGGCTCCGGCGAATCCGGAAATTATGCGCTGTTGTGCCCATGCTCGAAGCTGATGGATGCGCTGGCGAGTCTGCGCGCGCAGGGCTGCACCGATGCCGTCACCGCGCAGGATGTGGAATATATTTTCGAAAACGAAAATCCGGTTTATGCGCGGCTGATCGCGGCGCTGGATCGCTAGATGGCGCAGCTGAAAAGAGACGACGGCGAAACCATTGCGTATGAGCAGCGCGCGGGCAAAGCGCCCGGCATCGTCTGGCTCGGCGGTTTCAAATCGGACATGACGGGCACGAAGGCCACCGCGCTCGATGCGACGGCCACGCGTAAGGGGCGCGCGTTTCTGCGTTTCGATTATTTCGGGCATGGGCAATCGAGCGGCGATTTTCGCAAGGGCACGATCACGCGCTGGCGTAACGATGCGCTCGATGTGTTCAACCGGCTGACGCAAGGTCCACAAATTCTGGTCGGCTCCAGCATGGGCGGATGGATTTCGCTATTGCTGGCGCGTCTGCAACCCGAACGTATCGCAGGCATGTTGCTCATCGCGCCCGCGCCGGATTTCACCGAAGCGCTGATGTGGCCCAGCCTGCCCGAAGATGCAAAGCGCCAAATCACAGAACAGGGCGAATGGTCGTGGCCGTCGGAATATGGTCAGGAACCTTATCCCATCACGCGCGTGCTGATCGAAGACGGCCGCAACAATCTCATTCTGCGGGATCATCTGAAACTTCCGTTTCCGGTTCGCATTCTGCAGGGCATGCAGGATCCCGATGTGCCGTGGAGCCATGCGATGAAGCTTGCCGATGTTATCGACGGCGATGTCAGGCTGACCTTGATCAAGAATGGCGATCACCGACTTTCCACGCCGCGCGATCTCACGCTTATAGAAGAAACCTTGGCGGGGCTTATCGCGGAGATAGAATGAGAACAGTATTCTACGCCGGTCTTGCCTGCAGCGCGTTTGTAACGCAGGCTTTCGCCGAACCCAGTCAGCTCATCGTCAAGGAAAAAGAACGCTATATCCGCTGCATCGCGCTTGCCGAAAGCAATCCGCGCGGCGGATATGAAGAAGCGAAGGCCTGGCGCGATGGCGGCTCGGCAGCGATGCATTGTTCGGCGATTGCGCTGGTGGGCCTCGGTCATTACGCGGAAGCGGCCAACATTCTTGTCGCCCTGGCGCGCGATCCCACATCCGGCGATGCCTCGATGCGCGCGCAATTATACGATCAGGCGGGCAATGCGTGGCTGCTGGGCGATCAGCCGGGCAATGCGCTGCCACTGTTCACCACCGCGCTCACACTCGCGCCGCATCAGGCCGATATGTTTGCGGATCGCGCGCGCGCCCGCGCCATGCACAAGGATTGGCAGGGTGCCGATACCGATCTCACCACCGCTCTCGGCATCGATTCCGAACGCGCGGATTTGTATGTGCTGCGGGCGAGCGCGCGTCATGCCGAAGGCATGAAGGCGGACGCGCGCGCCGACATCGACCGCGCACTCGGCATCTATCCGGATTATGCGGAGGCGCTGGTGGAACGCGGTACGCTGAAACTCGAAGGCGGCGATGTCGCCGGTGCGCGCGCGGATTGGGAAATTGTTGTGAAGGCGTCACCTGATAGCGATGCGGGCCATACGGCCAAGCAGCATCTGATGGAAACCGCTACGCTGCATCCCGCGGCGCATTGAT
>DATCEI010000322.1:0-11240 GCA_036510185.1 Rhizomicrobium sp. | reverse complement strand
GCCAGCATGCCCGACAGCACGGCTTTGATGTCGTCCACGACGTTGTAGATGATGTTGTAATACCGGATGTCCACGCCGTCGCGCTTGGAACGCTCGCGCGCCTGCGCATTGGCGCGCACATTGAAGCCGATGATCGCGCCGCCGCTGGCATGGGCCAGAATGACATCGCTTTCGGTGACGCCGCCGACGCCGGATTGCAACACCTGCACGCCCACTTCGTCGGTGCCGAGTTTTTCCAGCGCGCCGATAATGGCTTCGACTGAACCCTGCACGTCGCCCTTGATGACGAGCGGCAACAGGCGCTTCTCGCCCTGATCGCGGCTTTGCAGCAATTGATCCAGCGTCTGGCGCGAGACGGTTTTGTGGCGGGTTTCACGGCGTTTGCGGGCGCGATATTCGGTGACTTCGCGGGCGCGTGCGTCCGATTCCACGACGACGAATTCGTCGCCCGCTTCCGGCGCGCCGGAAAGGCCCAGCACTTCCACGGGCATGGCAGGACCGGCACTTTGCACCTGCTCGCCGCGATCATTGACGAGCGCGCGCACCCGGCCCCATTCGGAACCGGCAACGAGAATATCGCCAACCTTCAGCGTGCCGCGCTGCACGAGAACGGTGGCCACAGGCCCGCGTCCTTTGTCGAGCTTGGCTTCGACAACCGCGCCCTCGCCCGGACGTTCGGAATTGGCTTTCAGATCGAGAATTTCGGCCTGAAGCAGAATGGCTTCTTCCAGCTTGTCGAGATTGGTGCCTTTGGTCGCGGAGACTTCGATAGCAAGCGTTTCGCCGCCGAGGTCTTCGACCTGAATTTCGTATTGCAGCAATTCCGTCTTCACGCGCATCGGATCGGCGTCGCCTTTGTCGATTTTGTTGATGGCGACGATGATCGGGACGCCGGCGGCTTTGGCGTGCGCGATCGCTTCGGCGGTTTGCGGCATGACACCGTCATCGGCGGCAACGACCAGCACGACAATGTCGGTGACTTTCGCGCCGCGCGCGCGCATGGCGGTGAACGCTGCGTGGCCCGGCGTGTCGAGAAACGTGATCCTGGAGCCGTTCTTCATCTGCACCTGATAGGCGCCGATATGTTGCGTGATGCCGCCTGCTTCGCCTGCGACCACATCCGTCTTACGCAGCGCATCGAGCAGCGAAGTCTTGCCGTGATCGACATGGCCCATGACGGTGACCACGGGCGGGCGCGATTGAAGATTGGTGTCGGCGTCCTCGACACCTTTCAGGCCTTCCAGCACGTCGGATTCCGCAACCCGCTTGACCGTGTGGCCATATTCGGTGGCGACGAGTTCGGCGGTGTCGGCGTCGATCGTGTCGTTGACGGTCGCCATCATGCCGCTTTTCATCAGCACCTTGATGACGTCCACGGCGCGGCGCGCCATGCGGTTGGCGAGTTCTGAAACCGTAATGGTTTCGGGAATTGTCACTTCGCGCGGGCCGACGGGACCGGCGGGTGCGGCCTGCGCACCCTTCACGCGTTGCAGATGGCGGCGATAGGAGGCGACCGAACGCATGCGTTCGTCATCGCCGGAGAGCGCTTTCGTGACCGTGAGTTTGCCGCGGCGACGATTGTCCGCGGTCTTGCGCGGCGGGGTGGCACTTTTCGGTGCGGCCTTGCCGCCCGCGCCGCCGCCGCTTTTTTTGCTCGCGGCTTCTTCGTCTTCGTCCAGCAAGGCCTTGCCCCGGCGCGGCGCATCGGTGCTGACGACGGGGGCTGCGGCTTCTTTTTTCTCAAAGCGGCGGGAGGCTTCTTCCTCGGCATGGCGGCGCGCGACTTCATCGGCGGCCTTGCGGGCGTCTTCCTCGGTTTTGCGTTTTTCCGCGGCCTGGCGTTCGCGGGCCAGACGCGCTTCTTCGCCGGCGCGAAGCTTGGCGTCTTCTTCGGCGCGCCTGCGGGCGTGTTCTTCTTCTTCACGCGCGCCTGCGAGCGCGCGGCCGCGCGAGGCTTTTTCCTCATCGGTCAATTGGCGCAGCACAACACCGGTGCGCGAAGGCAATTCGCGTTGGGGTGCTGCTGGCGTCGGCGCGACTTTGGTTTCGGTGACGGGCGTGGGCTTTTCCGGCGCTTCCGGTTTGCCGCCCGGCGTCAGACGCGCGCGCTTTTTCTCCACCACCACCGCTTTGGTGCGGCCATGGCTGAAGCTCTGCTTGACGGTCGAAGTCTCCGTCTTTTTCAAAGACAGAGGCGTGCGCCCGGCGCGGCCATCGCGCGTATCATTGTCACTCATGCGAAACCTTTCGTACCGGCAGGCGCATCGCCCGTCCGGTTCTTTCCGGGAACTGCGGAGCGGAAACCTTTGAGCCGCCCCATTTCGAAGACCAGCCTCTCGGCCAGCCGCCCCAGTTTGAGGGCTGCATGTACCACATTGTCGCGACCGAGCGCCAAGCTCAATTCGGCGATGCTGAGTGTGTCGATCACGGTGAATTCGAGGCCGCGCGCTTGCGCCGCACCGAGCAGTTTCCGCCTGCCGTCGGCAGCACCGTCCGAAGCTTCGACGATGGCCGCGATGCGGGTTTTTTCCTCGAAACTGCGTGTCACCTGATCGAAACCCAGGATCAATTCGCCCGCGCGCCGCGCAAGGCCCAGATCGTTCAACATGCGCTGCACGAGCAGCGCCTCGATGCGGTCCGGCAAATCGGCGTCGACTTTGACGGACGCTTTGGCGGCTTTCGCGAAAAGATTTTTCGCAATCGCGCGCGTCAGGCTTTCGCGGTCGGCACTGACCCAGATGCCACGTCCCGGCAATTTCGCCGCGAGGTCGGGCACAATGGTTTGATCCGGCCCCACGACAAAGCGGATGAGATGCGTTTCGGGCAATACTTCACCCGTCACGATGCAGCGCCGTTCGCGCGAGCGAGAGGCGCCACGATCGCGCCGTTCGCGCATCGCTTCGTCCTCCTCCGTGATGGCCGCTACTGCGTTCACGCGGTTTCTTCTTCCTCCGCGACTTCTTCTTCAACGGGGGCGCTCTCAGCTGTCGCTTCGAGCTCCTCGATCCAGCCCGCCTTGACGCGCGATTTCATAATGATTGCGTTGACGTCATCGGCGGTGAGATCGAAACCTTCCAGCGAGCCCGGCGTGCGCACGCGCTCGCCTTCTTTGTTTGTTTCGTAATAGCCGAGCAGATCGTCGGTGGCGCAGCCCGCCAGATCCTCCAGCGTCTTGATGCCCGCTTCGCCCAGCGCGACCAGCATCGGCGGCGTGATGCCTTCGATTTCGGCGACGGAATCTTCCACGCCCAGTTCGCGGCGTTTGTCATCGAGCGCGCGATTGTTCGCCTCGATATGCTCGACCGCGCGGCTTTGCAGCTCCTGCGCGGTTTCCTCATCGAAACCTTCGATGGCGGCGAGATCGTTCACCGGCACGAACGCCACATCTTCGACATTGGCGAAGCCCTCCGAGGCAAGCAATTGCGCGACAGTCTCGTCAACATCCAGCGTCTCCATGAATAGGGCGGTGCGTTCAGCGAATTCTTTTTGACGGCGGTCGCTTTCCTCGGCTTCGGTGAGGATGTCGATCTGCCAGCCCGTCAATTGCGAGGCGAGACGCACATTCTGTCCGCGCCGTCCGATGGCAAGCGAAAGCTGCTCGTCGGGCACGACGACTTCGACACGATGCGTGTCTTCGTCAAGCACGACTTTGGACACTTCGGCGGGCGCCAGCGCATTGACGATGAAGGTGGCGGCTTCCGGCGACCACGGAATGATGTCGATGCGTTCGCCCTGCAGTTCCTGCACCACAGCCTGCACGCGCACGCCGCGCATGCCGACGCAGGCGCCGACAGGATCAATGCTGGAATCCTTGGAGATCACGCCGATCTTGGCGCGGCTGCCGGGATCGCGCGCAACGGCGCGGATTTCGATGATGCCGTCGTAAATCTCCGGCACCTCCTGCGCGAACAGACGCACCATGAATTGCGGATGCGAACGCGACAGGAAAATCTGCGGCCCTCGCGCTTCGCGGCGCACGTCATAGATGTAAGCGCGAATGCGATCACCGGCGCGGAAAGATTCGCGCGGGATCATCTCGTCGCGGCGCACGACACCTTCGGCGCGGCTCAAATCGACAACGACGGAACCGAATTCCGAACGCTTGACGATACCGTGAACGATTTCGCCGATGCGGTCTTTGTATTCTTCGTATTGGCGCTCGCGTTCGGCATCGCGCACTTTCTGCACGATGACCTGCTTTGCGGCTTGTGCGGCGATGCGCGAAAAATCCACCGGCGGCAGGGTTTCGGCGATGATGTCGCCCACTTGCGCTGCGGGGTTTCTCGCGCGCGCATCGGCGAGCGAAATCTCGATCTTGTCGTTATCGACCAGTTCGACGACGTTCAGATAGCGCGACACATGGGTCTCGCCCGTCTTGTTGTCGATCTCGACGCGAATTTCGTTTTCGCTGCCATAGCGGGCTTTGGCCGCGCGTTGCATCGCTTCTTCCATCGCGTGCAACACGACCGATTTGTCGATCGATTTGTCGCGCGCGACCGCATCTGCGATCTGCAAGAGTTCAAGCCTGTTGGCGGCAACTCCGGTTGACATATCTTCCTTCTCCTATTGCGCGTGTTTGCGCGCCTTCAAATCTTCTTCGATAAGCCTGTCGGTGAGCACCAATTTCGCATCCGCAATGGCACGGAAGGGAAATTTCAAACGCTCCTCGCCGATGCCGAGCAGGACGTCATTGCCGTCCAGCCCCAGCAACATGCCCTTGAAACGCCTGCGGCCATCTTCTTGCGGCGCGCTCAGTTCGATACGCGCCTCGTGGCCTGCCCAGCGCGAGAAATCGGTCAGCCGCGTCAGCGGGCGATCGATACCGGGCGAAGACACTTCAAGCATATATTCGCCTTCGATCGGGTCTTCGGCATCGAGGAAATCGGACAGCGCGCGCGAAAGCTTCGCGCAATCTTCCACATCCATCTGTCCGTCGGGCCGTTCCGCCATGATCTGCAACGTCTTGCGTTTGCCACCCATCACGCGAAGGCGCACGAGACGATAGCCCGCAGCCTCGACAGCCGGCGCGATAATCGGCTCCAATTGCGACATCTGCGTAAGTATGGCGTCACTCCAAAGCTTTCCCCGCGCGGCGGTCTTGCGACCGCCACACAACAGTAAGTTTCTGTTGTCTGGGATGGCGGGGATATAGGGGGGCGAGGCCCGAAAAGCAAGATCAGACTCGCAAAAACCTCAAATAAGCAGGCTTTCCGTGCAGCGCCTTGGCCTCATAACGGGTGGGCGGCCAATCTTCAGGTCTTGTTTGCCAATCCGATGGCCCGCGCGCGGGCCATGCAAACGCGGGATGCGCCATCAGACGTTCCAGCGTCCATTCCATATAAGGCGCATCGTCGCTTGCGAAACGCAGTTCCGCGCCGGATTTTAGAATACGCGCGAAGGCGTTGAGCGTTTCGGTTTGTATGAACCGGCGTTTGTGATGCCGCGTCTTCGGCCACGGATCGGGAAACAGAATGAATGCGCGCCCCAAACTCGCATCGGGCAACGCATCGATGATGTCGCGCGCACCGCCCATGTGTATGCGGACATTCGATGCCGGTTCTGCATCGAGTTTTGATAGCAGTTTCGCAACGCCGGATTCATAAGGCTCCGCGCCGATCATGCCGATGTTCGGATGATGCTGCGCCTGCCACAGCAAATGCTCGCCCGCACCGAAACCCACTTCGAGCCAGATGTCGTTGATGTCGGGGCCGAACCAGTTTTGTGATCGCAGATCGAGTGCCAGCTTCGGCAGCAGCGTTTCAAACAATTGCGCCTGATGCGCGCCGAGCTTCGGACCTTTGCGCCGTCCGTACAGCAAACGGCGATGGCGTTCGGGATGGTCCGTCAGAACGCGCTCTTTAGTTGATCGACAAGATCGGTCTTCTCCCAGGAGAATCCGCCTTGCGCATCCGGCTCGCGCCCGAAATGACCGTAAGCCGCGGTGCGCGCATAGATCGGCTGGTTGAGCTTCAGATGCTCGCGGATACCGCGCGGTTTCAGGCTCATGATCTGCGGCAGCAATTCTTCGAGCTTGGTCTCGTCCACTTTGCCCGTGCGATGCAGATCGACATAGACCGACAGCGGATCGGCAACGCCGATGGCATAGGCAATCTGAATCGTGCAACGGTCAGCGAGGCCCGCCGCCACCACGTTCTTTGCGAGATACCGCGCCGCATAGGCCGCCGAACGGTCCACCTTGGTCGGGTCTTTGCCGGAGAACGCGCCGCCGCCATGCGGAGCAGCACCGCCATATGTGTCTACGATGATCTTGCGGCCCGTCAGTCCGCAATCGCCATCCGGCCCCCCGATGACGAACGCGCCCGTCGGGTTCACATGCCAAACTGTGTTTGTGTCAACCCATGCTTCGGGCAACGCCTTGAGGATATAGGGTTCCACGATGTGGCGGACATCGGCGGAGGTCATGTTTTCGTCCAGATGCTGGGTCGAAAGCACGATCTGCGTTGCCCCCACCGCCCGGCCGGAATCGTAATGCACCGTCACCTGGCTTTTGGCGTCCGGGCCGAGCTTGGGTTCGCGGCCCGATTTGCGCGCCTCGGCCAGCAAACGAAGAATCTTGTGGCTGTAATAAAGTGGCGCGGGCATCAGCGTGGGCGTCTCGCGGCAGGCATAGCCAAACATAATTCCTTGATCGCCCGCGCCCTCGTCCTTGTTGCCGCTGGCGTCCACGCCCTGCGCGATATGGGCGGATTGGGCGTGCAGCAGGACTTCGATCTCACAATTGTTCCAGTGAAAGCCGTCCTGTTCGTAGCCGATGTCGCGGATGGCTTCGCGGGCTACATCGATGATCATGTTGGAGGTGACGGCGGCGGGTCCGCGCGTTTCACCTGCAATCACCACGCGGTTGGTGGTCGCCATGGTCTCGCAGGCGACGCGGATGTCCTTGGGGTCAAAGCCGTGGCGTGGCCCTTCGCGAAAGAACAGATCGACGACTTCATCCGAAATGCGGTCGCAGACCTTGTCGGGATGGCCTTCGGACACGCTCTCGCTGGTGAAAAGATAACTGGACCCCGGCATTTCGCGCGTCCTTCGATTCTATGGGCGACTTTCAAGGGCGCGACTTTTTGCAAGGAACGCACCCCCGGTCAACAGCACGCCCCTTTTTGCCTCAGCCGGCCTCTATGTTATGAGCCGACAGGAACCAGATCAGCCGAAAGTCCGCCATGCGCACCGCAACCGTCGAACGCAAGACACGCGAAACCGAGATCGCCGTTTCGCTCGACCTCGACGGCTCGGGCGAATGCGATATCGACACGGGCATCGGCTTTCTGGACCACATGCTGGAAAGCTTTGGCCGCCATTCGATGATTGACCTCAAGGTCCGGGCGAGCGGGGATCTGCATGTCGATTTCCACCACACGACCGAGGACACCGGCATCGTCATCGGGCAGGCGGTGAAGAAGGCGCTGGGCGATTTTTCCGGCATCACACGGTTCGGCTCGGCGCTGATCCCCATGGACGAGGCGCTGACCCGCGTGGCCATCGACGTCTCCAACCGGCCCTATCTGATCTGGCGGGTGGAGGTGCCCAAGCCGAAGCTCGGCGAGATGGACACGGAACTGTTCAAGGAATGGTTTCAAGCCTTTGCCCAGAATGCGGGCGTGTGTCTGCACATCGAGAACCTTTACGGCACCAACAGCCACCACATCGTGGAGACCTGCTTCAAGGGACTGGCCCGGGCGCTGCGTCAGGCGGCCTCGCCCGATGAGCGGCTGGAAGGCGGGGTGGCTTCGACCAAAGGCTCGCTCAGCGAAGAATGACAGAATATAATAATGACGCTGGCGTCATTTTCCTTGACTTTGCGAACGGCGCGTTCATACTTATCTGAGAGCTTTCAGGCCGAACGCACGGAGGATGCCCCCATGGTCCAGATCACCAAAGACAATGCCTATGATGCGGTGGCCCCCGACGATTTCGCCTCGATGCTGGAAGTGGAGCGTTACGGACGGCGATCTTCGGCCTTCGACAAGATCATCTCCGCGACCCACGATCATTTCTGGGATCCGCTGGACAAGAAATACATCGACTTCACCGGCCCATTCGACATCACCAAGCAGCAGATTCTTCCGGACGATTTCTTTCCGCTTCTCGCCACAAGCTTCGGCGACAAATTAAAGGGTGCTGACCGCATCCGCTATTGCAATCAGCACACGCGCTGGTCGCTGTCGTCCATTCTGCACGGCGAACAGGGCGCGCTGTCGTTGTCGGCCTCGCTGTGCCACATCCTGCGCGATCCGGGCGCCCAGGAATACGCCGCCAACCAGACGCGCGAGGAAGCGCGTCACGTCACGGGATTTTCTGCGTACATCAAGGCGCGTTGGGGCACGCCGCTGCCCTGCGGGCCGACGCTGAGCAATCTTTTGAACGAAATCGTTCTCGCGCCGGAAGTGTACAAAAAGATCATCGGCATGCAGATGCTGGTCGAGGGTCTGGCGATGGGCGCGTTCGCGACGCTCTATCAGAAAAGTCAGGATCCGCTGCTGGTGAAATTGTGCCAGCTCGTCATGACCGACGAAGCCTTCCATCACAAATTCGGAAAGATCTGGGCCGACCGCACGATCCCGAAACTGTCGGAAGAAGAACACAATATCGTCGAAGATTGGGCGGCGTCATGTTTCCAGACGCTGCTGTTCAATCTCGTCAATCCGCAACAGATGCTGCCCGTCTATCAGTCGTTGGGCCTCGATCACAATGAAGCGATGGCAGCGCTGACGGAAGCTTTCGGCGACACAGAACGCCGCGAGCGTCTGAAAGAATCGACCAACATCTTCCGCGTGCTGATCAAGACGCTGCTCAACACGGGCATCATCACCGACCGCACGAAGAATTTCTACGGCATGTATGTCGACATGAACGAGCTGAAGAGCGAAGGCGACACGATGGTCGGCGACGACATCGCCGAAGAAGGCATCCGCTATCTCCAGACCGTGAATTTCGGCTCCAAGGGCCAAAGCTTCGCGCAACTGGCGGCGGAGTAAACTCTATCTCGTCATGGCCGGGCTTGACCCGGCCACCCATCGCGTTCGCGTCTGCGAACGCAAATGATTCTTTGCGACGCATGGACATACGCCGGATGGATGGCCGGATTAAATCCGGCCATGACGGTTAGGTGCAACAAGCAGCAAAACAATTCTAGAATACTTCCATGTCCATCACCGCCGCCGATGTCGCGCGAGGCACGTCCCGTCTTCTGATGCAGGAGGGCTTCTCGCCCATTCTGGAATTCACGCTTGCCAATGGGCGCAGGCTCGATGTGGCGGCACTCGGCCCCGACGGCACGATGTTGGGTGTGGAGATCAAGGTCAGCGTTGCCGATCTGAGGGGCGATATGAAATGGCCCGAATATCTCGAATATTGCGACCTGTTCTATTTCGCGATCCCGCCGGATTTTCCCGATGAATTCGTGCCGACGACGCCGGGCCTCATCGTGGCGGACCGTTACGGCGGCGCGATTGTGCGCCCCTCGCCGCGCGCGCAATTGCATGCCAGCCGCAGAAAAGCGGTGACGCTGAGTTTTGCCAAGGTTGCGGCCGAGCGTCTGGCCACGATTCTTGCCATGACCGAAGGCGTAACCAATCCCTAACCGGGGCTGGTGAAAATGCGCTCCGATCCCGGAGCCGCCATGCAACTGCCCGCCATCCGATTTTCCCGGCCCGAACACTGGCTGGCGTTTGCGCCGGAATGGCTGGCGCTGGCGCTCGTGGCCATGATCGATGTGCTGTGGGCGCGGCATATCGGGTTTCATCTGATTTTGACGGTGAGCGATTTCCATGTGCTCGCCGGCGCGCTGGTGGCGATGCTGGCCGCGCGCGTGATGGGCTATGAGCGCTTCGCCGTAATGGCCGAATTTCTCGCCATCACGCTCAGTATGGCGATGGGGTTCATCGTGCTGTCCTATCTCAGCATGGCGTCATCGGGCGCGCTGGTGGATCGCCAGCTCGAAGCGCTGGATCGCGCAATGGGATTCGATTGGCTCGCGGGTTTCAAATTCCTGCTTGCCCATCCGCTCGCTGCCAAAGCATTGGACCTGCTCTATGGCAGCGAGAACATTCAGGCGTTGTATATTTGTGTGCTGATGGGCTTGATGAGCCGCAAAGACCGCCTGCACGAATTGTTCTGGATCGTTTTCATCGCAACCGCGATCACCAATGCCGGTGCGGTGCTGTTTCCGGCATTGGGGCCGTTCAAGACATTCGGGCTTGAATCGCATGGCGGCTTCCTGCCCGACATGCAGCATCTGATGAGCCGCCACAATCTCACCTTCGCGCTGTCGAAAATGACGGGCGTGATCTGCTTCCCGTCATTCCATACAGTGATGGCGCTGGTCTATGTTTACGCTTATCGCAAACTCGGCGCGCTGGGATATATTCTGGCCGCGATCAATCTTCTGATGCTGATCGGCATTCCCTATATCGGCGGGCATTATCTCACTGACATGATCGCAGGCGCAGGCGTGTTCTTCGTCTCGCTCGGCATTGTGCGGCTGGCCTATCGCGTGTTGCCCGGACTTGTGCCCGCGCCCGTGGCCGTTATGATACCGGCCCATGCCGGTCACCAAAGCCCAGCTTAAGAAAATCGCGCTGTCGTTTCCGCTTGCCGCGGAAGCGGTGTCCTACGGCAAGCCGTCCTTTCATGTGGCCAAGAAATTCTTCACGCGGCTGCGCGACGAAGACAATTCCATCGTCGTGATGGTGGGCAGCATGGACGAGCGCGACATGCTGCTCGAATCCGATCCCAAACTGTTTCACATCACCGAGCATTATCGCGACTGGCCGACGGTTCTGCTGCGTCTCGACAAAGCGGATGCGAAAACCGTGCGCGGATTTCTCGAACGCCGCTGGCGCGCGATTGCACCGAAGAAGGTGGTGAGAGAACTCGATGTGAAGAAGGGTTGACGGAGTTGTTTCAGCACAACCCCTATACCGTCATTGTCCGGTCCTGAGCTTTTGCGAAGGATCCGGGCAATCCACTTTCCTTTTCCAGAAAAACAAATTGGATCGCCCGGACAAGCCGGGCGATGACGGACGAGAGTTGTAAAAATTATCGCGGGCTGCGCTTGGCCAGAATGCGTTGCAGCGTACGGCGGTGCATGTTGAGGCGGCGCGCGGTTTCCGAAACATTGTGGCCGCATAATTCATAGACGCGCTGAATGTGTTCCCAGCGCACGCGATCCGCCGACATCGGATTTTCCGGCGGCTTGGGCTTGGAGCCCGGCGTCGCCA
>DATCEI010000321.1:0-5541 GCA_036510185.1 Rhizomicrobium sp. | reverse complement strand
GGGCAATTCGCCGTAACCCGCCTTGATGATTCGCGTGTCTTTCAGCTTCAGCTGCTTGGCGACATCCGTCACCCAGTCTTCGCCGAAACTTTCCCACGCAAGAATATCGACGGGCTTGGGCCCCAGCATCGACCACATCGCCATCTCGACCGCGCCGGTGTCCGACGCAGGCACGATGCCGATGCGATAATCAGCCGGAATGCCCAGCAAAGCGCGCGTGCGCTCGATGGCATCTTTCAGCTTGGCTTTGCCCGGCTTGGAGCGATGCGAACGCCCCAGCAGCGCGCCGCCGAGTGCGTCTGGTGTCCAGCCCGGCCGTTTGGCGCAGGGTCCGGACGAAAAAAAAGGCCGTGCGGGTCGCACGGCCGGATGATTCCCGGTCATGTTCATTCCTTTCAGAATGATCGCGCCGCGTTGGGGCGGCGTGGCCCACGGCGGATATAGGGATTGGCCGCGCGCGCGTCAATGCGAATGTGTTGTGCAATTTTGTCATACGGAACGGCGGCCCGTTAGCCGCGTTCACGGATGGTCAACCATCAGGAACTTCGCCATGCCGATTGCCGCCGAAACCGACGTCGCGTCCGAACCGACGCTGAATATTGCCATCGACAAGGTTGCGTTCATCATCGTGAAAGCGCGCCAGTTCGACGCCAAGGAAGCCGACAGCGATCCGGATTCCGGCTCCAACGCGACCGACGACGACGAAACCGATGTGCTGGAGGACAAATCTGACGATCCGGTGCGGCAGGAACTGGTTTCGTTTATCAACGGGCTGAACGAAGACGAGCAGTTTGAACTGGTTGCGCTCGCGTGGCTGGGTCGCGGCACTTACGATCTCGGCGAATGGAATGAGGCGGTCGATACCGCACGCACCGAACACAACAAACGCACGGCGCAATATCTCCTCGGCCTGCCGATGCTGGGCGATTATCTGGAAGAGGGCCTGGCTGCGTTCGGTGAAACGATTTCGGACGCAGACGAAGACGTTTAGACGCTGATTTCACCTTTCATATAAAGCGCGCATGGCCCGGAGATGATCGTGCGTGCGCCGTCATCCGTGCATTGAAGATCGCCGCCGCGTGGAGAAACCTGCCGCGCGCTTAATGTTTTTTTGCCTAGACGTTTCGCCCAATAGGGCGTCAGCGCGCAATGCGCCGAACCCGTCACGGGGTCTTCGGGCACGCCTTTTTCGGGCGCGAAGAAACGCGAAATGAAATCGTAGTTCTGATCGCCCGGCGCGGTCGCGATAAGGCCCCAGATGCCCAGCGAGCTGAGTACGCCCGCGATTTCGCCCACGCCTTTGATGTCGCGCACGCCGGCTGCATTGTCCCACACCGCAAACAGATGGCGGCCTTTGTGAATTTCTTTTGGCGGCGTTGTGCCAAGCGCCTTGCCGATGGCGTCCGCCAATCCTGCGGATTCAAACGGTGCAACATGATCGGCGGGCAATGACATCGTATGCCGCCCGTCGCGGCCGCGATCCACCGTCAGCGTGCCGGAGCGCGTTTCGAACGCGATGGATTTCAGTTCGGGATCGAGTTCGGCGAAAATCGTCCACGCGCTGGCAAGCGTAGCATGGCCGCACAATTCCACTTCGGATTCCGGCGTGAACCAGCGCAGGTCGTATTTGCCTTCGCCCGTCCGCACGAAAAACGCAGTCTCGGCGAGGTTGTTCTCATTGGCAATTTTCTGCATCAGGCCGGCATCGATCCACGCATCCAGCGGCACGATGGCGGCCGGATTGCCTTCCAGCGGCTTGTTCGCAAACGCATCCACTTGCCAGAGCTTGAGCTTCATCGCAGCCTCCACAGTTGATGCAATGATAGTCGCATGAGCCGCGCATGCAGAATGCGCATTTGCGTATATCTGTTCTCCATAACCGTCATGGCCGGATTTAATCCGGCCATCCATCCGATACGTGTCCACGCATCGAAGAGATTCTTCTGCGCTCGCAGATGCGAGCGCGATGGGTGGCCGGGTCAAGCCCGGCCATGACGATAATGATTGTTATTCCGCCGCCACGCTGCGTTTTTCAGTCATCGCCGTCTTCATCGCCTCTTGCAGCTTGTCGAAGGCTTTCATTTCGATCTGGCGCACGCGCTCGCGCGAAATGCCGAATTTCTTGGACAAATCCTCCAGCGTTTCCGGATCGTCGCGCAGGCGGCGGGCCTCGATGATTTCGCGCTCGCGTTCGGTCAGCACGCTCATGGCGCTGGTCAGCAGGCCTTTGCGTTCGTCCAGTTCTTCGGAATCCGCAAGCACGGTTTCCTGATCCAGCGCGTCGTCCTGAAGCCAATCCTGCCATTCGGATTCGGACTCCGAACGCAGCGGCGTGTTGAGCGAGGAATCGGGGCCGGATAGCCGCCGGTTCATATCCACCACTTCGTTTTCGCGCACGCCCAATTGGCGCGCGATTTCCTTCACATTCTCGGGGCTGAGATCGCCTTCTTCTATGGCGTCGATTTTGTTCTTGGCTTTGCGCAGATTGAAGAACAATTTCTTCTGCGCCGCCGTCGTGCCCATTTTTACAAGGCTCCACGAGCGCAAAATATATTCCTGTATCGAAGCGCGGATCCACCACATCGCATACGTGGCCAAACGAAAGCCCTTGTCAGGTTCGAAACGCTTCACCGCCTGCATCAATCCGACATTGCCCTCGGCCACGATCTCCGAAATGGGCAGACCATAGCCGCGATAACCCATCGCGATTTTCGCGACCAAACGCAGATGGCTGGTGACGAGTTTCTTCGCCGCCTCGGGGTCTTCATGTTCCTTCCAGCGCTTGGCGAACATGTATTCTTCTTCCGGCGCCAGAAGCGGAAACTTCCGGATCTCGGACAGATAACGCGAAAGCCCAGCCTCGCCCTGAAGCATGGGAACGCCGCGACCGCTCATATGCACCTCTGATTTGCAGGCACTGATATTAAACAACGCCTGAGGGGGATGTTGGATAGCAAATTATCGCGAGCTTTGCTGTTTTCTTTGTAATGCTTTGGCGCGGCTGGACAATTACAATTGCCGCAGGGCGGCGATGAGCGTGGAGAGATCGTCGGGCCAGGGCGATTCAAAGCGCATCTGCTTGTGCGTGGTCGGGTGCTGGAACCCCAACAAAAAAGCATGTAGCGCCTGACGCGGGAATTCGGACGCCGCATCGAAAGCGCGTTTTTGCGCCTCGGTTTTCGCGCGCGGGGCTTGCCGCGCCCGTCCGTAAGAGGCATCGCCGATCAGCGGATGGCCCAGATGGGTGAGATGCACGCGAATCTGATGTGTGCGGCCCGTCTCCAACCGGCATTCGACAAGGCTCGCGAAAGGCCGCGCTTTTTCGCCGAATTGCTCGACCACGCGATAACGCGTGCGCGCATGTTTGCCGCTATCGCCGCGCAACACCGCCATGCGCTTGCGGTCGAACGGATTGCGCCCGATCTGGCCTTCGATAATGCCTTCGCCCAGACGCGGGCTTCCCCATACCACGGCGTGATAGGCGCGAAGAATCGTGTGCGCGGCGAATTGCTTGGCGAGGCTTCCCATCGCGCGTTCGGTTTTGGCCGCAACCAGCGCGCCGCTCGTATCCTTGTCGAGGCGATGAACGATGCCCGGCCGCGCAACCCCGCCAATTCCTGCGAGTTCCGCCCCGCAATGGGCGATCAGCGCATTGACTAGCGTGCCATCGGGATTGCCCGCCGCCGGATGCACCACCAATCCCGCCGGTTTGTCGATGACGATAAGGTCTTTGTCCTCGTACAGCACGACCAGCGGAATATCCTGCGCCAGTGGATTTGCGGCCCGGGGCGGCGGCACGTTCACCTCATATTCCTCGCCCGGTTTGACCCTCGTGTTGCCGTCTCCTATTTTCACGCCGCTGCGGGACACCGCGCCAGACGCGATAAGCCCCTGCAGACGCGAGCGGCTGAGATCGGGCAGGGACGCGGCCAGAAACAGGTCCAGCCGGAAACCCGCCTGATCCGGCGTCACGGGCGCTGGCCGCAACATTCCGCTTACGGAGGATTGAGCATTGTCAGATTTGGCTGCGTCCGGCACCGGTGAACCCGAAGATGTGAAATCGACCGCAACCTATCGCGGGGCGAAGGCCGCCGTCATCCTTCTTGGCGCGCTGATCGTGATTGCCTTCGTCGTGCTGGTTGTGGGGCTAGCGATGAAGCTGACCGGGCATGGCCCGGCGCGCGCCGGTGAACTGGTGCTGCCGCAGGGTGCCGTGATCACGGCCACAGCCGTTCAGGGCGACCGGCTGATCATGCGTGTGAAGACGGTGACCGGCGAGGAAATCGACATCGTGAACACAGGCGACGGCCATCTCGTCGGGCGCATCACGACGGCGCGATGATCGCATCGCTGGTTCTGCCGGACGAGCTTCGCGTGCAATTGGAGCGCGAGGCGAGAGAGGCGTTTCCCCGCGAATGCTGCGGCTTGATCGAAGGTGCATATAAAGAAGGTGTCGCGCACGCGACCGCACTTCATCCCACACGCAATCTTTCATCAGATGCGGACCGTTTCGAAATCGATCCTGCCGAACAATTCCGGCTGATGCGCGAAGCACGCGAACACGGCACCGAAATCATCGGCTGTTATCACTCTCATCCCAATGGAAGCGCCGAACCTTCGCCACGCGACCTTGAAGGCGCAGGCGAAGAAGACTTTCTCTGGCTGATCGCGGCTTTGACCAACGCTAGCCAGCCCGTCGCCTTGCGTGCCTTCGTTTTCCAAAGGCCGAAATTTACCAGCATTCCGCTCGTTTCCGGCCCTTCGCTTGATCGCCCCGCCGCCTGAACGGTATAAGCCGCCACCCGCTTGCTCCCATCGTCTAGCGGTTAGGACGCGGCCCTCTCAAGGCTGAAACACGGGTTCGATTCCCGTTGGGAGCGCCAATTCCACAAACCTTCTATTTCGATCTATAATCGGTGTTCCGATGGTGTCTGGCTGCCGTGCCGGAGACAGGGCGGATAGGGGAGAGATCGATGGTTTCCGGATATTTTGCGCGTCGCATCGCGAGATGCGCGGCGTTGTTGGCTGTCGTAGGCTTGGCCGGCAATGCAGGCGTGGCGCAAGCCGCAGTGACTATCTCCACAAAAGCGACCACCGGCATCACTTGCACGGCGGGTGTTTGCACTGCGACCGCCAAGGTTGCCATTCTGAATGTGACCGATCTCACAAACCTGCTTGCCGCGGGGAATGTTAAAGTCTCGCCGGGCAAGACGGCGATGGATATCGTTGTTGCAGCGCCACTCAGCTGGGTCAGCACCAAACGGCTCACGCTCAACGCCTACCGCTCTATTACATTCAGCCAGCCGACGACCCTCACGGGGCGCGGCGGTCTGACATTGACCACCGGCAACGGCGGCACGCTCTCTTTCACAGGCAAGGGCGATGTCAATTTCTGGGATGTGCGCAGCAGCCTCATCATCAACGGCAACACATATACGCTGGTCAACGATATCGCGACGCTTGCAACCGATATCGCGGCCAATACGAGCGGCCATTTCGCGCTGGCCAAAAGCTACAACGCCCAGCCGGACGGAACATACA
>DATCEI010000320.1:0-2632 GCA_036510185.1 Rhizomicrobium sp. | reverse complement strand
GGTCGTAGCGATTGTCCACCTGGCTGAACGGCGTGAAGATGCGGTCGAGTTTCTCGCGCGGGATTCCCGGCCCGTTGTCTTCCACCAGAATCTGGAAACCGCCGTCGCGCGACTGGCTTGTGACGACCGAAATGCGGCCATGCTCCGGCGTGAACTTCACCGCGTTGGATACGAGATTGATAAGGATCTGGCGCAGCGCACGCTCATCGGCAAACAGCGGCGGCGTCGAAACATCGATGTCGATGATGAGTTCCTGATGCTTCTCGCGCGTCTTGGTGCCCATGATCTTGAGCGCGGTGTCGAAGGTGCGGCGCACTTCCAGCGCGGCAGGTTCGATATCCATCTTGCCCGCTTCGATCTTGGCGACATCGAGCAGATCGTTGATGAGCGACAGCAGATGCGCGCCCGACGAATGAATGTCGAACGCATATTCCTTGTAGCGCGGCGAACCGGCAGGCCCGAAACATTCCTGCGCGATGATTTCCGAGAAGCCGAGAATGGCGTTCAGCGGCGTGCGCAATTCATGGCTCATATTGGCGAGGAATGCGGTCTTCGACGCATTGGCCGTTTCCGCCTCAAAGCGTTTGCGCAACGCCTCGTCGCGGGTTTCTTCCAGTTCGCGCGCAAGGTCTTCGACCTGAAACCGCAAACGCGAATCCTCATCAAGCCTGCGCGTCAGCCGCCTGCCGTCGAGATAAAGCTGCACCGCGCAAAGCGGCAGCAAAATCGCAATGCCGATATCCAGCGCCGAGCCACCCAGCGCAAATCGCAGCGCCGCCATCGCAATGATGGGGACGAGGCTTGAAATGAACATATCGGTCTGGTTGGCGCGGCTCACCACCACGCCCGCGGCCACGGCCACAATCGCGGCGCCGAGGAAAATCTGGTTGACCGCGTTGCCATGATCCCACAACAGCCACGGCATCGTGCCCCACGCCGCGCTGATCGCGATCTGCTGGATCAAAAAACGCTTGAACCAAGTCTGGATCGTGTCGTCGTGTTCATTCGTCTCGGTTTCGCGCTGGTAGCGCGCCACCATCACATTGGCGAGATAAAACGCCGTGCCGACGACAACAGGAAAGATCGCGCATTTCCAGAACGGCGTGCGGCCGAAATGATTGAAGACCGACGACGCCATGACAGCAATGGCAAGCGACCACAACGGTCCGGTGAAGCGCGTGGCATGAACGACATTGGCAATGAAATCGACCTGCGCCTTGACGACTCGCCCGTCAGCGCTCTGCCGATTATGCGGTTGTTCAACGTAGTCCACGATTGCCCAGCCCTGCACCCCACCCGCTTTTTGCGGGATTTGCCGAGACTGTAACGTCGCGGTCTTAAGATTTGCTGATGTCAGCTTTGCACTTCACGCATTTGTTGCAATGCGCAGCTGTGTGTTTTGGCTAACGGGAAGTAAACGAAAACCTTCGTGCCTTTGCCGAGCGTGCTTTCCAGCCACACGCGGCCGCCATGCAATTCGACAAGACCTTTGACAAGCGCAAGGCCCAATCCCGTGCCGCCGGCCTGCCGGTCGAAACGATTATCCACCTGACTGAACGGCAGAAAAATGCGGTCGAGCTTATCGGCGGGAATGCCGACGCCATTGTCTTCGACGACAAGCAAAAAGCCGCCTTCTTTCGCCGCACGGCCGCACAGCGAAATCTGTCCCCCTTCGGGACTGAATTTCATCGCGTTGGAAAGAAGATTGAGCAGGATGCGCCGCACCGCGCGCCCATCGGCATAAAGCGTCGGCGCATCGGCCGCCAGCGACACGGTGAGCTTCTGATCCTTCGCATTGATTTTCGCGGCCGTCAGGCGTTGCGCCACTTCCAGCTCGCTCAACGCATCCAGCGGCTGCGGATCGATTTCCATTTTTTCCGCTTCGATCTTGGCGATATCGAGCAGGTCGTTGATAAGCGACAGCAGATGCGCGCCGGATTCGTGAATGTCGCCGGCATATTCGCGATAGCGCGGCGATACGGTCGGCCCCATCGCTTCCGTCGCGATCATGTCGGAGAAGCCCAGAATGGCGTTCAGCGGCGTGCGCAGTTCATGGCTGATGGTGGCAAGAAACGCGGTCTTCGACGCATTGGCGGATTCCGCTTCGATGCGCCCGGCAAGCGCGGTGTCGCGCGCAATCGTCAGCGCATGCGCCATATCCTCATTGCGGAAGCGCATATCCAGCATCGAATTGATCTGGCGATGCGCGGCGCGTCCCATCATCGTGGTGTAGAACAGCCACATCGGCGTCATCAGGCCGAGAATGCGCGCGGTTTCGATATGGCCCGACAACAGCCGCGCCCAGTAGAAGCTGACTACGGTGATGATCGCGATCATAAGCACGCGCAAATCGGCGGCGCGCGCCATCGTCATCGACCAGACAAGTCCTACGACAGCGGTGGAAACGAACGCATTGTTGAGCGCGTTGCCGTCTATCCACATGCACCAGACCGTAACGCCCCAGGCGGCGCTCAGCACGAATTGCAACCGGCACAATTGCCATTGCAGGCGCTTCGGATCGGCGATGCCGTTGCGGTTGCGGACATAGACAAAATAGGCGAGCGACGACGTGACAACGTGCACGGCCAGCGCGATGCCTATGCGCGCAAGCGTGATCGTGCCGAAAATCGAG